>JBFYPM010000158.1:0-9236 GCA_041303295.1 Bacteroidales bacterium
AACACAGCACTTTTCGGGACGGGAATAGTTGTGCCTGTGATCTCTTCAACGGCCTTCTTCAGCAGAGGCTCCGTCAGATCGCCGAGAGGAAATGCGGGCAATAACTCATCTTCAACACGAAAATCGGGGGCAAAACCATCCTTGAAGCTTGTAATACCTTGTGAGTTTGCATAGCGGATTACTATTGGCTGTATTCCCCAGTTCTTGAAATCTGTGTAATCGGCCTCGTTGGTGTACAGGTCTTCCGGTTTGATTGTGAAAGAGGCAGTATATTTTCCATAGGTGGTATCACCAACAGTAATGACATCCATATAAGGTTCAAGCCCGCAGATCGTCAACTCCGAGGCACTGGCAGTGCCATTCCCCGTCAGGATATGCACTTTGCCGAGACCAAGTTTAACAGGCACAGCCGGACTGAAATTAACCACCAGCTGATCCTGCCTGTTATTTGAGACCCAGTACGCCTGGTACTTGTCGTTCCATTGATAGGTGACGAGAGTACTAGAATTGTCGACCACACTCTGAGGTGCGATGGAGCTTGTCAGATATTGGGCGGCTGCTGTGTAACCACCGGGATTGTACCGCAGGTCAAGCACCAGGTCGGTAATCTGGTTATCCTTGAAATACTGCAATGCCAGGTTGAGGCTGGTGCTGTTATAGCTGGTGATAAACTGCAGATAAACAAGGTACCCGATCTTATGACCTTCCAGTTCAATGACTTTATACATGAGAACCGGATCAAGATTCAGCTCTTCTGCCACCAGGACGACTGTTGCACCGGATGCAATTCCCTGGCTTGTCAGTATCCCCTTGGTGACCGAAATTGAGGTACCGGACAACAGATCTCTGTAATTCTCTGCGGTAATATTTCCACCATTAAGCCTTATGATAAGGTCACCTCTTGCAAAATCTGCCTGTGCGGCAGGGGTATTTGCGTAAACATATTCAACTATCGCAAAATAATTGCCGGTGGGAGTGCCGGTGCCATCTACAAACCTCCCGAATGCAAGAGAGTAGCCGTAGGTTTTTTCAACTCCCTGGAGACTTCCTTCAAATGCAGTTATGTCATCTGTTATATAAGACCACTTGTCTTCATCATAAAGGAGTTTATCAAAATAGACCTTGGGGTCGGTTTCATATCTTATGTCGATGACCGGCATTTTATCATACCAGAGATAGACATCAGTCATCGCATCTTTAATAAATCCATTAATTTTCTGAATCAAGGCAGTTGCCTGTGGTTGTTCTTCCTCCTCCTCAGGTACAGGCTTCTTCTCGCACCCGGCAAGAATTAGTGCTGCAAGTAAAATTAACGGCAGCCAGTATCTTATCCTTTTCATCGCTTTCATGATAATTAAATCCGGTATAAAAATACTGAAATTATTTAAGTTACAGATAACTGGGTTTCCATGGTGAAAATAAATTCCCCTGCCGCATAAACTAACCTATTGCTTATTTTAGCATCTTCACATATTCAATAATGCCTCCCTATGAGTACTCAGAGAACTCTCGTCAAGACACTCGGATTAGGATATGTCATCATTTTTGTCATTGCCAATATCATTGGTTCGGGAGTATTTAAAAAAATTGCCCCGATGGCTGCCGAGCTGCAGTCATCGACATGGATACTCCTGGTATGGATTGTGGGAGGGATCATAACACTCTTCGGTGCACTCAGCAACGCCGAACTGGCAGGGATGCTGGCCGACACCGGCGGGGATTTCGTTTACCTGAAGAAAATATACAACCGTTTCTTTTCATTTCTTTATGGCTGGTCTCTGTTCGCAGTTATCCAGACAGCGACCATCTCATCACTTGCATACGTCCTGACACAGTCGCTCAACAGTATCATTTCAATACCGGCAATCCTGCCCTCATTAAATGATTTTACAATAGGCGGGATTTTTTTCCCTTTCCAGGATTTTGGCATCAAGCTGACCGCTATCCTTGTGATCATACTGCTGACACTGCTCAACATGTCAGGGCTAAGGAGCGGGGCCTGGACCGGCAAGGCGATCTTTTTCATCGTATGCGCAGGGTTGGCTGTGATCGTTATAGCCGGACTGACAAATGGGGCTCCCCGGCCCGACAATTTCATTAACCTCAGGGAATTGGGTAACGGCACTGTTACGTTATCGTCATTTTATACGGCGATGCTTGCCGCCTTCTGGGCCTACCAGGGCTGGGTCTCAGTGGGTTTCATCGGAGGGGAGATAAAAGAGGCGAAGGCCAACATACCAAAGGGCATTGCCATAGGTGTCTTTGTGGTTATCATAATATACCTCCTCGTTAATCTTGCATATATGCGGGTAATGTCTATTCCCGATCTGATAAAGGTGCATGAGGCAGGCAACCAGATAGCAGCAGTTGAGGTGATCAGAAGCCTCTGGGGATCAGGCGGGGTTCTGTTCATATCGCTGCTTATCCTGGTGACAACCCTCGGCTGCCTCAATGCAAGCATCCTGACAGGCTCACGGCCTTATTACGCCATGTCACGCGACAAACTTTTCTTTTCAGGTATCGGGAAGCTAAACAGGCACAGCGTACCCGGTAACTCTTTGCTATGGCAGGGGATATGGGCATCGGTGCTGGTGCTTTCAGGCACCTTCGATCAGCTGACTGACATGCTGATATTTGCTGTTTATATTTTCTACGGGGCCACCGCAACTGGCGTCTTCATCCTCCGCCGACGGATGCCTGATACCTACCGTCCTTACAAAGTACCCGGATACCCGGTCATTACAGCCATCTTTGTGCTATTCTGCATAGGTCTCTTTATCAATACTATAGTGACGCAGCCCCGTGAGGCCTTTATAGGTCTTACCCTGATCCTTACCGGCATACCGGTTTATTTTATTTTCCGGAGAAAATCGCTTGATGCTAATAGTGATTGATTTTGTGCCACAAACTTTCAGCCAGCTTTCTTGATTCCTTGAGGATGGCCTGCTCATCTACAGTGACGATTTTTCTCTTTCTTACTATAAGCCTTCCCCCGGATATAACGTCGGTTATGTGCCGTGAAGAAATGCCGAAGAGGAGATGACCGATGAAGTTCTCCTTTGTGACAGGAGTGGGTGAACCATAATTCAGGATAACCAGGTTATTGTCTCCGTCACCTTTGAAGCCGTTCTCATTCAGGTAGTGGTGCACGTTCCTGAACCGCCGGTAAGCCGTATCGTATGAAATGTTGTCATGATCCTGCCCGGCAAAGAATGACGCCCTGAGGCTCTGAAGCATGTCGCTGTGCATCCCGTCTGTGCCGAGCATAATATTCTCACCCAGTCCTGCGCCGTTGAAATGACCCACCCTGTTGTTGAGGTTGCTTTCGCAGTTCTCTGTCACCCATGCGGGTGAATTTCTTATCAGTTCTCTCTCCCTCTCCTCAAGATGGAGACAGTGGACCAGGATGCTTTTCGCCGAGCCAAGGATACCTGCATCTGAAAGTCGTTCAATGACCCGCTTGCCATGCTCTGAGACGGACTGTTCCTGGTCATGGTTATCCTCCGCAACATGGATGTGGATGCCGCTGCCGGACTTATGCATCAGCTCAACAGCCCGTCCGAGGGTCTCATCTCCTACCGTGAAGGAGGCGTGGAGCCCCACCAGTCCCTGATGATCCTTAAGATAGCTCTCAGTCTCTTCAAGTCCCTCTCCGGCAATGACTTTTCCGTCGCGGTCGGAGGTCTCATAGCACAGCAGATGCGATACCCCCACCTTTTCAAATGCCCCGGCTATGATTCCCAGAGACCCGCTCACTGCGAAAGGAGAAGCATGATGATCTATCACGAAGGTAGAACCGTTCCTGGCACATTCCATGGCAGTCACCAGGGCAGACATTTCAATTAATTCCTTGTCAAGCTGTTTGTCAAGGGTCCACCAGACATACTGAAGTATCTCAAGGAAATTACGGGGGCTTTTCTTTGGTGCGCCCATCCCCCTGGCCAGGGCTGAGTATGCATGATGATGGCCCACGGCAAACGATTTTGTCACAAGCTTACCAGTGCAGTCAATCACCTCGGTGTCAGGGTATACAATGCCGTCATCATCCCTGCTTATCAGCTGAATAGTCTCATCATCAGGGCGGACAATAATATTCTTGTTACTGAAATCGAGCGTCTTCCAGTCAATGTATATCGCGTTCCTGAGCAGCAGGTTCATAGCTTATTGATTTATGATTTTTCTCTCTCTTCTGAGGGGTAGTTTTGTCCTTCTTATTCCATCGTATGCACAGAGAGCATTAGCTATGGCCGCAGCTGTCGGCACCATCCCTATCTCTCCTATGCCTTTGGCGCCGTAGGGTCCTACAGGGTCTTTCTCTTCGATGCCTATCACCTCTATCTCCGGCATAACGTCTGCCCTCAGTAATCCCAGGTCATTGAACTTGAGGCTCACCGGACTGCCGTTCTCCATTGGCAGATCTTCTGTCAGTGCGTAACCCAAGCCCATATGCACGGCTCCTTCTATCTGTCCCTCAAAGAGCATCCGGTTCATTATCTTTCCGGCATCGTGGGCTGCAATGATCTTTGTGACTTTACCCTCCTCGTCAAGTATTGCCACCTGTGTGGCGTACCCATATGCAAAGTGGATTGCCGGGTCGTCTGTTTTTTCTCCCGGTTTGCAGGTCCAGTCGCACACATACCTGCCCCGGTAAATGCGTCCGGCAAGCTGCTGAAGTGAACCCTGTTTAAGATCTTCCCTGAGCCTTGATGAGGCGTCGATTATAGCATTGCCCATCAGAGCAGTAGCTCTCGAGGAAGTGGTCATGCCTGTCGGGAGGCCTGCCGCGGTGTCCACTTTCATCTCAATTACTTCAGGATCGATGCCTGTCTCGTGGTGGAGTATCTGCACGGCCATGGTATGTATGCCCTGGCCCATCTCGCTCCAGCCGTGGCTGACAATGACCTTCCTGTCTGAAATGATCTCCACCAGCACCTCGCTGTCGTCGGTCATGCCATTCCCGACGCCGGTATTCTTTATACCGCATGCAATGCCTGCGAATTTCGCTGCAGCGAACTGATTCTTAACCGCCAGCAGTGTCTTCTTCAGTCCCACACCTCTGAGGAGTTGGCCTGTAGCTGTTCTTTTCCCGTCTTCGAGGGCATTGTCGAATCGTATCTGCCACCGGTCGAAGCCGCCCATGCGGCAGATTTCATCTATGCAGCTCTCTATGGCAAAGGTCACCTGCGGCACGCCGAAGCCTCGCATAGCGCCGGATGGGATATTGTTCGTGTAGACTGTCACTGCCTTAATATCAACTGCAGTCACTGAATATGCTCCTGTTGCGTGTCCCACCACCCGTTCCATCACCTTTGTCCCGACGGATGCATAGGCACCGGTGTCACCCAGGGCGTTAAGCCTGAGTGCCGTGAATCTTCCGTTGCTGTCGCAGGCAAGGCTTATATCCATCCATACAGGATGGCGTTTCGGGTGCATGATAATTGATTCGTCCCTGTTCAGGTGTACCTTTACAGCTCTTTTAAGGTGCCAGGCAAAGAGAGAGGCATGGCCCTGGACGGTTATATCCTCCTTGCCGCCGAAGCCACCTCCGTTCTGCACCTGTATCACCCTTACCTTTTCCGCGGACAGTCCAAGGATCTCCGAGACAGCATTTCTGTCTACATATGCACCCTGTCCCTGGCTGTAGAGCCTGATGCCGTCATCTTCAGGCATGGCTATCGCTGTTTCGGTCTCGAGGAAAGCATGTTCAATACGCTGGGTCTCATATACCCCGGCGGCCACCCATGCTGCCTCGCTGAATGCCTTCCTCACGTCACCGGCACCGATGCTGCATGTCTCAAGCACGTTGGAGCGGCCGCTGTGGACCTCAACACCGCCCGGCCTGGCAGCCTCATGCATATCGGTCACTGCCTCAAGGACCCTGTAGTCAATCTTTATCAGTCGTGCCGCAGCCCGAGCCATCCCTTCTGTCTCTGCCACCACGCCTGCCATCACATCACCAAGGCAGTGTGTCGTCTCTCCTTCAGCCACCATGAGCGGCCAGTCGCGGAAGATCAGTCCTGTTTTATGCTCACCCGGGATATCATTGGCGGTAAAGATCCTTATAACCCCCGGGGCCTTCCTTGCTTCTGCGATATCTATCCTGACAACCGTGGCGCGAGGATGATCGCTGAAGCGCAGTGCCCCGTGAGCCATGCCTTCGAAGTGCATGTCGTCAACGAAATCCCTGGCACCCAACGCCGTTTCGGTGGCCATATATTTGGGGTATGGCTCGCCGACCGCCGCTGAGGGCATGGCATTAGCTGACCGTGGTCTGGCTTCGGCTGCCGGGGCAATATTCAGACTGTCGAATGCGGGGGCATTGTGCAAAACCTCCCGATCCTCGTTCAGTTCAGTAAAAGCCGCTGCAACGGCATCAACAATCTTCACATATCCCGTACAACGGCACAGGTTAGGCGAGAGGGCTTTAATAATCTCAGCACGTGAAGGTGCCGGATTAACATTATGGAGAGCCTTTGCCCTCATGATCATCCCCGGTGAGCAGAAGCCGCACTGCACGGCGCCCTTTATTGCAAAGCTCGTGCTGATCACCTCCCTGAACTTCTCAGGCAGTCCTTCGGTAGTCACAACCTCAGACCCTTCGAGGCTTTTCATCTTTGTGCGGCACGCCAGACGCGCCCTGCCGTTTATCTCAACAGTACATGCGCCGCAGACACCCTGGCCGGAGCAGCCGTCTTTTGCGGAGGTAATCCTGTTCTCTATCCTGAGGTGGTCAAGAAGCGACTCCTCCGGGTCACCCTCAAAACATCTCCTTACGCCGTTCAGGGTATAGGTGATCATTGTATGAGCCTCTCCAGGTTTTCGATTGTCGGGTAAATTGAAGCGGGCATCCTGATAAGTGAGAAGACTGACGCCGGGTCCTTAAGTCCTCCCCCGGTAAGCAGAACGACATTGGATGAGCCTGATGTGATCCGGCCAACACTGTGGTATGAAAGGAATCCGGCAAAAGCTGCCGCTGCCGCCGGTTCCGCGAAGAGCCCGGTGTTCCCGGCCAAAATCTTTGAAGCATTCATTATGGCATCATCGGTAACAGTCAGTGTCTCGCCGTTATACTCCCTGATGAACTGCCGCGCCATATTGAAGTTTCTCGGGATGTCAACGGAGATTGAATCTGCCACTGTTGCAGAGGGCACGATGGTGAATAGATCCCGGGTTATATTCCTTACCAGGTTGTCACTCAATTCCGACTGAACGGCAACAATGACGGGCATTCTTTCAATGATTCCCAGGCGAAGCAGGTCTTCAAATCCCTTGTAAATACCTGCCAGTATCACGCCGTCACCTGCCGGGATGAATATTCTGTCAGGCACCATGCTGTCAAGCTGTTCAAACAATTCAAACGATGCTGTCTTTTTCCCTTCAATTGTAAGTGGATTGAAGGCGGTGTTGCGGTTATACCATCCGAAGGTCTCCGTGGCCTTCACACTCAGGTCAAAAGCCTCATCATAGGTGCCCTTTACCGGTACTATCGTTGCACCGTACATGACAATCTGGGTCAGCTTGGCCTGTGGTGCCGTCTCTGGAACAACTATCACTGCTCTCTGGTGCTGCGAGGCGCATATGCCCGCAAGGGATGAGCCCGCATTGCCTGTGGAAGCTGTTATAATGGTTCGATGCTGTCTCTCTGAGGCATATGCCGAAACCAGCGCAGAGGCCCTGTCCTTGAATGACCATGTGGGGTTCTGCGAGTCATCCTTGAGGTATAGAGGGAAGGGCAGCCTTTTACCGTCAAGCTCTCTTAACTTATACAATGGAGTGTTTCCCACTCTCAGTGGCGGAAGGGATGCCAGGCTGTCAACAGGCATAAGATCGATGAACCCTTTCTCTTTCAGGCCGGCGAAGCCGGAGATTGTATTTCGGATTGCCTCAAAGTCATAGAGTGTCTTCAGCACCCCGCGCGGAGGGACATCCGGGAGCTGTCCGGTGCTGCATGTGGGGCAGAGATACATCGTTACGGCACTGTCGTATTCCCTGTCGCAGTCGGTGCACCTGTACATGAATTTGCTCTTATCCATCTCCTTCCCGTTCCTGTTCAGAGTTTCTCAAGCAGTCCGGTTCTGGCATTGAACTCATTGATCAGCTCATCCCAGCGCCCTAACTGATGGAACATGGTGTTCCACACATCCCTGTCATACCAGAGCTGGTTAAGCTCTTCAACATCTTTTCCCTGCTGTTCGATCCAGGTGTAGTATTTCAGGTTGTGGATTGCCTTCCTGTCCCTGTAGGAGAGCTCTTTCATGTTGTCACATCGGGCTCCCATCAGGCATTGTTCGAAGTCACGCACGGCCTGCAGCGTGTCATATTCACCCCTCTGGTTTTTTAATTGATCGACCCTTGACCTGTACATCTCCGCGGAGTCGGTTGCTATGGTGATTATGATATCATCAGCCGTCATCTCAAAGTACCTTGCTGTCTTGATTGCCGAGAGCAGGTTGCCGATGCCGGAGATACCTATCAGAGGGAGGTTATGCACAACTTCGTCTTCGACACCCAGCGCAGCCAGGTAATCTCCTCCCTTTTTCTCATTGAAGAGCCGCAGTAGCCTCATGCAGTCTTCATCATCAATGGCTGTCACTACGTCCGTGTTCCTGACGTTATGAATCCACGGCACATGCTTATCTCCGATGCCTTCAATCCTGTGGCCGCCAAAGCCGTTCATCAGGAGAGTGGGGCACTGGAGTGCCTCGGAGGCTACAACCTTGATGCCGGGTACTATCGTCCTGAGGTAATCACCTGCAGCTATGGTGCCTGCTGACCCTGTTGCAGAGACATAAGCAGAAAGTGTGCTTCGGTCATTCTTTACGGAGTTATAGACTTCCCCGATGGCTTGTCCGGTTACGTTATAGTGCCAGGCACTGTTGCCAAACTCATCAAACTGGTTGAAGATTATGCAATCAGGGCGTGTTCTGCGTATCTCCCAGCATTTGTCGTAAATCTCCTTGACATTCGATTCACAACCAGGTGTGGCTATCACCTCTGAACCTATCTCATCGCGCAGCCAGGTAAAGCGCTCATTGCTCATCTCCTCCGGTAATATTGCCACCGATTCGGTGCCCATCAGCTTGGAATCAAAAGCGCCACCCCGGCAGTAGTTGCCTGTCGAGGGCCATACGGCCTTCTGCCATGTGGGGTCAAAGCCGCCGGTTATAATTCTCGGGGTGAGGCATCCGTATGCCGCCCCTACCTTGTGGGCTCCCGTAGGGAACCATTTGCCGATG
>JBFYPM010000159.1:0-33767 GCA_041303295.1 Bacteroidales bacterium
GAGAGTTTGTCAAAACATCTTGGGTCGCGAAAGGCAGTTGAGGAAGAGCTTGAAAAAGGCAAATGGCATCTGACAACTCTCCGGGCGGGTATCATTCTTGGTTCGGGGAGCGCCTCGTTCGAGATAATGCGCGACCTTGTGGAGAAGCTTCCGGTAATGGTGGCGCCACGCTGGCTGAATACGAAATCACAACCTATAGCAATCGGCAACGTGGTCGAATTCCTCAGCGGTGTGATGATGAGAGAAGATACCTTCGACAGAAACTTCGACATCGGCGGACCGGATATTATGACTTACAGGGAGATGCTGCTCAGGTTCGCAACTGTCAGGAACCTGAAGCGAAAAGTATGGGTAGTGCCGGTCATGACACCCAAGCTCTCCTCCTACTGGCTCTATTTTGTTACTTCGACTTCTTACAAGCTGGCAGTCAATCTTGTTGACAGCATGAAGGTTGAGGTGATATGCAGGGAGAACGACCTGCACAAGAGTCTTGGCATCAGGCTGCTCAGTTTTGAGGAGGCTGTCAGAAGCGCCTTTGACAGGATTGAGCACCAGCAGGTCTTTTCAAGCTGGACCGATGCGCTTTCAGGACCGCAGCTTGAGAGGGGACTTTCAGACCTTGTGAAGGTTCCAACCTTCGGCTGCTTTCATGACATCAGGAAAAGAAAGGTAACCGACGAAGCTGCGGTATTGAACAGGATATGGGCAATAGGAGGCACTACAGGCTGGTACTATGCTAACTGGCTCTGGGGAATAAGGGGATTCCTTGACAAGCTCTCCGGCGGTGTGGGTCTGCGAAGGGGAAGAAAAAACAACAGTGATATTTCGCCCGGTGACTCACTTGATTTCTGGCGGGTTCTATATGCTGACAGAGAAGAAAAAAGGCTGCTGCTTTATGCTGAGATGAAGCTTCCCGGGGAGGCCTGGCTGGAGTTCCGGATAGAAAACGAAACGCTGATCCAGACAGCAACATTCAGGCCTCTGGGGCTGAAAGGAAGGCTCTACTGGTACTCCGTGATGCCTCTGCACGAACTGGTTTTCAGGGGAATGATAAAAAGGATAACTTCGTGAAAGTTAGATTGATAATATTATATTTGTTACTGCAGGTTCATACCATGCCAGTCTGCTGATGCTTAAGTACAAACAGTGAACGCCATGACCTCACCTTATTACAGGCTCCGCATATGAAGCATCAGCCCCTCATAAAGAAACTGAGAGCCGGTCTCAAGGCCGATGAGACCGGCAACAAGGCCAACTCACTTATCTTCCTGCATCATTACGGGTTCAGGATACCTTTGACATTCCTGGTCACCACCAGGGCTCATGCCATGTACCTGGCAAAGGATAAATCCTTGCTCGAAGACCTGCGGATGGAACTGGAAACCCTTCCTGACAGGACATGGGCGGTGCGATCATCAACCTCTGCCGAGGACTCGAGTGAGTTCAGTTTTGCAGGGCAGTTTCAGACCTTTATCAATGTAACCGGAAAGGAGAAGATACTGGATGCCGTTGTTAAAGTATGGGAGTCGGCCTCTATGCTGAATGTCAATGACTACGTAAAAAAAACAGGAGTGTCAGGAGTCAGGTGCGGAGTAATAATCCAGGAGATGATCCCTGCCCGTCTTGCAGGGGTCAGCTTCAGCAGGAATCCCGTCACCAACCAGAATGAGACGGTCATTGAGGCTGTCGAGGGAGCCGGTGAGGAGCTGGTACAGAAGGGGATCACCCCGATGCGCTGGAGGATCAGGAAGGAGACCGTTTCAGAGGGGAACGCGCAGTACGGGATGTTTCATGTAATCAGTAAAGTGGCGGCAGATACGGCCAGGCTAAGGCGCTACTACGGTCAGCACATAGATATTGAATGGGTCTACGATGGCACCCAGCTTTACTATCTCCAGTTAAGGCAAATAACGGCAAGACATGATATCCAGATATATTCAAGCAAGATGGCCAAAGAGATGTTGCCCGGACAGGTCAAGCCACTTGTCTGGTCAGTGAATATCCCTATGGTGAACAGTACCTGGATAGGCCTGCTGGAAGAGATAACCGGTCCGCTTGACACCAGGCCCGAAGATCTGGCCAAACCTTTTTATTACCAGGCATATTTTAATATTGCAGTGCTGGGAAAGATTCTCAGCCGGTTCGGAATGCCACCCGACAGTCTTGAAAAATTCATGACCGGAAGTGAGAGCGGCGGTCACTCTTTCAAACCTGGCCTCAGGACCCTCAGGCACACTCTCAGGATAGTCAGGTTCCTGAGATCAAAGATGGCTTTTGAGAAGACTTTCCTCAGGGAGTATGAACCGCTGCAAACTCACTGTCACAATTATGCCCGTAAAATAGAAGAGGAGTTCAGCATTGACACTTATGACAATCTTTACTCAGGCCTCTTTGAAACCGGGCGCAGGCTTGCCTACTTGAATATCATCACCCCGATGCTGACGACAATGTATCACAAGGGTCTGAGAAAGAAACTTAAGAAGGCAGGGCTCGATTATGATTTCCTGGATTTCAGGAAGGATTTTCCGCAGCTGAGGGATTATGAACCACTCCCGCTTCTGCAGGAGATGAAGGAAGCGATTGAGGCATTGCCTCCGGGAGCCAGGGAGAAATGTGTCTCCATGGCTGCTTTAAGGAGAGTCCCGGAAGCAGCAGACATCTGCATGAAGGCCGATCATTTCATGGAGCTCTTCGGGCATCTCAGCGAGAGCGGCACTGACCTCTCCTACACCAAATGGGAGGAAGACCCGGAGGCTGTCTTCAGGATGATCCTTGCCACCGACGGGGAGACAAGGAGCCGTGATCTCTATTCTTTTGACAGCGCCAGGGAGAGAGGTGCCAGGGTCCCCAGGTCATTGAGAAAAGCATATCTCAGGGCTGGAAGGTTCAAGGTCTATCGTGAGCAGATAAGCTCGCTGTATATTTACGGCTACGGACTATTCCGCAGGTTGTTCCTGCTGGCCGGAAAGGAGATGGTAACAAGAGACATACTGGACAAGGCTGATGATATCTTTTATCTGACCCGTGATGAAATAAAAGCGATCTTTAACTCCCGCGACAGTGGAAGTGAAAAAGACTACCGGGCTCTTACCCTAAGCCGGAAACGCGAGATGGAGCAGACGAAGGATATTGTTCTTCCCGTTGTGATCTACGGTGACGAGGCTCCTTTGCCCGAGACGGGAAAGAGCAGGAATCAATCCGGCACAGGCACATCGCAGGGCAGCTATACCGGGATCACAAGGGTTGTGAAGAGCGTTCGGGATTTTGAAGAAGTAAAGAAGGGCGACGTGGTTCTGATACCCTTTTCAGATGTAAGCTGGACTCCTGTTCTTGCAAAGGCAGGTGCCATTGTGTCGGAGACGGGCGGAATGCTGTCGCACTGTTCAATCATAGCCAGGGAGATGGGTATCCCTGCAATGGTCTCGGTATCCAATGCCTGCGCCATTGGCAGCGGTCTGACAGTAACGGTTAACGGATCAAACGGTATTCTTACGGTTCACGATTATGAATGAGACACTTTTTTACCTGGAGAGTCATCCCCTGATCACATCTGTGATATGTTCGGTTGCGGGATACCTTATAGGTTCCCTGTCATCCGCAAGGCTGGTATATCTGATAGCCACCGGAAATAGCAAAATTGAACCGTTTGCTGAGCCCGTGCCGCATTCTGATGAGACATTTGAATCTGATCTTGTCAGCGCCACCCTTGTTACTAAGAAACTGGGAGCAAAATACGGATGCATAACCTCGGTGGCTGATATGGTAAAAGTCGCACTGCCAACCCTGCTGGCAAAGTTTTTTTTCACCTCCGAGCCTTACTTTCTACTGGTGGCGCTGTTCGGCGTCATCGGACATAACCTCCCGGTATGGTATGGGTTCAAGGGTGGACGCGGAGAGTCGCCTATCATCGGAGCACTGCTGATCATCAACTGGTTCGGCCTTATCCTCGCCAATGTCGCTGCAGCAGTTCTGGGGTTCATAACAGGAAGCGTTCTTGTTGTACGCTGGGGGGCATATGTGATATTGATAGCCTGGTTGTGGTATTATTTCAACGACTGGCGTTACGGCCTCTTTATGATACTTCTGAACTTCTTCTTCTGGATGTCAATGAGAAAGGATCTGGCACGTTTCAACGAGCTGAAAAGGAAAAGAGGACTTGAATTCACGGAGGAAGAGGTTTCAGAGTTTATTCTTATGGGGAAGACTATGGGCAGGTTCCTGGACAGGTACAGTCTGTACGCACTTATAAAAAGAGCGGTTGGAAAGAGAAGACCGGGTAGCCAATGACAGAATGTAAAAAACATATTGCAGTCGCTGTTTTGGTATTCACATCACTATCCCTCTCTTCACAGAAAGCCGGAATAAGCTTTGACAACCAGGTAAGCACCTGGCTTGGAGTGAATTTTCAGGACGATGTTACAGGGCAAACCGGTATAAGATACATTCCTACCTTGAGTCCATGGGCCAAAGCAGGCAAGAGAGGCAAGTTCGATGCCGAGCTGTCTGTCAATACCTTCGGTAACATGTGGTTCAGCGGCAACGGCATTGATTCAACTGATTATAAATTCTATCCTTACCGCCTGTGGCTGAGATATTCCACGTCTCATCTGGAGATCAGGGCAGGACTTCAGAAGATTAACTTCGGTTCTTCAAACATTCTCAGGCCACTGATGTGGTTTGACAAGATGGATTTCAGGGATCCGCTCATGCTGACTGACGGTGTCTACGCACTGCTTGGCCGGTACTACTTCAGCAACAACGCAAACATCTGGCTGTGGGGCTTATATGGCAATGATAAGACAAAGGGCTGGGAGGTTGTCCCATCACTTGAGAACATACCTGAATATGGCGGCAGGGTGCAGTTACCTGTCCCCGGCGGAGAGTTTGCGGTGAGCTATCATCATCGTGACGCTGATTATTCAGCGCTGGCGGCTCAGATTCCGGGTACGGTGAACACCCGGTACAATGAGCAACTTCTTGCAGCAGACGGGAAATGGGATATCGGACCGGGAATATGGTTTGAGCTGGCAGGCAAACTGAATGAAAAGGATAATCCCTTCACCACGCGCTGGGAGAGTTACATGAGCCTCGGAATTGATTACACCTTCGCTCTTGGCAAAGGGCTGAATGTTTCATCCGAGTACTTCAGGTATGCAAACAGGCCTGATGAGAGCCAGAGCAGCGTGGAGAGCAACTATTCCACCCTTTCGGTAAGCTACCCCCTTGGACTTTCACATAATATTTCAGGACTGCTTTATTACAACTATGACACCAAAGAGTGGTTCAGGTTTCTGAATCTGCAGTTGAAATATGACTATCTGACATTCTACGTTATGGCATACTGGAACCCTGACCGGCTCCTACCCTTCAGCAGCGGTGAAGGCGGCAGTTCATTTGCCGGAAAAGGTTTTCAGTTAATGCTGGTACTTGACATTTAGAAAATAAAAACCTATAGATGGAAAACGGAGTAATAATAAGTATTGAAGGGCTGAAAAAGCACTTCCCCATGGGAAGCGGCAGGTTCACCGCCCTGAACGGTATTGACCTCACTTTCGGGAAGGGAGAGTTTGCGGGTATAATCGGACCGAGCGGCTCAGGAAAGACAACCCTTTTGAACATCATAGGCACACTTGATAATCCTTCAGAGGGAAGGGCCGTGATCCTGGGTCATTCCGTGGGTGAGCTTACTCCGTCGGAGTCAGCCTCACTTCGCAAGTCGAAGCTTGGGTTCATCTTTCAGAGTTACAACCTCTTCCAGGTACATACGGTCTTTGAGAACGTGGAGTTCCCGCTGCTGCTGCAAAAAATTGAGAACAGCCAGAGAAGGCGGATGGTTCTTGATGCTCTTGAGTGGGTTGGTCTTACCGACAAGATCAACTCTCGTCCCTCACAGCTCTCAGGTGGCGAGAGCCAGAGGGTGGCAATTGCCCGGGCAATGGTCAAGAGACCTGCCATTGTGCTTGCCGACGAACCTACGGCGAATCTTGATGCAGCCAACTCTCATAACATCCTCCAGACAATGGAGAAGCTAAACCGCGAATTGCAGACGACTTTTCTTTTTGCTACCCATGACGAAAAAGTGATAGGTTATGTGCGAAGGAAGATCTGGCTGGCCGACGGCAAAGTAGCTAAGGATGAAATCATTGACAGAAACTAACCTGAGGAGACTGTTATGCTTGCATTGAAACTAGCACTGAGAAATCTCCTGGGAGCGGGTCTTCGGACCTGGCTCAATGTAATAGTCCTCTCCTTTTCCTTCATCATCATCATCTGGACCAAGGGGCTGCTGGAAGGATGGGACCGCCAGGCAAGGAATGACATGATAGAGTGGGAAGTGGGCCAGGGCCAGTACTGGCACAATAACTATGATCCTTATGATCCGTTTACGCTTAATGAGAGTCATGGCACACTGCCGATATCTTCCGGGAATTCACCAGAAATGAACCTGTTTGTCCCGGTGCTCATCACCCAGGGTTCGATCTACCCTCAGGGAAGGATGCAGCCGGTGCTCATCAAGGGTATCCCTCAGGGGCAGCAGATTCTTAAGTTGCCAACAGGTTTGCTCAACTCGGATGATGGTGACATACCGGGCATCATAGGAAAATCGATGGCTGAGAGTACGGGCCTTGCCGAGGGCGATTACGTCACAGTCAGGTGGAGAGACAGGAACGGAACCTTTGATGCCACGGAAGTGAGGATAGCAGGAGTCTTCGAAACGACTGTCCCATCGGTGGATGTAGGGCAGGTATGGATTCAGCTTGAGGATTTGCAGCAGATGATGCTCATGCCCGGCGAGGCCACACTGCTTGTCAGGGGTAACAGCGCTGTTGCCCTGCCTGCCGGTGGAGAATGGGTTGTAAAAGAGCAGGAGGAGCTTCTGGCAGATATTGAGAACATAATCAAGGCCAAGGGAATGATTGGAGTAATAATCTGGGGAATACTGCTGATGATGGCCATGCTTGCCGTCTTTGACACACAGGTTCTCTCGATCTTCAGGAGACAGAAGGAGATTGGCACTTATATTGCGCTTGGAATGACCAGGCGGCAGGTGGTGGGTCTCTTCACCACAGAGGGTGCCATGCATTCGGTGCTGGCGGCTGTGGTGGGAGCATTGTATGGCATTCCTTTGCTGACAATACAGGCAATAAAGGGCGTTTCAATACCGGTAAGCAGCAGCGACTTCGGGATTGCGATGGCAGAGAAGCTCTACCCGGTCTACAGCCTGTCACTCATAGCCGGAACAGTCCTGATAGTCATGATTGTGACGACAATCGTCAGCTACTGGCCCTCCAGGAAGATAGCGAAACTTAATCCAACGGAAGCCTTAAGGGGGAGGATGCAATGATAAGATTTCTCTTCAAAGGGCTTATAAGGGACAGGAACAGGAGCCTGCTCCCGTTTCTGGTGACCACTATCGGAGTTATGCTTACTGTCGTCTTCCATGCCTGGATAACGGGAGTGATAAACAACAGCATTGAATTCAGCGCAAGGTTTTCCTCGGGGCATGTCAAGATCATGACACAGGCTTATGCGAATAACGCAGCACAGACACCAAATGACCTGGCCATAATCGGTACCGACACTTTGCTTGAGGCAGTCTCAGCAGCATATCCGGAGATGGATTTTGCCAGCCGGATCTACTTTGCAGGGCTCATCGACGTTCCGGACAGCACAGGCGAGACAAGAGCCCAGGGACCTGCGATAGGTATTGCCATAGACCTGCTCTCAGGTAATAATGAAGAGAAAGAGAGGATGAACATCCCCTCCTCGCTCAGGAGAGGCAGGCTGCCGGTCACGGGGAAGGAAGCACTTCTGAGTGATGAATTTGCCGGAAAGCTGGGGATAAATCCGGGTGAAACCTTTACCCTTGTGGGAACCAGTATGCTGGGTGAGCTCACGATGTATAACTTCATCCTCAGCGGAACGGTTGAGTTCGGGACCACGGCGCTTGACAGAGGCACGCTGATTGCAGACCTCAGCGATGTCAGGGAGGCCCTCAATATGGCTGATGCTGCCGGCGAGATACTTGGATTCTTCAGGTCTGGTGTCTATTCGGACGAGGATGCTTCAGCAGTAAGTGAGCAGTTTAATAATAAATACTTTTCTGACGATGATGAGTTCTCCCCTGTCATGAAGACACTTGCGCAGCAGAACAATATGGGGTTCCTGGTGGAGTACTCCGGGAAGCTGCAGAACATTCTCATTGCAGTTTTTATTCTCGCCATGTCACTCATATTATGGAATGCCGGACTCCTGGGAGGACTGAGAAGGTACGGCGAGTTCGGCATGAGACTGGCAATAGGTGAAGAGAAAAGTCATGTATACAAAACCATGCTGCTTGAGTCTCTCATCATCGGGTTCTTTGCTTCGGTTACCGGGGTGGCCTTCGGTATGCTGATAGCCTTTTACCTGCAGGAGAAGGGAGTTGACCTGGGCATGATGATGAAGAACGCATCAATAATGATGCCCCGGGTATTCAGGGCGCAGATCACACCCTGGACCTGGATGGCGGGATTCATACCCGGATTTCTCTCAACACAGATAGGCACGATGCTTGCAGGAGCAGGCATATACAAGAGACAGACAGCACAACTTTTCAAAGAGCTTGAATCATGAAGAAACTTATAACGATCTTGCTATTTACATGCAGCCTGATGACGGTTTCGGCGCAATACCCGGACGGAAAACAACTGCTCGAACGAATTGACGGGAACATGTCCTCAGAGAACAGGATTTTCACCTCCTCAATGATCATTTACGGCCGGAGGACCACCCATACGGTGAAGATGAAGACATGGACTGCCGGAGAGAAGAAGTCGTTCACAGAGTACCTCTTTCCTGCCCGTGAGCAGGGAACGAAGATGCTCAAACTGGAGGATCAGCTCTGGATCTATTCCCCTTCCACGGACCGGATAATTCAGATTGCAGGACATATGCTGCGTCAGTCGGTGATGGGGTCAGATCTCTCCTACGAGGATCTGATGGAAGACAACAGTCTTGTACGGCAGTACAATGCAAATGTAACCGGTAGAGAAGAGGTAGACGGCCGTCAGTGCTGGGTGGTGGAACTTAAGGCAGTTGTGCCTGACATTGCCTACCAGGGGATGAAGTTATGGGTTGACCAGGAGCGGAACATTCCTCTCAGGGAGGAGATGTTTGCCAAGAGCGGCACGCTGCTTAAGAGAACAGAGCTGTCGGATGTTCAGCGGATTGGCAACAGGTGGTACCCGCGTAAGATTCTGTTCCGGGATATGCTCCGCGACGGCAAGGGAACTGAATTCATCATCGAAGAGATTGAATTCAATGTTCCGATACCGGAGCACATATTTTCTAAAGCCAGCCTGAAGAAGTAGCTCTGGGCGCAGGGCACACAAGGAGCGGAGCGACGAAGTCCCGCATAGCGTGAGGGCTCAGGATTCAGGGTTCAGGGCGCAGGTATGGTTGAGACCAGCGGCCTCGACTGCAGCCATGTCACGGCCTCGTCAGAGGTCAGGGTCATATTGAAAACACGTCCCTGGTCCATGTCTCCCTTCACGAAGAAATCGAGCCATGGCATAATATACCTTGCAAGCACTGCAGTCTGCTCTGCGGTGGTCAGTCCGGGCTCACATCCCACAAGTCTCTCCGCTTTGATACATTTGATGCTTTCTCCCATGCTGCAATGAGTGCCTCCAATGATCTGGATATATGTCTTATCCTGCGCAGCGGAACCTTCATATATTGGAAGATGGTGTTTGTCGGCAGGTGTGATACAATCATTGGTTCCTGATATCACCAGTGTCGGCGCTGTCACAGCAGCGGCGGCACCAATGGCTGACGGTCTTGTGTCAAAGGGTGTCAGGGCAATCACTGCATCAATGACGCTGTTATCCGCGGCAGCGTGAAACATTGCTCCGCCGCCCAAGCTGTGGCCCATCAGGCAACAGAGGGTGTCAACCAGTCCATAAAGAGGCGACAGGGAGTCATTTCCCAGTACCACAGCTGCATCAGCAAGGAATCTGAGATCGGCAGCATAATTTCTGTGAGAGGGAAGTAAGCCTTCAGCGGTGGTGAGGCAGAGCATAATATATCCCTCCGGTACAAGGAAGCCTGTCAGGTTTCCGTACCCATTCCCGGGATGCTGATATCCGTGAGCAAAACAGATCACGGGAAATTTCCCGGCGCAGGCATAATCTGTGTAAGAACCGGCATTTTCACTCCTGACAGGATAATATATTTCAACCGTGATTTTTCTGTTCCCCCGGTGAGTATCTCTCATCTTTGAAGATGTGTGACCAATGGCGTACGGTTGCGCCGTTACACTGGCACATAGCGTTAGTATCGCTGCTGAAATCAATCCTCTCATCGGATGCAGCCCTTTTAAAAACATACCTGTTTGCAGTATCTGTAACATGACAATTTTGATACAAAATAACGAATAAATTAATGGTCATTATGCTCTGCTATCTCAATGAGACTTTTATATGTCAAAATGATAATTACTTTTGATTGAATTTCTCGCATATGATAAAAGTTGCTGTCACCGGTGCTTCAGGTCATGTTGGCACAAACCTCTGCAGGATGCTCACTGACCGGGGATATAAGGTCAGAGCCTTAATACATAATAGTACAAAGGGTCTTGATGATCCTGATCTTGAATTTGTAAAAGGTGAGGTAACCAGCCTGGCTGACCTTAAAAAGCTTTGTGAAGGATGTTCTGTGGTATTTCACCTTGCAGCCTGCATCAGCATCCGGAAGAGCGACCGGAGATGCATGGCAGTAAATGCCGGCAGCTGTGAAAGTCTTCTCAGTGCAGCGAGATCTGAAGGAGTAAGAAGAATAATCCACTTCAGCTCAATCCACGCCTTCAGCCAGGAGCCCTTTGATGAGATACTTGATGAGAGCAGGGGTCTTGAATTGGAGAGCATGGTTTCCTATAACCGCTCAAAAGCATTGGGGCAGAAGATTATGACCGAAGGCTCTTCTCCCGGGCTGGAGGTTGTGGTACTTAATCCGACCGCGATATTGGGGCCTGATGATTTTCAACCCTCTCTGCTTGGTAATGCTGTCATCAGGTTTTACAAAGGACAGAATCCGAGCCTTATACCGGGAGGATATGATTGGGTTGATGTCAGGGATGTCTGTTCTGCTGCAGTAAATGCAATTGATAAGGGGGTACCCGGAGAAAGTTATCTTCTTGCGGGCAGTTGGAAAAGTCTGAAAGAGATGGCCCATACAATTGAAAATCTGGGAGGACACAGAGCCCCTGCCCTCACATTGCCGGGGTGGCTGGCACATGTTGGCGCCGCTTTTCTGAATATTCATGCCACCGTCACAGGAAGAGTACCTCTCTACACGTCAATGTCTCTTGATACTTTGAAAGAGAGCCACAGGAATATCTCTGCGGAAAAGGCAACCAGGGTTCTCGGATACAGGTCACGTCCGTTTGAAGAGACAATGAGAGATACAATCCGGTGGTTCAGGGAAAATAATTACATCTGATGGAAAAATCAACCTTTGACCTTGTTGTATGGGTCTGGATAGCAATTGCGCTCATCATATTCATGGTCCTTCTGTTCGTCACCGCTCCCTTTGGGCGGCATTCAAAAAGAACGTGGGGCATTACAATTCCTGACAGGCTTGGGTGGTTTATGATGGAGATACCGGCTCCTCTGATCTACCTGTTGCTGGTTGCCACCGGGAGTGCACCCAAAACGCTGACAGTATGGATAATTACCGGGCTCTACCTGGCTCATTACATCAACCGTGCAATCATCTATCCGCTGAGGATCAGGACCAGGGGCAAGGAGATGCCGCTGGCAGTGGCATTGATGGCCGTCCTCTTCAATTTTGTTAACGCCGGATTGCTGGGATATTATGCCGGTTCACTCCATACTCATTTCAGTAACGCATGGCTTACTGATCCCCGGTTCCTCGTCGGACTGGTGATCTTCATCACAGGCATGGTAATCAACATGACATCGGATGAGAAGCTGATTCACCTGCGAAAGAAAAAGAGCAACGGTTACCAGATCCCGCGTGGCGGGCTGTTTGAAAAAGTCTCCTGTCCCAACTTCCTGGGTGAGATTGTTGAATGGGGCGGCTATGCCATTCTCTGCTGGTCACTCCCGGCACTGTCGTTCTTCATCTGGACCTTCTGCAACCTGGTGCCGAGGGCCCTGTCGCACCACAGGTGGTACAGGGGGCATTTTACGGATTACCCGGCAGGAAGAAAAGCCGTTTTCCCTTATATTTTGTAATTTACCCCACAAATTCGGAGAAACATGAAACAGACATACCTTGACTGGAAAGGCCGTTTCCTATGGCTTGCCATCTTCGCAATTGCGATGGGGTTCCTGGAAGCGATAGTTGTGGTCTACCTCAGGGAACTCTATTATCCTGAGGGGTTTGAATTTCCCCTTCGTCTTATGTCGTCAGAGCTGGTGAGGGCAGAATGGATCAGGGAGACTGCCACGCTGGTGATGCTGGCCGGAGTGGGAATAATCGCCGGCAGGAACGGACTGCAGCGACTCTTTTACGCCCTCTTTGCCTTCGGGATATGGGATATCTTCTATTATGTCGCACTCAACCTGCTGCTGGGCTGGCCCGCCTCGCTCCTCACATGGGACCTGCTCTTCCTGATACCTGTTTCATGGCTGGGACCGGTGCTGGCACCGGTAATCAACTCACTGACAATGATCCTTATGGCCATACTTTTTATTGGCAGGCAGGAAAAGGGATACTATGTCAGATTAGGTTTCTCGGACTGGATACTGATAATCAGCGGAGCACTGGTCATTCTCTACACATACCTGGTTGATTACTCCCGGCTTTTAATTGACAGCGGCGTGCTTTCCGCCAAGGGATCACCGGAAGCAGGAGAACGGCTGGTGGAGATGGTAACAAACTACATACCTGATCATTACAAATGGCCACTCTTCATTGTCGGGGAAACACTTATTCTGGCTGCAACAATAAATGTATTAATAAGAAGTCGTAAATATTCTAAAGATGAAACAGTTAACTAACCTTATAGCTTTTATCATGCTATTACTTATTCTACCCGGCTGCCGCGACAGGAAGATCGGGGATTCAGCGAATAATGACCCTTATATCTGGCTTGAGGAGGTATTGAGCGAGAAGGCTCTCGATTGGGCCAGGGAACAGAACCGGCTCTCTGACGAAGCCCTGACCACCCTTCCGGTATATACAGAGCTGCGTGACAGGTTCCTTGATGTCTTCAATGACAGCGAGAGGATTATTTACCCGGGAATCACAGGAGAGATGTCTTATAACCTGTGGCAGGATGGGAAGAACGAGAGAGGCCTCTGGAGGAGAATGCCGAAGAAGGACTACCTGGCAGGAAAAGAAAACTGGGAGACGGTGCTTGATCTGGATCTTTTGTCCGCGGAAGAGGGAAAGAAGTGGGTTTATGGCGGAGCCGCCTGGCTGAGTCCTGAGAACCGGTACTGTCTGCTGCGTCTCTCTGACGGTGGCAAGGATGAGGTGGTCATAAGGGAATTTGACGCTGTTGAAAAGAAGTTTGTTGAAGGCGGCTTTAGCATCGCTGAGAGCAAGGGCAGCGTGGCATGGGTAGATGCGAACCGGATCCTGGTCGCTACAAATTACGGTAACGGTACAATGACCTCATCGGGGTATCCGGCTGTGGCTAAACTCTGGAACAGAGGGGAGGAACCCTCATCAGCAGTGACAATCCACCAGACTGACACAACCAACATGGGAATATTTGTAAGTGGCAGCGATGTCAACGGGAAGCAATATGTGTTTGTGAATGAGAGCAGGGGCTTTTATGAGTCAGAATTGTATATGTTTACCCCTGATGGCTTGAAGATGCTTGATATCCAAAAAGACGTTGAGACAAGTGGCATGTTCAGGGATAAAATGCTTCTTTACCTGCAATCAGACTGGAATGTCAATGGGGAGACCTTTGCTAAGGGTACACTTGTCAGTTATGACCTTCCCTCCTTTCTTGAAGGCAAACCGGTTGTGCAGACTATCTATGCACCGGGTGAGAGGGAAAGCTTTGCAGGGGTGATGACGACCCGAGATTTTATTGTAATAGCCACAATGGCAAATGTCCAGGGCAGGCTTACTATATATCGTACCGCAGGCGACAATTGGTCGGCAGAACCGGTTGATGTTCCGGGGTTCGGCACGATAGGTCTTGCCGGTTCAGAGGATCAGTCGAACGACTGGTTCTTCACCTTCAGCAACCCGGCCACTCCCACGACGCTCTATTACGCTGACGGCAAGGAAATCAAAGCCATCAGGAAGCAGAAAGATTATTTTGATGCCTCAGGGGTTAATGTTGACCAGTATGAGGCCATCTCGAAAGACGGCACGAAGATCCCATACTTCGTTGTACACCCTGCTGACATGGTTCTTGACGGCAGTAACCCAACGCTGGTGTATGGTTATGGTGGCTTCAACAGTTCTACCCGTCCGGGTTACAGCTCTGTCACAGGCATCGGCTGGATTGAAAAGGGAGGTGTTTACGTCATCGCCAACATTCGCGGCGGTGGCGAGTTCGGCCCTGCATGGCACCAGTCGGCACTGCGTGAAAAGAGGCAGAATGCCTATGATGATTTCTTTGCGGTGGCCGAGGATCTGATCAGAAGGAAAATTACATCACCGGAACGTATGGGCGCATACGGATGGAGTAACGGCGGACTCCTTGCCGGAGTGGCTATGACACAGAGGCCTGATCTGTGGAATGCCGTGGTCATAGGTGCCCCGCTGCTTGACATGAAGAGATATTCGAAGCTACTTGCCGGCGCAAGCTGGATGGATGAGTACGGTGACCCCGACGTTCCGTCTGACTGGGAATTCATTAGCAGGTACTCACCCTACCAGAATGTGAAAAAGGATGTGAAGTACCCTACCCCCCTCTTCATAACTTCAACGAGGGATGACAGGGTACACCCGGGGCATGCCCGCAAGATGGCGGCCAGGATGATTGATATGGGTCACCCGGTTTACTATCATGAAACGATTGAGGGCGGTCACGGCGCATCATCAACCAACTCCCAGGAGGCAGAGATGCGGGCACTGATGTATACCTATCTTCAGGTGAAGCTTATGAATTAAGCATCCGGGAGATTATTGACATTTGCTGCCAGCTATAAAACTGGAAGGCTGCCGGGTTGGGGAACCGGCAGCCTTCGCTGCATTAAAACGGACTTATGGAAAGAAAGAAAGAACGTGTATTCTACTTTCTGTCAATCGGAAAGTTATTACATGAATTATGAAGATTTGATGAAAATTTCCCGGAGAATCAGGTCTGCATTGATTATTCCATCACCACTGTTAAATCCGCAAAAGTGATATTTATTCTATAGTACAGGGTTGGTATAAAATTTCATATATTTATAGAGCCTGATTTACCTTTTACTAACCTAACCAGAGCTAATATGACCAGATCAAAACTATCAGTATGTATCCTTCTGTCAGTCATGATCTTCGCAGTATCATGCGGCGGGGGGAAAAGCCAAAAACCATCTGAAACACCTGCAGCAACTGCAACAATTAACCTCTCAATCGAAGGTATGACCTGTACTGGCTGTGAGAACACAATCTGCAGCAATCTTGAGAAGATACCCGGGGTTAAGTCCGTAACCGCCTCTCACACTAATGGCAATGCCGTCATTGAATACGAAGAGGGTAAGGTTGACACCGCCAAAATCAAGGAGACGGTTGACGGACTTGGTTACAAAGCAGTGAAGGTTACCCCTGTGACTGAGGGTGGCATTGAATAAACCGACATAACTATCTACAACTTTTTTTACCTCAAGCTGACAACTATGTCTAAAGAAAAGCAGGGTGAGGATAATGGCAGGCCTGATCTTGAAAAGGCAGTTGACAACTCAAGGCGTGATTTTCTCAGGAAGGTCACTCTGGCAGGTGCGGTTACTGTAACAGGCGGGGCGGCCATTTATTCCGGACACCGTTTTGAGAAAGCGAAGCACAATGAGGGTATGGTGAGGGTGCTCACCGAAGACAACAGGCTGGTAGAGATACCTGTTGAGCAGATGCGCGACTTCAAGCCTGACCTTAAGATGCTTCAGACAAGAGGCAGGGAGGGTATCACCGGCCGCAGGTGGGTCATGGTTATAGACCTGTCAAAATGCCGTAATGCCAGGAAATGCGTTGAGGCATGCCAGAGCGCCCACCATCTTCGTCCTTATGAATATCACATCAATACTCTTGTGATGCAGGAGTCTGTCAATACGCCTGCCTTTTTCATGCCCAAGCCATGTCAGCACTGTGACAACCCGCCGTGTGTCTCCGTCTGTCCCGTGGATGCCACCTTCAAGAGACAGGACGGCATTGTGCTGATTGACAATGAGAGGTGTATCGGATGCCGGTTCTGCATAGCTGCCTGCCCCTACTCCGCCAGGATTTTCCACTGGCAGGAGCCGACACAGTCAGACGCTGACAAGGATAAGGAATATGATGTGGAGCTGAATGTGCCGCAAAAGAAGGGTACTGTAACCAAATGTCTCTTCAGCGCAGACAGGCTGAGGGAAGGAATGCTTCCGTACTGTGTCTCGGCATGCCCCAACGGCGTCTTTTACTTCGGAGACGAGAATGAGGATGCTGTCACCAACGGCACCACCAAAGAGACTGTCAGGCTCAGCGAACTGCTTGAGACGAGCGGAGCCTACCGGCTCATGGCCGAGCTTGGAACGAAACCGAGGGTCTATTACCTGCCGCCCAGGAACAGGATTTTCGAGTTTGATGAGGGCGAAAAGAAAGAATATAAGGAAGACAAAGCATAAACAATCATCGATATGGATGAAACCCGCTTCAATACACCCGGGGAACAGCGAAAGATCGATTCCATTGCTGCCGATATCCTGAAGAATGTCAGGATCAACAGGAGCTTTATCCTGTGGATGGGATTCCTGTCCGCCGTCCTGTTCCTGTGCCTGGCCGCTTATGTGATCCAGCTACGCGAGGGACTGGGGGTGACGGGCATGCGCGACTTCACAAGCTGGGGCATGTACATCGCCAACTTCGTTTTCTTTGTGGCCACGAGTCTTGTGGGAATGCTGATCAGCTCTGTCCTGGGACTCATTGGTTATCAGTGGGTAAAACCGATTTCGCGCATTGCTGAAATAATTGCCATCGCCTTTGCGGCTGTGGCAGGGCTGGTAATCATCTCAGATATGGGCCGGCCTGACCGATTGCCTTATGTATTTATGTACGGCCGTGTACAGTCGCCGATTCTATGGGACGTTACAGTGGTGACCACCTACTTTGTACTAAGCCTTTTGCTATGGTTCTTTCCGATGGTTCCGGACCTTGCAATCTCAAAGAGCAGGCTGGAAGGCAGGCCCGCCTTCCTTGTCAAGGCCTATGATATTCTATCATTCAGGTGGGAGCATCATGAGGTGCAATACAGGATAATGAAGCAGGCCATCCGTATTCTCCTGATACTCATAATTCCTACTGCCTTTGCCATACACACAGTGACATCGTGGCTCTTTGCAGTCACCCCCAGGACCGGGTGGGACAGCACAATCTTCGGACCCTACTTTATCTCCGGGGCTTTTGTCTCGGGGACCGCCGCCCTGATAATCGCCATCTACTTCTTCCGGGTGAACTATAAGCTGCAGAAATATATTACCGATGATACCTTTGATAAGATTGCAAGGGTGCTTGTACTTGTCTCTATTGTCTATTTCTATTTCAACCTGAACGAGTTTCTTGTGCCAGCGTACAAGCTTAAGACAGGAGATGCCATCCATCTGCGGGAGCTGTTTACCGGTCACTATGCGCCTCTCTTCTGGGGGATTCAGCTGGTGGGTCTCATCATACCTGTAATCCTTCTGCTTTTCAAGAGAATGCGCAGACCATTGCCTATGCTTGTCATCTCACTGTTTGTTCTATGCGGTGCATGGCTGAAGAGATACATAATCGTTGTCCCACCGCAGGCCCACCCCAACCTGCCGATACAAAACGTTCCTGTTGAATGGGTCATCTACAAGCCTACCCTCATAGAGATTGCCGTTACGGTTGCATCTATCATACTCGTGCTAATCATAATCACAATCCTTTCAAAACTTTTCCCGGTCATACCCATATGGGAGATGGCTGAGGAGGGGAATGAGAAAGATAAACCCTTGGATAAACAGTAAAATATACGGTTTATGAAATATACTGTTCCAGTAATTACGTGCCTTTTGCTCCTGCCCTCCCTCTCAAATGGACAGGATTGGGTAGTGCCGGAAGAGCGTAAAGGCAGGCTGAGCACATTCCCTTTCACTGAAGAGACCAGGAAGGAGGGTGAGAGATTGTACAATATAAACTGCCTGTCATGTCACGGGACGCCGGGAAAGAACAATTCCATTGCGCTGGTGCCGCCACCGGGAGATCCTGCTACAGAGAAGATACAGAGAAACAGTGACGGGGAGATCTTCCACAAGGTAACCGTGGGAAGAGGTCAGATGCCCTCGTTCCGCAGTGTAATGAGTGCCGAGGAGATATGGAAAACTGTCTCATATATCCGGAGCTTCAACAGGGATTACGTGCAGAAGGTAATGCAGGTCATTACCTCGTCAGCTTATCCTGGAGCCCAGATAAGCCTCTCCATGGCTTACCTTGAAGCGGAGCGGCAGGTAATAGTAAGGGCAATAGCAACAAATGAAGAGAAGAGCGTACCTGTTACCAATGCCGGTGTAAGGCTGTTCGCCTCACGATATTTCGGGGCTCTCCCGGTAGATGAAGAGAAGCTCACCGACGACAACGGCGTTGCTGCATTTGTTATTCCGGCGGGCCTGCCGGGAGACACTGCAGGCAATGTCAGTATAAGTGCCAGATTCACAGATGAGGAGGTATTCGGCTCACTGACAAGGGATACCGTTATTCAGGCCGGTGTAGAAAACAGGGCTGAAAGCCTGGTGGCACAAAGAGCAATGTGGAACAGTGTAAGAAAAGCACCTGTCTGGGTAATACTGTCTTACGGATTCGGGGTGCTTGCAGTTTGGGGATTTATTTTCATTGTTATGTTGAAACTACGTGACATATATACAGTAGGAAGCGCCCTCAGGGAAAAGCTGCGGCCAGCTTCGGATCAGGAACCAACCACTAAACAGGAAGCAATATGAAAAACTTAGCCACTATCGGCAGGATCCTCTTCGCCCTGCCTTTTTTAGTTTTCGGGATTAACCATTTCCTGATGATGGATTACTACCTCGGTATGCTGACATCATTCGTCCCCCTGGGAGGTTATACAATAATCCTTACCGGACTGATAATGATTGTTGTCAGTATAAGCATCATCACCAGGAAGTACATCAAGGTGTCAACGCTGACCCTCGCAGGCCTGATGCTCGTGTTTATCCTGACTATCCATATACCGCACCTTCTGGACGGTTCTGACAAAACGCCGATTCTGATAGCCCTGCTTAAGGATATATCGCTGATGGGTGGTTCACTTATGATTGCGGGTTATTGTTGGGAAAATGAAACCAAAAAATTAAAAACATGAAAATAAGGTATTTAACTTCAGTAATACTCCTCTTTTTATGCATTTACGCGGTTAAAGCGCAGGATCTTAAAACCGCAGGATACAAACAAAAGGAGGTGGAGGTAGGTGTTGTGGAGCATCTTGGCGACACAATACCTCTTGACCTGTGGTTTTACAACGAGAACAGTGAGCAGGTCACCCTCCGGTCAATGATAGACAGGCCAACGATAATGAGCTTTGTCTATTTTGACTGTCCCAACCTGTGCAGCCCCCTGATGGATGGTATTGCAGATGTGGTAAGCAAGATGGACATGACCCTGGGCAATGAATACAAGGTCATTACAATCAGCTTTAACACCAGTGACACTCCGGAAAAGGCCAGGGAGAAGAAGCAGAATTTTGTTCAGCGGATAAGCAAGGAGAACCAGAAGGACTGGATCTATCTTACAGGCACGGAAGAGAACATAAGCGCCATAACTGCTGCTGCGGGTTATAAATACACTCCCCAGGGACTTGACTTTGCCCACCCGTCAGTTATTATGGTTGTCAGTCCCGCCGGCAAGATAACCCGCTACCTTTACGGCCTGACCTATCTCCCGTTTGACTTAAAGATGGCCGTCATAGAAGCACAGAAGGGGATAGCCAGGCCAACGGCCAACCGCATTCTTGAGTACTGTTTTGCCTATAATCCGGCGAGTCAGACATACACCCTGCAGGTAACCCGGATAGTTGGGTTTATCACCATTTTCTTCCTGGTGGTTATAATGGTTATCCTGCTTATTAAAAGAAGGAAAAAATAAATCCGGTTGAATATGGGAAACGAAGCAGAGGTAAGTTACCTGGAATACCAGGGAAGGCACAAAGGGATATGGTCATGGCTTCTGAGCACTGACCACAAGCGGATAGGACTGCTCTACCTATATGCTGTTATATTTTTCTTTTTTGTAGCAGCCACTCTGGGGTTGCTGATGCGTGTTGAGCTCATTGCGCCCGGCCGTACCATAATGGAACCACAGACCTATAACGGGCTGTTTACAATTCATGGGATCATTATGATCTTTGTGATTGTGATCCCGGGGCTTGCGGCAGTATTCGGAAACTTTTTCCTGCCGATACTTATCGGTGCAAGGGATGTGGCTTTCCCGAAACTGAATCTATTTTCCTGGTATCTGTACATGATAGGGGCATTACTGGGGGTTGCTTCACAGTTCATGGGCAGTGGCCCGCCTGATACAGGGTGGACCTTTTATGTCCCCTACAGTGTGGAGTCGGCTACCAGTGTCATCTGGGCCCTGACGGCCGCATTTATCCTGGGATTCTCATCAATTCTCACCGGGTTGAATTTTATTGTGACAATCCACCGGATGAGGGCTCCGGGAATGAAATGGCTGAGGATGCCACTATTCCCGTGGGCGCTCTACGCTACTGCATGGATACAGGTGCTGGCCACCCCCATTGTGGGTATCACACTGCTGATGGTAATAGCTGAAAGAGTACTTAATATAGGGTTCTTTGACCCTGCCCTCGGCGGAGACCCGGTGCTGTTCCAGCATCTCTTCTGGATCTACTCGCATCCGGCAGTATATATAATGATTCTGCCCGCAATGGGGGTCGTCACTGAGATTTTTCCAACATTCAGCCAGAAGCCTGTCTTCGGGTATGGCGCCATAGTGATCTCGAGCCTTGCCATAGCCTTTGTGGGCTATTTCGTCTGGGGTCATCATATGTTCACCTCAGGCATGAGTTACTATGCGCGGTGGTTCTTTTCCTTCCTGACATTCATTGTTGCCATTCCCAGCGCTATAAAGGTATTTAACTGGATATCAACAATGTATGGAGGATCAATAGATCTGAAACCTCCCCTGCTGTATGCCATATCCTTTATTTTTCTCTTCATGATCGGAGGCTTCACCGGTCTTGTTCTTGGTTCACTGGCGACCAACGTTCAGACCCATGACACAGCGTTCGTTGTGGCACACTTCCATTATATAATCTTCGGAGGAATGGGGTTCTCATTCTTCGCGGCAATACACTACTGGTTTCCGAAGATGTACGGCAGGATGTACAACAACAGGGTGGCAAATATTGCATGGGCATTCAACTTCGTCGGATTCAACCTGCTCTACTTCCCGCAATTCATCATAGGGATACAGGGGATGCCGAGGCGCTCGTACGACTATCTGCCGCAATTCCAGACCGGACACGTGTTATCCACAATAGGAGGCTTCATTCTGTTTATCGGACTTATACTGATGGTTTACAATCTCGTTGTTGCCGCCAGGCGCGGGGCCAAAGCACCGGCGAATCCATGGCATGGCGTCACGCTTGAATGGTTGATACCCTCTCCCCCGCCCCACGAGAACTTTGATGAGATCCCCGAGATAACTACAAAGCCATATTTCTTCGGCACAAAGGAAAAGAACAAAGAGCAATAGATCCATGGCAGTTCATCAAACCCACACTGAGCATATTGACAGCGAGACAGGAAAACTGGGAATGTGGATTTTCCTGTTCACAGAACTCTTCCTGTTTGGCGGACTGTTCCTCGTCTATGCAATCTTCAGGGCAAAATACTCCGCTGACTTCCATATTGCGGCCGAGGAACTGAATGCCTTCATCGGCACAATGAACACCGTTTTCCTTCTGGTCAGCAGTATGACAGCGGCAATGGCACTTACTGCGATACAGAAAGGAGACAAACGTCTGACCCTCTTTCTTTTGTTGGTTACCATTCTGCTGGCGGCCTTATTCATGGTTAACAAATACTTTGAGTGGTCACACAAATTTGAATACGGAATCTATCCAGGCTCCCCCGTACTTAAAAACATGTCGCACGGAGAGCTGCTGTTTTTCGGACTCTACTACATGATGACAGGGCTTCATGCCCTGCATGTCTTTATAGGGATGATCCTGCTCTCTATCAACGTGGTAAAAGTAAAATCCGGCGCCGTCAACAGCGAAAGGTTCCTTATGCTTGAGAACAGCGCACTCTACTGGCACCTGGTTGACCTGATATGGATCTTCCTCTTCCCTCTTCTTTACCTTATAACCTGAGAGAGACATGAAAAACGACGATAATCATATTTCATCTTACTCTTCGCTGACAGTAGTTCTTGTAATACTGCTGTTTCTAACCACCATCTCGGTATTGGTCACAGGTTTCCACCTCGGAGCACTGACCGTGGCAGTTGCCCTGCTGATTGCATGCGTCAAGGTTTTCATTGTACTCACCCAGTTCATGCACCTAAGGTTCGAGAACAGATTTCTCCGACTGGCGGTGGCCGGCGTCTTTGTGTTGTTTGCACTGGTTACTATAATTACATTCATTGATTATTTCTTCAGATAAATAAGGATAGTTATGTTTAACGGGGCATCAAATCTTGCAGAGGGAGTAGACAAGGCATTCCTGTTCATCTTTATCATCGCCTTCATTTTCATAATCGGGATAACTGCCTTCATGATCTGGACCGTGATCCATTTCTCGAGGAAAAAGGGGAAAGAAGCGCAGCAGTTCTCCGGCAGCATGAAGCTTGAGATTTTGTGGACTGTTGTGCCACTAATTCTTGTCATGGTTATGTTCTGGATCGGGTGGAAGGGGTTTGCTCCCATGCGCAAGGTTCCGGCTGATGCGATGGTCATCACTGCCATCGGCAGGATGTGGGAGTGGGAATTCATTTACGACGATAGTCTCAGGTCAAAGGAGCTGGTGCTGCCGATTAACAAACCCGTCAAGCTTGAACTGGTATCTGAGGATGTCAATCACAGTCTCTTCATCCCGGCATTCAGGGTCAAGGAGGATGTGATACCCGGTTATGACAACTACCTGTGGTTCACTCCAAACTACATTGGCGACTATGAGATATTGTGCACCGAGTATTGCGGACTTCTGCATTCTGCCATGGTGTCAAAGACACGCATAGTGGAGCAGGAGGAGTTCGACACCTGGTACGAGGAACTTGCTGCGGCTGCATATGTTCCTGAACCCGAAGGACTTAAACTGCTGCGCGGAACAGGCTGTCTGGCATGTCACTCCCTTGATGGAACAAAGCTTGTCGGTCCCTCACTGGCAGGATTCTACGGATCGCAGAGATCTGTTATGGAAGGTAATACAGAAAAAACAGTTACAGCTGATGCAGCGTATGTAGTCAGCTCAATATATGACCCCAACAAGGAAATCGTGGTCGGTTATGCCAGGAATCTCATGCAGTCATACAGGGAGCTGCTCACTGAAGAAAATATAGCTGTCATCACCGAATATCTCAAGACAATCAGCCAGAATGCCAACTGACAGGCCAACAGTCGCCATGATTGCTGAGCTTACAAAGTGGAAGCTCTCACTGGCCGTTGCCTTCTCTGCCGTGACCGGATACCTTGTTTTTGCGGGTGATGCCGGAGGCAGCCTGATAGTGGTTGCCGCCGGCGTTTTTCTTCTGTCATCCGGTGCTGCGGCTCTCAACCAGTACACTGAGAGAACGAGTGATGCTCTCATGACGCGGACTGCCGGGAGACCTCTCCCCTCCGGCCGTATGACTCCGGTTACAGCTTCAATGGTGGCGGTTATTATGCTCGCTTCAGGCTCTCTTTTACTCGGGTTCAGCGGTCTCGTGCCTTTGATGCTCGGGCTGGCCAATGTGATCCTTTACAACGTTGCATATACAGGGCTGAAAAAAGTTACCTCTCTTGCCATCATCCCCGGGGCGCTGGTGGGCGCCGTCCCTCCCCTGATAGGATATACAGCTGCAGGTGGTGGAGTGACTGACACTGTCATTATCCTGTTTGCCCTCTTCATGTTCCTCTGGCAAATGCCGCACTTCTGGCTGCTCCTGGTGAGATATGGCAGTGAATATGAAAGAGCAGGAATCAGGACAATATACGGTTCATTGAGCACCGGCCAGATAAACCGCCTGGTGCTGGTGTGGATTACAGGTTCATCACTGTTGCTCTGGATACTTGCAGGTATGTTTCTGCCCTTTGAAGTGCCAGTTGCAGTTTTGCTGCTGGTGCTTAATGTTGCCTTTATTGCTGCTTTCGCGAGGATCATTAAGGTCCCGGATGCTGAAGGCAGATCAAGAAATGCATTCATTCTCATTAATTCCTTCTCGCTGCTTATCATGCTTATTCTCATTGCAGCCTCATGAATCCTATTTTTCAGAAAACCTAAATCATCCAACCAGGAAATGAAATTCAAAAAGCTGATAACAGTAATTCTGTGCCTTACCTTCTCAGTCGGACCGCTCCTTGCTCAGGACATTACACCTTCCGGAGGTCAGACCTCAGGGCCGTTGTCAGGCGCACTTGTAATAGCCGGTGGAGGGAGACTGTCAGATGACATTATTGATCGCTTCATTGAGCTCGCAGGCGGGGATTCTGCCAGGATAGTACTGGTCCCCACTGCTGGAGGTGCAGAGAGCTATCCGGACAGCGCAGGTGATATGTTCAGGTCGCGGGGAGCTGAGAAGGTTACGGTTTTGCATACTGACAACAGGGACACTGCAGACAGCAGGTTTTTCACCCGGCCTCTTGAGGAGGCCACAGGCGTGTGGTTTGGCGGCGGACGTCAATGGAGGCTGGTCGACTCCTACAAGGGGACCCGTTCCGAGATTATGATCAGGATGGTACTTGACCGCGGGGGGGTTATCGGAGGCTCTTCGGCCGGCGCAACAATACAGGGCTCCTTCCTGGCAAGGGGAGACACTCAGAATAACCAGTTAATGATGGGTGATCATCAGGAGGGCTTCGGCTACATCAGCAACATAGCGATAGATCAGCATGTACTTGCCAGAAACCGGCAGTTTGACATGTACGGTATCCTCCGTGAACATCCAGAGTTACTTGGGATAGGGCTGGATGAAAACACTGCAGTCGTGGTGCAGCGCGACACCATGCAGGTGATCGGGTCCAGTTATGTTCTGGTCTATGACGGTTCATTCTGGTCACGCGAAGGCAGTGACCTGAAGGTACTTCCAGGAGAAGATTTTCTTTTCTACATGCTCAGGTCCGGCGACAGGTATAATCTCCGGCTGAGAAAAATAATTGATTAAAACTGTCATTCGAAGGTCAATCGTAGTATGATGCTCTTAGATCATGAGGTTCATGCTTGATCTTGCGTTGGCAGGATAATTGGCGATTCCGGTTCCATGACTTTTGTTGTGCGACCCTCCGGTTTTCAACAGGGGCAGGTCATTTACGGCAATTATGCTAACTTTATTCACTCATAAAAGAAATTTCTCAGACTATGAAAAAGACAATCTCCCTTTCGCTGATGCTGGTCATGTTCATCACCGCATGGTCGCAACCCCTCACGACGGATCAGATAGACAAGGTTGCCGGGAAGACGATGGAGGCTTTCGAAGTACCGGGCATCGCCGTTGCCGTGGTCAAGGATGACAAGATTGTGCACATGAAAGGGTACGGAGTCATCTCCACCATTTCAGGCAAGAAAACAGATGAGAACACCCTGTTCGCTATTGCTTCCAACTCTAAGGCCTTTACAGCTGCAGCTCTGGGCATTCTTGTTGATGAAGGGAAGCTCAGATGGGAGACGAAGGTGATAGACATCATCCCTGAGTTCAGGCTCTACAATGCATATGTCACAGAAGACTTCAACATAAAGGATCTCCTTACACACCGGAGCGGTATGGGGCTGGGTGCAGGCGACCTGATGCTGTGGCCGGATTCGTCAACCTTCACTAAAGAAGAAATAATCCACAACCTGAGGTATCTTAAGCAGACCTCCTCATTCAGGACGAAGTATGACTATGACAACCTGCTCTACCTTGTAGCCGGTGAGGTTGTGGCGAGGGTCTCCGGGCAGAGTTGGGAGCAGTTCATAGAGGAGCGTATTATGCAGCCACTGGGGATGGAGAGGTCATCAGCCTCGCCCGCCAGGGCCAGGGACAGATCGAATATGATTGACGCCCATGTACCGGTAAACGGTGTACTACGGGTGGTGCCAATGTATGAAAGTGACCTGCTCAATCCGGCCGGAGGTATCATCAGCAGTGTGGCAGACATGACAAAGTGGGTTATGATGCAGCTCAACCGAGGCAAATATGGTGAAAACCAGGGCATGCAACTCCTCTCCGAAAAGACTCACCGGGAGATGTGGACGCCGCAGACGATAATTCCGGTCAGATCACCAGGACCCTACAGGAGCCATTTTGCTGGTTACGGTCTGGGATGGGGCCTTACTGACGTCAGCGGCTACCTGCAGGCCTCGCACACGGGCGGACTGGCCGGCATAGTGACACAGGTGACACTAATCCCGGAGCTGAAACTGGGCATCATTGTATTCACAAATCAGCAGGAAGGCGCTGCCTTCACAGCCATTACCAATACAATCAAGGATGGCTACCTTGGAGTCACAGGAAACGACTGGATTAAGATACTGACGGAAAATACAGAGAGGAACCGCGCCGAGGCAAAAAAGATAACCGATGAGATATGGACAAAGGTTGAGGCAAACCGTTTAAAAACCACCGTCACCGTCAATAATTCAATCTACGCCGGAACCTACACTGACGCCTGGTTTGGAGACATAATTATCGCCGAAGAGGGAGGCAAACTGCGCCTCAGGGCAGTCAAATCACCCAAGCTGAGGGGCGAAATGCTCTATTACACCGGCAACACCTTTATTGTCAAATGGGATGACAGATCGATGGATGCCGACGCTTATGCGGTCTTTATGCTCGACAAAGACGGGAAGGCTGCCGGATTCACAATGGAGGCCATCTCACCGCTGACCGACTTCAGTTATGACTTCCATGATCTCAGCATGAAGAGAAAGTGAAACAGATGAAAAGATTGGTTACCCTGCTTCTGCTGTCTGTGCTGGTTGTCGCCGCAAATGGACAGCCGCTTTCCCCCAGGCAGATAGACAGACTCACGAAGAGGGTGATCAAGGAGTTCAGTGTCCCGGGTATCGCCGTGGCGGTGGTTAAGGATGACTCGATAATCCACTTGAAGGGATATGGGGTGAGGTCAATCGCCACCCATGAGAAGACAGATGTGAATACACTTTTTGCCATCGCATCAATCACAAAGGCATTTACGGTGGCTGCGCTCGGTATTCTGATTGATGAAGGAAAGCTTACCTGGGAGACGAAGGTCATTGACATCATCCCTGAATTCAGGCTCTACAATGCTTATGTCACGGAGGATTTCAACATAAAGGACCTGCTAAGCCACCGCAGCGGACTGGGTGAAGGAGCCGGGGACCTGATGTCATGGCCTGATTCAGCAATATTCACCACCTCAGAGATAATCCACAACCTGAGATACCTGAAACAGGCATCGGCATTCAGAACGAAGTATGACTATGATAACCTGCTGTACATTGTTGCTGGTGAGGTTGTTGCGCGTATCTCAGGGATGAGCTGGGAAGATTTCGTGGAATCGCACATTATGGTGCCGATGGGGATGGCCGGTTCTTCAACATCAATCAAGAAGCTTAAGGACCGGTCGAACATCATCGATGCGCATGTACCCGTTGACGGAAAACTGCAGGTAGTGGCAAAGCAGGAGGGCAAGATTCACAACTCCGTGGGCGGCATCTACAGCAATATAACGGATCTGAGCAAATGGGCCATGCTCCAGATGAATCATGGCAGGTACGGCCAGAAGCTTGAGAAGCAGATTTTTTCTGAAGAGGCGCACCGGGAGATGTGGACGCCTCAAACCATTAAACCGGTCAGTGGTGACACTCCATACAGGACAAGTTTTGCAGCGTACGGCCTCGGGTGGAACCTGACTGACATAAACGGTCATCTGCAGGTGTATCACACCGGAACACATTTGGGTATCGTGACCAGGGTGACACTTCTCCCGGAGAAAGGGCTCGGCATCATCGTCCTCACAAACCAGCAGGAAGAGGCTGCTTATAAGGTAATCACCAACGCCATCATGGACGGTTACCTGGGGATCAGTGGTAATGACTGGGTAGGGATGCTTAAGGTGAAGATGATGAAAGACAAAGCCGAAGCCAGGGAGATCACTGACCGGGTATGGGCAACGGTTGAGGCCAGAAGAAGGGAGACGGCCACGGAAATCGACACACAGGCATTCACCGGGACATATACCGATGAATGGTTCGGAAGGGTGGTCATATACGAAGAGCACGGCAGGCTGAGGTTCAGGGCTTTGAAGTCGCCAAAGCTGAGGGGTGAGATGTTCCACTACACCGCAAACACATTCATCATTAAGTGGGATGACAGGTCCATGGATGCGGACGCATTTGCAGTCTTCGCACTTGACAGGGATGGACAACCGGGACGGATAAGTATGGAGGCCATCTCTCCACTTACAGATTTCAGCTTTGATTTTCACGACCTGGACCTTAAAAGAGAGAAATCCGGGCTATAATCCTGTTCGCCTTTTGAATAAAAATGGCAGATAAGCTCAAATATTCCGGCCAGTACCCACTGCCAATGAAGAAACTGTCAGTCGGTGACGGCTATGATATTTACCCCTCCTTTAACGTAGGAGAGAGTAAGATCAATGCCGGGTTTGATTCCCTTGTCCCGGCAATTATTGAAGCAGGCACGGTAATTTTTGACGGTTATGCAGGTATCTTTTGGGACATACTGGAGCGACAGGTACTATCCGCCATTGAGTCTGAAGGAGTGACTGTCAGGTGCTTTCGCACCGCAGATTATCTTAAGCCGGAACAGGAGATCGGGGAGATGACTGCGGCTTATGCAGGAGGCAATGACCCACTCTTCGGAACCAGGTGCGATCTTGGACTCGGCAGTTTCTTCAGGATGCCGGAGATGAAAGCTCTCAGGCCTGACCCTGATTACAGGGTAAATATCATCATAGGTATCGGGGCAGCGCTGGCTGGCTGGCAGGGGTTACTGGTCTATGCTGACCTGCCGAAGAATGAGCAGCAGTACAGGGCCCGCACAGGAGCTGTTACCAATCTTGGAATGGCCAGACCTCTCCGGCCAGGCATAATGTATAAGCTTTCATATTTCATCGACTGGCCGGTACTTAACCGTCACAAACAGGAGATATTGCTTCTCACTGATATAATTGTGGACGCCCAGAGACCTGGTGAACCGGTATGGATGGAAGGCAGGGTGCTGAGGGATGCACTGAAAGAGATGAGTTGTAACCTATTCAGGGTCAGGCCTTGGTTTGAACCGGGGCCATGGGGCGGAACATGGATAAGGGATAACATACGGGGGCTGAACCAGGATGTACCGAACTACGCCTGGTCCTTCGAGCTTATTTCTCCCGAAAACGGCCTTTTGCTCGAGAGCTCATCCATTCTGCTTGAGGTCTCCTTTGACTGCCTGATGTCTATCGGGGCAAAAGAGGTACTGGGAGACTGCCACGGACGGTTCGGAACAGAATTTCCGATACGGTTTGACTTCCTTGATACATTTGACGGCGGTAACCTCTCCGTTCAGTGTCATCCGCGGCCAGAGTACACCAGGGTACATTTCGGGGAGCCCTTTACCCAGGAGGAATCGTATTATATACTTGATACAAAAGATGATGCAATTGTGTACCTGGGTTTTCAGAAAGAGACAGACCCCGATGAATTCATCACTGCCATGAAGACTAGCGCCAGCACAGGCAAACCTCTTGAGGTTGACCGGTACATTCAGAAACAGGCAGCTTCAAAACATGACCTTTTCCTGATACCGTACGGGACAATACACGGTTCAGGGAAGAATAACATGGTGCTGGAAATAAGTACAACACCCTATATTTTTACATTCAAGGTGTATGACTGGCTGCGTGCAGACCTGAACGGAAGGCCCCGCACCCTAAATATAGACAGGGCTGCAGAAAACCTGTACTTTGACAGGAAGGGCGATTATGCAAGAGACTATCTGAAATCCAGACCTCTGTTGGTTAATGAAGGAGAGGACTGGCAGCTCTGGCACCTGCCCACCCATGAGACTCATCTTTATGATGTTATGAGGTACAATTTCAGATCATCTATTGATATTACAACCGGAAACAAATGTATGGTAATGAACCTGGTGGGGGGAGAGAGAATAAGTGTTGAGACCCGGAGAGGTCTCAGGCATACGATCAGTTACGCCGAGACCTTCGTCATCCCCGCTGCAGCGAATGGGGTTACGATTACAAATTTATCAGAATATGAAGCCATTTTAGTGTTGGCATATGTAAAATAAGAGACAGGCAGTATGAAGAATTCTATCCTTTTGCTGGCATTTCTGCTTACGGCAGTACCGGCAACAGTCAGCAGCCAATCATTCTTCAGTGGGGATGATCATATACTGAACGGATTTACAGGAAAGGTATCCGGACTGGACTTTGAGTACCACTCATGCATTCCGGGCCTGCGTGAGAGCATTCTTGTAAGGGCTACCGGCGGCAAGGATAAGATGGAGTGGGAAACGGCTGTTGTACCGGATAGGATTGAGGAAAAAAATGCATCATTTGTGTGGGTTGCGGCCCTGGGGTCTGGTCCCGGCACTGCAAGAATGGATCTGGCTGTAGATGGAGAACACCATCTCTCCTTTTTTACTGACGGCCGCAAATCCTGGGATATTGAGGGCGGGAATGGATCAAAACTAAGCTTCAGGGCTGTAATGACTGACCAGCACGGAGACCATCACGGATATATGATATTGCGAATGCCATCCGCCATTGTGCCGAAAGGCAGGTCTCTGAAGATCATGGTAACCGGCAGTGCGGCGAACCTCAGTTCATGGTATATGACCTTCCGGAAACCGGTTGAGACAGGTGTGACGCTGATTCCATTTCCTGCCATACTAAAAAATGATGGCAATCCCAGGCAGCTTGTTGAGGCAGGCATATTCTGGTTCGGCAACCGGGAGGAGGCCTTGTTCCATGCAGACGGGAAGCTTATTCAAACCACCATGCTGAACTTCGGATACAATGCCGTCAACCTCGGGCTCCCTGTAGTAAAAAACCCAGCCAGAGTCAGAATTAAGGTTATCGCCGGTGATTTCAGTATTACAAGGAATGTCTTGCTTGAGCCGGTAAGAAAATGGAGAGTCAGTTTTATCCAGCATGCGCACACAGACATCGGTTACACACGGTCACAAACGGAGATACTGGCAGAGCATCTACGGTACATTGATTATGCCCTGGACTATTGTGATGCCACTGAAGGTTACCCGGAAAATGCAAAATTCCGCTGGACCTGCGAGGCATCATGGCCGGTAGACGAATACCTTAAGTGCAGGCCGGAAGAGCAGTGCGCCAGGTTGATCAGACGTATCAGGGAAGGGAGGATCGAGGTAACGGGAATGTATTTCAACTTTGACGAGATCCCTGATGAACAGATACTTGCAGCATCACTTAAAGCCGTCAGCAGGATCAGGGAGCATGGCATTCAGGTCACTCTGGCCATGCAGAATGATGTGAACGGGATTGGATGGTGCCTGAACGATTATTATGACGGGCTGGGCGTGAAGTACCTCAACATGGGAACACACGGTCACAGGGCACTGATCTGCTTTGACCGGCCGACGATGTTCTGGTGGGAGTCGCCTTCCGGAAAAAGAATGCTTGCCTTCAGGGCGGAGCACTATATGACCGGCAACACAGTCATGGAGGTGCAGTCCGGGGATATTGACAAGTTCAGGAACAACCTTCTTAATTATCTTATCAGCCTCGGATCGAAAGGTTATCCGTACAATGAAATGGCAATACAGCACTCAGGGTACCTGACCGACAACTCGCCGCCCTCAACATCCATGAGTGAGATGATCAACAGGTGGAACGGGATATTTGAATGGCCTCAGTTGACAACCTCAACTGCCGGGTCATTTTTTACGTCGATGGAGCAGGACCATGGCAGCGAGTTCCCTGTCATCAGGGGAGCCTGGCCTGACTGGTGGACGGACGGGTTCGGGGCATCTGCCAGGGAAGTTGCGGCCACCCGAAGTGCCGCCGTATCACTACTGGCTAATAACGGAGCTCTCTCAATGGCTGCAGTAGCCGGAATAAGACTGCCAGAGGAGACCTCAGATGATATTGACCAGGCCAATGAGGCTCTGCTCTTTTACACAGAGCATACCACAGGCTATTCTGAGAGTGTGCGTGAGCCCTACAGCCAGCCGACGATGGAACAGCGCGCTCTCAAGGAATCATATGCATGGGAGGCCACACGAAGGACAGCCTCACTTGGCGAATCAGCAATGGGACTGCTGCAAAGCTACTTCAGGAATGAAGCGGAACCCTCACTCGTAGTGTTTAACACACTTAGCTGGGACAGATCCGGCCTGGCCACGGTCTATATTGATCATCAGATTATTCCGCGTGGAATGAGTGCCGGTATTTACGACCAGGAAGGGAACAGGCTTCTTACCCAGCCTCTCTCTTCCAGGTCTGACGGAACATACTGGGCAATATGGTTCGAGGAAGTGCCGGCATTCGGCTTCAGGAAGTACCTGATCAGGCCGCAGGATGACGCGGGTGACAGTACACCCCTCCTATCCAATGAAGAAATGGAGAACCAGTGGTTCAGCCTTAAAACTGATATTTGCGAGGGTACAATCACTTCGCTCTTTGATAAGGAATTGTCTATTGAGCTGATTGACATGGAGGCTCCTTATTCAATGGGTGAGTTCATCCTTGAGCAGCTTGGCAACAGGTCGCAGATGGAAAGCAGGGCGCTCAATGATTTTACGAGGAAATCGCTCGACACAGTCTGGTTTGAATCAACGACTGCCGGTGATATCTGGACCAGCATCAGGTTCTGTGGAGAGACGGAGACAGCCACAGCTCCCAGGGGTTTCACATTTGAAATCAGGCTTTTCAACCACACAAAACGGGTTGATCTGGCTTACTCAATAGTAAAAAAGAGTATTACCGATCCTGAAAGCTTCTACATCTCCTTTCCCTTTGCTGCGGAGAACGGTAAGCATTTTACCGAGGTGGCCGGCGGCGTGATTGAGACAGGCAAAGATCAGATAAAGGGATCATCGAACGACTGGTACACTGTGCAGAACTTTACTGCGGTGCGCAATCATAAGATGCAGATCGTTCTCGGGTGCGCCGAGATGCCACTGATGCAGTTCGGTGCAATAAACACCGGAAGGTACCAGGCGGGAGCCCTGCCTCAGACAACTCATGTCTATTCATGGCCCATGAACAACTACTGGGTCACCAATTTCAATGCAGACCAGCGCGGAGGGCATTCATGGACCTATTACCTGACATCGTCTGATGATACGGGCAACAGTTTTGCTACACGCTTCGGCTGGAGCGCCAGGGTCCCGATGCTGACCCGGGTGTTACCAGGCGGCGGAACCGGTGATGATCTGTGGGAGGGGTCATTCATCAGCGG
>JBFYPM010000160.1:0-5282 GCA_041303295.1 Bacteroidales bacterium
GGATGGAGATCATTCGGCAGGTCTGAAGATCAGTCTGAAGATCAGTCTGCAGTCTTCATTCTGCAGTCTTCAGTCCTCAGTCAATAAGCTAATTACGATCACAGGACCTTCAGGCTTAAGACCTTGTGTCCACAAGGACTGTCAACTGCCGATTGCCGGCTGCTGACTGCCGGCTGGTTTTGACTGCCGATTGCCGACTGCCGACTGCCGACTGGCTTCGACTGCCTACTCATAGAAATGCATCTCCCGTATGTATCGCCACACGGGTGCCGGTACGAACCATGAGACATCCTTTCCCTCCTTGATTGCCCTGCGGATGAAAGTGCCGGAGATCTCCATCACCGGGGCATCAATCTCCTTTATTAACGCCATCGACAGTATCTCCTGCAGTCTCTTGCCGCTCCTGCTACCCGGGTAGAGGCGGGGATAAACGATAATCGGATATTGCTTCACCAGCACCTCCGCATTCTTCCACTTGTGCAGCGTGGTCAGGTTGTCTTCACCCATTATGAGTGTGAACCTGCGCAAAGGATATTTTTCGGTCAGCCAGGCCAGCGTGTCAATCGTATATGAGGGTTGCGGCAGTGTGAATTCAACATCTGACACTCTGAACCTTGAGTCGTCACCGATAGCAAGCGCGGTCATGTAGAGGCGGTCGCGGTCCTTCAGGAGCGTCTCCTTGTTTTTCAGAGGGTTATGTGGACTGACTACAAACCAAATTTCATCCAGGGATGAGTACTCGGCCAGATAGTTGGCTATCGCCATATGGCCTATGTGTACAGGATTGAATGAACCAAAGAACAATCCAGTCTCCATCACCTCTTCCCAATGAAGTCTGTAACTATTTCAAGGATCTCGTTGCAGGCATTCTCCAGGCCGTCATTGATTATTACATGGTCAAACCTGTCTGCCAGAAGGATCTCGGAGACTGCCTTGTCAACTCTCATCTCAATCTTATCGGCACTGTCTGTCCCGCGCTTCACCAATCGTGTACGCAGTTCCTCCACCGAGGGCGGCATGATAAAGATGGCCATGGCCTCCTTTCCGAAGATCTTCTTCAGGTTAACGCCTCCATCAGCGTCTACGTCAAAGAGGGGTATCTTCCCTGCTCCGGTGATGCGGTCTATCTCGCTCCGCAGAGTTCCGTAATAATGATCCTTATAGACTTCCTGCCACTCTATGAAATCTCCCTTTTTGATCTTCCTCCTGAACTCAGCCGAGGTGATGAAATAATATTCACGGCCGTTTACTTCGCATCCCCTTGGTTTTCTGCTTGTTGCCGAAACGGAGAAGAGAAGTGGAAGGCCTGCGTTTAGAAGATGATTAACGAGGGTTGACTTGCCTGCCCCGGAAGGAGCGGATATTATCAGGACCCGGCTGTTCTTCAATCCCTTCATAGAGTCAGAGCACATTAAGAGTCAGTTCCTTTATTCGCTCCAGCTCATCCTTCATCATCACAACCAGTTTCTGCATTGAAGCGTCATTTGCCTTCGAGCCGATTGTGTTGATCTCACGCCCCATCTCCTGCGAGATGAAGTTGAGCATCTTCCCGTTCTGCCCGTTGCCGTTCATTGTCTCAATGAAGTAGTCACAGTGTTTTTTCAGCCGCACCTTCTCCTCGTTTATGTCCATCTTCTCAAGGTAAAAGATCAGCTCCTGTTCAAAGCGATTTTTATCGATGTTTTCTGTTCCAACAGTCTCCTTCAGGGATAGAGTAAGTTTCTCTCGCATGCGTGTCATGCGGTCGCCCTCCACCGTGCTGAGGTTCTCAAGGTACCGGTTGATACTGGCGACTGATTTGGAGAGGTCAGCCTCCATCGCCCTTCCCTCTTCAAGCCGGTAAAGGTCGGTCATTGAGAGAGCATCGTCAATAAGATTTACTGCCCTGCTCCATTCTTCCTCAGTAAGCTCTGCCCTTTCGGTCCTGAGTGTTTCGGGAAGACGCATAACAATGCCGAGCAATTCACTGTCGCTTTGGATACCCAGATCGTTGCTTATCGCCCTGAGCTGACTGTAGTAGTTTTTAACGATATTACTGTTGATCACCGGTGATGGCTCGTCATTCATGGCATCGAAGGAGATCATCAGGTCAATCTTGCCCCTCTCTAGTCTCCTGATGACCATGTTCCGAATCTCCAGCTCCTTTTCCTTGTAGATCCACGGCATCTTGGTGTTGATATCAGCCTGTTTGCTGTTGAGTGATTTGATCTCGACAGTGATCTTCCGGTGCAGTGTCTCCAGCATGGCTTTGCCATAGCCGGTCATTGATCTTATCATTGTGGTTTAGTTTTCCTGAGTCAAAGATAGGCTTTTTATGTCAGTGGAGAAGGTCCAGCTCAACGGTGAAATGCCTCATAATGGGGGCTTCCCATTTGATTACCAGACCTCTTGTTATACGGTCTCGTCTCTCCCATACGTTGCTCACCGCTGCCGCCACATAATCCATATGATTGTCGGTATACACCCGTCTGGGTATGGCCAGGCGGATCAGTTCCAGTACCGGGTGCCTGTTCATGCGGGTTACGGGATCGCGGTCTGCCATAAGGGTGCCTATCTCCGTACCCCGAATGCCTCCCTCGAGGTACAGCTCCACCGCCAGTCTCTGGGCGGGAAACTCACCGGCCGGGACCTGCGGAAGGAATTTGCCGGCATCGATAAAGATGGCATGGCCGCCTATGGGTACCTGCACAGGCACACCTGCCGCACAGATCTTTTCTCCCAGACGGGCCACCTGGCTGATACGTGACTCAAGGTAGTCAATTTCCGTGCCCTCGTAGAGACCCTGAGCAAGGGCATTCATGTCCCGGCCCGCCATGCCTCCGTAGGTGACGAAGCCCTCGAACATTATATTAAAGGTGGATGCCTTGCGAAACAGCTCCTTGTCCCTGAAACCTATGAACCCTCCGATGTTAACAATGGCATCTTTCTTTGAACTCATTGTCATGCCATCTGCATAGGAGAACATCTCACGGGCAATATCCCTGACAGACTTATCTGAGTATCCGGTTTCCCTGGTCCTGATGAAATAGGCGTTTTCGGCAAAACGGGCAGAGTCAATAATAACCAGTACTTTATACCTGTCGGCGAGCTCCCTGACTCCCCTGAGGTTAGCCATACTGACTGGCTGTCCGCCAGCAGTATTGTTGGTGACTGTCATGACAATGCATCCCAGCTTCTCATGGGGTGTCTCTTTCAGCACCTGCTCAAGCCTTTCAAGATCTACGTTGCCCTTGAAGGGATCAAGGTTTTTAATATCCATCGCATAAGATACAGTGCAGTCGACAGCTCTGGCCTTGCGGAATTCAATGTGCCCCTTGGTGGTGTCAAAGTGAGAGTTTCCGGGGATTACGTCGCCCTCCTTAACCAGCACCGAGAAGAGTACGTTCTCTGCAGCGCGCCCCTGGTGTGTCGGAAGAAAATGTTCAAAGCCGGTAATGTCCCTGATCGCATCCTTTAGATTGTAGTATGATGATGCTCCGGCGTAGCTCTCGTCACCGGTCATGATGGCACCCCACTGCTTATCGCTCATTGCCCCGGTACCTGAATCGGTGAGGAGGTCAATGAATACCTGCTCTGACCGCAGGTTAAACAGGTTGTAAGAGGCCTGCCTGATCCATTCCTGACGCTCGGCAAGCGTACTCTGGCGGACAGATTCAACCATCTTTATCTTGAAAGGTTCACAGTATGGAAGGTTCATAGGATTTGCGATTTGCGATTGACGATTAAGAAATTTTAACAACAGGAAGTAGTGGGGGTGAAAAAGCATTGAGAAATGCAACCCCGGGGGTTCAGAATGCGTCCCTGTTCTTGATGTTCCGGAAGATCAGCTTCCGGTTTCTTTCCGATAGAAAAAGGAAAATCATCTAAATGGGCTATTTTTGCAAAGATAACTTTTTTACGTTTGGGGTACAATCCGTATTGTTTAAACATCGTGAAATGAGATTGAGAACCGTACAAATTCTTGTGGTTTTTTATTGCCTGTGGGGAAGCATAATTGTCTCCGGACAGGTTGTTGATGTACCGGTAACTGTGCCGGTAGTCTCTCCTGATACTCTGGAAGCCAGGGCACACCTGCTGAAACACATTAAGGCTGCCCCGGTGCCAAACATTAACGGTCCGCAGGATATTCATCTTGACCGGGAAGCTTCACTCAGGTTTCTGGATAAGATATATTCATCGGCACCAATGTGGAAAAAGAGCAATGATCCGCTCCGCGAGGCCATCAGGAGCCTGATGTGGATTGCCTCCAGACCTCCGGCTGACACTTTGGTGAATTACCTTTCAGGATATGGATTCGATAAGATAAGGATACCCGTTGAAAACTACTACGTTTTCGATTCCATAAGGATTATCCTCCCTGTCATGCAGCATGACTCAGTCATAGCAGACACCCTATCCGGAAACTCTCATGGAGGGGAGATGTTCATTAAAGCCGGAAAGAAGCTCGAGAAGGTGAAACTCTCAGCAGATTCAAGTCCTGTCATGAAAAATGACACACTGAGGCTGAATGATTCAGTATATGTTCTGATGAAGGAGTTCATTCCGGCACAGCTGCCTCACCATACCCATGACACCATTGTGCTGGTGATAACAGATACCTTGCCCGAGGCCTCTCTTTACAGGAGTGATTTTCCATTCAGGTATCTCAGGAATCCATATGTGACTGACTCACTTGAGGCTGCAGTAGCCTCTCTGATAGGGTATCTTGAGATGCGCGACTCCACGCGGTTGACAATCACAGGAGAGGATGGCAGGGGATCTGATATGTGGCTCAACAGCCAGTCTGATAACCTTGTCAGGTTCTGGCTGCCCGATGGGGAAGGTGATTCGGTGACTGTCTGGCTGGGAAGCCCTTCAAGAAATACTATCTCACTCAGGGCAGAGGATGGTGTACTTTTTAAGAAGCAGGTATGGTACGACAGGTATGCCGACACCCGCGTAAATGTCACCACAGCTATGGAGGAGAACTTGCGAAGGGTGGCGCTCAGCAGGATCAAGCCGGAGTTGTGGAAGTTCAGAACTGACATCTCCTACCTGCTCTCGCAGGGGGTGATAGCCAACTGGGCAAAAGGGGGAGAGAACAACATATCTTCGGTTTTGGATGTGACTTCAGGCATGACTTATACCAACAAGGTCACAAAGGTCAATTCAGCCACTTCAGCCAGGTTTGCTTTGGGACTGCAGGCTTCGGGAAGAAAGGCAGACATCCGTAAAAACCTTGATATCCTTGAGATCAACTCAAAGATCAACCATAAAGCCTTTGGGAAATTTGACCTCAGCGG
>JBFYPM010000161.1:0-6226 GCA_041303295.1 Bacteroidales bacterium
CTGCCGACAGCACAATCGCTACCGGGGCGGAAGAGGTAAGACAACTCTTCACTGTCAAGCTTAAGAAGACAGTCGCATTTACCGTAACAAGCCAGCACACGCTATTCACCAGCCGTGATTCAATGGACCCGGTGGCAAACGCCCTTACAGCCTCTTTTAGTTTTGAGGAAGAGAAGAAGAGACATATCTCCGAGCTGGAAAAACACTGGGAAATTGCAAATGTTGAAATTGATACTGACCAAAAGTATATCGACAACCATCTCCGGGCAGAGATGAAAGATTTTCTGAGTGACCGTGTTCAACGGGAAGTTAAATATGGACTTGTTAAACCTGAAGATGAGGATGCTCACCTTGAACAAGAGCTCAATGCTGACGTCAACAGAGTAAAGAAGTCAGAGCTTTTCATGCGGTACAATCTCTATATCCTGCTAATCTCTGTACCAAAAGGTTTCGATTATGCTGCCATACCGTCCCGGTCACTTTCATATGCCACATATAAGGGTGCCATTTTCTGGGAAGTTGACACCTATGCCTTTCCTTTCTACGCTGTAGTATTCCCTGATTATGCAAGGAATATACTTATGTATCGCTATAATGCCCTCGAATATGCCATCAAAAAGGCATCTGATCTTGGTTTTGAAGGCGCTTTCTACGCCTGGGAATCACTTGATACAGGTGAAGAAGCCACAAAGAAATTTGTATGGCAGGATATCCACAGCGGGCGTATGATGCGCAACTACTTCGGCGATCGCCAGTGGCATATCGCCGGAGATGTGATTTATGCAGTATGGCAGTATTACGATCTGACGGGTGACTGGGACTTCATTGAGAATTACGGAGCCCGTATGACACTCCTGACAGCCCGGTTTGTAAGCTCACTGGTCTATTATAAGGTACCAAAGCAGAGATATGAGATACTCCACACCACATGCCCTGATGAGTACCATGAGGAAGTTGCGAACAACGCTTATACCAACAGGGTGCTGCTGCATTCAGTGGAGAAAGCGCTGGAGTGCCTCGAAATGATGGAAACCATCTCACCTGAAAAACTAAAGAAGTTTAAGGAACTGTACAGGATCACAGGGAGTGAGATCGAATACTGGCAGGATATTAAGGAAAAAATGTTTCTCAAAGAGGCTGACCCTGTTACCAAAGTAATTGAACAGCATGACGGCTACTTTGACCTGGAAGATATCAGCCTCGAGGAATTCAGGAGCAGGATTATACGGGATGAATACCTTGGTTATCCGGTTGGTCCGGCGGTTCATACACAGATCATCAAACAGGCTGATACCATCCAGATGCTCGTGATGTTCAGGAATGAATTTCATCCTATAGTGAGAAAAGCCACTTTTGATTACTATGACCTCCGGACTGAACATGGCTCAGGTGACAGTCCTAATGCCTACGGGATTGTTGCAGCCCAGGTGGGCCGCATCGACCGTGCCCTCTGGTACTTCCTTCGCTCAGCCCGGATTGACCTGGAAAGTGCAAACCCGGCTAAGAAAGCGAACTTCCAGCTCGGCGGCGTACACATTGCCCCTTCAGGCGGTACATGGCAGGTGGTGCACTACGGATTCGGAGGATTCAGCGTTGATAACGGGATAATGACATTCAACCCGGTATTGCCAAAAGGATGGACCAGGCTTAAGTATAATTTCTTTTATAAAGGACAGATGATCACCGTCGTAATCGACAGGGATAGGATCAGCCTGAGCTCTGCAGTGACAAATACACTGAACCTTACTGTGAAGATAAATGATGAAGATCGTGTTATTCTGGAATGCGGTAAAACCATAACTTCTGAATACAAGAAGACGGGAAATCATTATTACACATACAACGAACACGCTGTCCAGATTAAGAAAGAACTGAAATAAAAAACAGAATTTATGCACTATGACATAACCTTCATCGGCCACATGTGCTATGACGAAGTGACCTATTACAACAAACCGGGTTATATTGCCCCGGGAAGTGCAGTATTATGCGGCGCCGCCGTGGCTGCCCGCGTGGGAAAAAAAGTAGCACTTGTGACCAGGCTGGCGAAAAAAGATGAGCATATCCTTGATGCTCTGAAAGAGGTGGGGGTACATTGTTTCGTAACATACAGCGATGAGACGAGCTGGATGTATGTGGGTCACCCCGGCGATAATGTTGACGAGAGGGAGATGATACTTAAACATAACGCCGGTGAATTCAGGATTAATGATTTTCCTTCAATTACTTCCACCTTCGTTCACCTTGCCGGAATATCGAGTAGTGAATTCCCGATGGAATTTATGTCGGGACTAAAAGAGAACGGGCACAATATTTCTGTTGACATGCAGAGTTTCGTTCGGCAGGCTGACCCATTAACCAGGAGGGTGGTATACAGTGACGACAGCCGCAAGAAAGAGATAGTCTCACTGATGAGCAAAGTCAAACTTGATATAGTTGAAGGTGAGATACTTACCGGATCTAATGATATTGAGACTGCCGCAAAGGAAATAGCATCATGGGGGTGCCCGGAAGTGCTCATCACAAAGGGCGAAGGAGTGCTGGGTGTTATTAATGATGAAGTCAAATTTGAGAAATTCTCCAACAGGTCAGTTGTTGGGCGCACAGGGCGCGGCGATACTACTTTTGCTGCTTACCTCAGCGGACGGCTTGACCGAAATGCCGACTGGTCACTGAAGTTTGCTGCCAGCCTCGTCTCCCTAAAAATGGAAAAAGTAGGCCCTTACAGCGGCAACCTCCAGGATGCTCTTGACAGGATGAGGGAGGACGGCAGGACCTGATATCAGTATCCATAAAAGAACGTATCCCGGAAATGTATATCCAAAAAAGCAACTGAGCCATGTCAATGAGAACCATCATAAGGTATTTAACAATATCTATCGCTTTTCTCATTCTCACCGGAATGAATATCACAACTGACCCTCCGGAACCTGTCAGGCCTTTGTCACCTGCCCCTCCAATGGGCTGGAACAGTTATGACTGTTTCGGTGCTACGGCTACCGAGCAGGATATTAAGGATAATGCCGATTACATGAGCCTGAACCTGAAAAATTACGGATGGGAGTATGTAGTGCTTGACTATTGCTGGTACTACCCGCATCCTCCCGGGAGCACCCAGGATAATCCTCCGCAGTTCAGACTTAAGAATGAGGGTGCTCCGGTCCCTTGGATGCCAATGGATGAATGGGGGCGACTGCTGCCTGATCCGCGTAAATTTCCATCTTCTGCCGGGGGCCAGGGACTGAAACCCCTTGCCGATTATGTCCACAGCAAAGGGCTGAAATTCGGGATACATGTTATGAGGGGAGTCCCCAGGCAGGCAGTATGGGCAAAATCTCCCATACTAGGAGCAGACAGCTCGACAGCTGATCAGATTGCTGACACAACCTCAACATGCCAGTGGCTTAACCTGATGTATGGGGTTGATATGTCAAAGAATGGCGCCCGGGAGTATTATAATTCAATAGTTAAACTGTACGCTGAATGGGGGGTCGACTTTATCAAAGTTGACGATATCGAACATACGGGGAATCATACTTACTGGGGAGCCGAGGTGGAGGCTTTCAGCAATGCAATAACCGCAAGCGGCAGACCGATGGTTCTGAGTCTGTCCCCGGGCACAAGTTATGAAAACAGGGCACATATGGCCCAATTTGCACAGATGTGGAGAATATCAGGTGATTTCTGGGATGACTGGAAAAAGCTGAAGGCCCAGTTCAGCAGATGTGCCCTCTGGGCTTCCATGTCGGGTCCTGACTCCTGGCCTGATGCTGACATGCTTCCCATCGGCGACCTCCGCCAGAGAGGCCCATTTCCGCCAAAGGGTAAAAGCAGGTTTACACCTGAGGAACACTATACTCTCCTCACATTATGGAGCATCTTCCGGTCACCATTGATGCTGGGAGGCAACCTGCCTTCAACAGATGATTTCACATTGAAGCTGATCACCAACCCGGAAATAATTGAGGTCAATCAGCAATGTTCCAACAGCAGGGAACTGTATAATAAAAATGAAGAAGTTGTATGGATTGCGGATGCACCGGGGAAAGATGAAAAATATGTTGCCCTGTTCAATATCTCAGATCTTCCCAGAAGCATCACGTTTGAATTCAGTGAAGCAGGACTGGGTAACAGGTACAGGGTTCGCGACCTCTGGGAGAGAAAAGAGATGGGTGCTGTAAAGAACAGGCTGATAACAGATATCCCTCCGCACGGATCAAAAATCTTTAAGCTGACACAATAACCCCAACCCGGGAACCAGGAACAGATATGAAAAAGACACTACTGCCATTCAGGATTTTCCTTGTGCTGGGATCATTCCTCCTCACAGTACTTTTATACATTGACAGAACTGTAATTTCAGTAGCCAAAGACGATATTTCAGGAGATCTTGGCCTCTCTGCCACACAATTCGGTTGGATAATGGCAATGTTCACCCTGGGATATGCTCTCTTCCAGACTCCATCCGGCAAGCTCGCTGACAAATATGGTCCGCGTGCCGTCATTACCTGGATTGTCTCGCTCTGGTCAGTGCTTACCGCATTGACAGGAGCAGCGTGGAACTACACCTCTCTTCTCATCATCAGGTTCGTGTTCGGAGGCGGTGAAGCAGGGGCATTCCCGGCCCTTGCCAAAGTCACATACTCCTGGTTTCCTGTAAAAGAGAGAGGAATCGTACAGGGTATAAACTTCTCCGGTTCTCGGATCGGGGCTGCCTTTGCCCTTCCTCTTATCGCCTGGTTGATAACCCTTACCGGATGGAGGCACACATTTGCAATTCTCGGAGTGGCAGGTGTGATTTTTGCCTCGCTGTGGTACCTGCTCTTCAGGAACAGGCCTGAAGAATCATCAATGATAAGCGAAAAAGAAAAGGAGTATATCATTACGAACAGGCAGCAGCAGGACGAGACTGCGGCAGGAAAACTTTCATTCTCAACAATCATCGGGTCAGGGAATATGTGGCTTACAATGTTGCAGTACATCTGCAGTAATTTTACCTTTTATTTCACCCTGACCTGGATGTACCCATATCTTAAGAACCGTTTTGCCCTTGATGGTCTTGAAGCCGGTTTCTTTGCTATGGCGCCGCTGCTGGCAGGTGCAGCTGGCAACTGGGTTTCAGGTATAATGGTAGATTATCTCTACCGGAAGGTGCCTCTTGCACTTTCACGGCGAATACCTGCAGTGACCGGATTTGTCCTTGCAGCAACAGGAATGATCATGATGGTCTTTGCAGAGAGCCCACAGGTCTCGATAATATTCCTTTCTCTGGCCATATTCGGTGCCGACATGACACTTAGCCCGTCCTGGGCATTCTGTATCGATATCGGCCGCGAGAATGCCGCCACCGTTTCGGGAACCATGAATATGGCCGGAAACCTCGGCGCCTTTGTAACCATCATAGCCTTCCCCTATATGTACAAATGGACGGGAGGGCATGAGACATTCTTTTTTATCTGTGCCGGGCTCTCAATCGTTGCTGTGGCAGCCTGGTTCTTTATGAAACCCGACAAAACCCTTGAACCACAAACAAACAAATAAATCTCTGCTATGCATAATAGGACTACTGCTATCATACTTTGCGTCATTACCTCAGTAATATGCTCAACAGGAGATGCTGCCGCACAAACGAAGCAAAAAAGTGATTCGGGGTACTATATATCAGGACCACGCAAGGTGATTAAGACAAAAAGAATCAAACCTGATGTTTTTATAACTGCCTTTACGCAGGATGGTGTTATAATTACTGATAACACTGGCAGTCCATGGTTCAATGCCACATTCTTTGCCCACGGCTCAATTCTGACAGACTCTACCGGGAAAGAACTGAAAGAGGTGGTAATATTCGAAGCCTGCGATAAAGATGGTGATCTCAACTGGAGTGTACTTCATTACCCTGATGGTAACAGAGGACCAGGAACCTTTGAACTGGTTCAGGGAACAGGCAAGTGGGCAGGTATTAAAGGAACCGGGAGAATAATCGGTCGCCACGCAGAGAGAGCCGATGGCTTCATAATGCCTGATTATAACATCCAATGGGAAATAGATCCTGTAAACGCTCCGAATTCTGATCAGATACCGGGTAAGGAGAATTATAAATACTCGGACCAGTGCCTTAGCTTTCACGGACCACATGTGTTCCTCCTCTCAAAGGAACTCTCAAATGGCATTTCACTTGAATTCAGCACCCAGTCGGGAGTGCTGATGAGCATGCTGGGGCCGGATA
>JBFYPM010000162.1:0-7879 GCA_041303295.1 Bacteroidales bacterium
CAGGTATGGCTCCTTACGGCCCTGCTCAGCGGCCAGCGAGTCTGTATGTTTCCTGACACATTCCAGCATCAGGGTGAAGTTATGCACGTCTTCAGGCCTGTAGATGTTGCCTGCCCCCACCTGGTTCGGGTACTCCCAGTCGAGGTCGATCCCGTCAATGCAATGTTCCCTGATAAAGGCAGCAGCACTGGCGGCAAAACGGTTACGGGACGAGTCGGTGAGAGCAGCGTCAGAGAAGTTGCCTGACCATCCCCATCCTCCTACAGAGACCAGGACCTTAAGCCCGGGGTTGACCTGCTTCAGCGCCACAAGCGCCCTGATGTCATCACTGTTCATTTCGGTATTGTCAATCCTTTCGCTTCCGAACATCACCTCCCCGTCTATGATGTTGGCAAAAGCGTAATTAATATGTGTAAGCTTTGCGGCATCGATCCCGGAAAAATCATATCCACGGAAGCCGGCTACATATCCCACAACCATATATTCACTGTCTGAGGCAGTGGTTCCGCATGATGCCAGCAGCAACAGGCAGGATAAGACGCAAATAGAACTGTTTTTCATGTCTGTAATCTGATAGGTCAGCCTGCAATTTATAAAAGTTTGCACAATTGCGGAGGGTACATACAATCATGAACAGTGGTTTGCGTTATCCGTTATATTTGTTCCGCAACTAGTAATATGGGAAAATGACCGAGAAGGAGTTTGATGCCGGGGTAAAGAAGCTGTTTGATGACCATAACGCGCTCATCAGCAGGCCAAATCAAAAAAAGGATGGCGGGAACGGTATATATGACAGGTATCTCAATCCGGTACTCACACGTGACCATGCACCAGTGTTCTGGAGGTATGACCTCAATCATAGAACAAATCCTCACCTGATGACGCGGCTGGGCATCAACACCACATTCAACGCCGGGGCGATAAAACATAATGGCATGTACTGCCTGGCGGTGCGCACGGAAGGCTTCGACGTCAAATCGTTTTTTGCCATAGCCGAAAGTCCAAATGGCATTGACCACTGGCGCTTCCGCGACCATCCAATAGCTATGCCTGTAACCTCAGACCCCGAGATGAACGTATATGATATCCGTCTCACCAGGCATGAGGATGGATGGATCTACGGCCTCTTTTGCGCAGAGCGAAAGGATAACAGCAAGCCCGACGACTCCTCGGCAGCGCTGGCAAGCTGCGGTATTGCCAGGACAAAGGACCTGGAACACTGGGAGAGGCTTGACGATCTGAAATCGTCCGCCACACAGCAGAGGAACTGCGTTCTGCACCCTGAGTTTGTAGCAGGAAAATACATGATCTACACAAGACCGCAATCGGGATTCATCGAGACCGGAGACAGCGGTATCTCTGCAGGCTTCTGTGACAGCATGGAACATGCCGTACTTGGCACCGAGATACTCGTAGACCCGAGGAAATACCACACAGTGAAGGAGGTAAAAAACGGGCAGGGACCTGCCCCGCTTAAGACCGAATATGGATGGATCCATCTGGCACACGGCGTAAGGAGAACAGCTGCCGGATTACGATATACCCTGTATATCTTTATGACTTCCCTGAAAGAGCCATGGAAGGTGATAAAAAGACCCTCGGGCCACTTCCTGGAACCGCTTGATGAAGAGAGAGTTGGTGATGTGTCAAACGTTGTGTTCAGTAACGGCTGGATAGCCGGCGATGATGGCACGGTCTTTGTTTATTACGCAAGCTCGGATACGAGGATGCATGTGGCAACGACTACGATAGAGAAACTGATTGATTATGTTATGAATACACCTGAGGACGCAGGACGCACTCAACTGTGTGCTGCCCAGCGCGATCAGATGGTTGAAAATAACCTGAAAATAATGTCTGAAAAATATCCTTATATCAAATTTTGATTTAAGTTTGCGCCTCAAAAACCGGGCATCAATTTTATGACCTGAAACCAACCTGTGAATAACTCGTTTTGAGACAGGTTATAAAACTGAAAAACAGGCACTAACATATGAGATGATCGTGTTAATATCTTTTGCCCGGCGAATTTATCGCAGGTTATGCATTTAATAACTTAGCGACAATTTTATGCAACTTTTTAATAACTAAAACGAATAATTAACAACCAGAAAAAAAGGTAATTCATTTTACCGAAGTATGAACGCTAACAGAAAAGAGGCAACGGTTACTCATGTTGAGGACCGCCTCATGGGCTGTTCTTCTGACGAAGAACCTGGCGCGGGTACCATGATCTTCCCGCAGATCGGATCCCACGATCGTTTAGTTAGCAACCGGAGTTCGGAATTCATACGCCGCTACTTCCCTCTTGCAAATGCTGAATCCTGGAATGACTGGCGCTGGCAACTGCGCAATTCTTTCACCACGGCTGAGTCGCTCTCTCGTGTCATGACACTGTCTGAAGACGAGATAAACACTCTCCACGGGCTGAAGAACAGGCTGCCGTTAAGGATCACTCCCTACTATCTGTCGCTCATCTGTGATTCGGAGCCGGGTTCTCCCCTGCGACGGACGATGATTCCGACAAGTGATGAGCTTATCATCACCGAGGCTGAAAAGGCTGACCCACTGAATGAGATGGGAAGCAGTCCGGTGCCGGGAATCATTCACCGTTATCCTGACAGGGCTCTCTTCACCGTTACCCAGTTCTGCTCCTCATACTGCAGGTATTGCACAAGGTCCCACTCGGTGGGCAAGCTCGGTCATCTGACCAAGGGTGAATGGGACAGGGCGTTCAGATATCTCTCAGAACATACTGAGATACGTGATGTCATCATCAGCGGAGGGGATCCTCTGACTATGAACGACAACAAGCTTGAATACCTGCTCTCAAACCTGAGAGCCATCAAACATATTGAAATACTGAGGATTGGCACGAAAGTGCCTGCAGTCCTGCCGCAGAGGATCACGCCGCAACTGGTAGCCATGCTTAAGAAATACCACCCTGTCTTCGTGAGCCTGCACTTCACCCACCCTGATGAGCTCACTCCGGAGACACGCAGGGCATGCGAGATGCTTGCCGATGCGGGAATGCCACTGGGAAGCCAGACGGTGTTGCTGAAAGGCATCAATGATGACCCGGTAACAATGAAGAGCCTCATGCAAAAGCTCCTCACCGTACGTGTGAGACCCTATTACATCTACCAGTGTGACCTGATACCCGGCTCAAACCACTTCAGGACCAACATCGAAAAGGGAATAGAGATAATAGAGAACCTACGCGGGCATACAAGTGGTTACGCCGTGCCTCAGTTCGTCGTCGACGCCCCCGGCGGTGGCGGAAAGATACCCATCCTTCCTGCATATGTGGTGGAGAGTGGACCTGAAAAATGGGTTCTCAGAAACTATAAGAAGAATCAGTACACTTACCCCAACAAAAAGTAACTGAGGGATGAGGATCGGGCTGACGTATGACCTCCGTTCGTGGTACCTCGAACGCGGTTATACCATGGATGAGACAGCTGAGTTCGACAAGGAGGAGACAGTGGCTGCTCTTGAAGATGTTCTTATGCGGCTAGGTTATGAGACCGAACGCATAGGCAATCTCTTCGAGCTGGTAGAGAAGCTTGCTGCCGGGAAAAGATGGGATATGGTGTTCAATATCGCCGAGGGTCTCTATGGCGACGGACGTGAGTCTGCTGTTCCGGCACTGCTCGACCAATACAGGATACCTTATGTCTTCAGCGGGCCCGTGGTTATGGGCGTCTCTCTCAACAAATACCTGGCGCGACTGGTGGTGGAGGCCGCCGGGGTGCCGGTCTGTCCGGGCATCACAGCCTCCACGGTGAAGGATATTGATCAGGCCTCAGCCCTGGCGTTTCCACTTTTCGTGAAACCGGTGGCTGAAGGGACAGGCAAGGGAATAACCACGAGGAGTGTCGTAAGGGATCATGACTCCCTGGTGACTCTGGTGACTGAGCTGCTTGCCACCTATCAACAGCCAGTGCTGATTGAGGAGTACCTTCCCGGCAGGGAGTTCACAGTGGGTGTCACGGGCAGTGGCGCAGAGGCGAAGGTGACAGGTGGCATGGAGGTGATCTGCCGCGATAACCTTCCCTACTCCGTGGAGGTCAAAGAGAACTATGAAAATTACGTAAGGTATACGGTGTATGACGAAGAAATCAGGGAGGAGTGCGATGCAGTGGCTCTGGGCGCCTGGCGCGCCCTGAATGCTGTCGATGCCGGACGCGTAGACATGAAGGCAGACAGGAACGGAAGGATGTGTTTCATCGAAGCCAATCCTCTTGCCGGCCTGAACCCCATCCATTCAGACCTGCCGATGCTCTCACGACTCAACGGAATGAGCTTTGACACTCTTATGACCAGGATAATGGAATCCGCTAAAAATCGCTACGGACTCGCATGACAATGAAAAGATGCCTTATAATCTATAATGAGCCTGCCCCTGATGCGCTTCCTGACGAGCTGGATGTACTTGACCAGGTCAATTTCATCGACTCTACGCTGCAGACCCTTGGTTATATTGTGGCGCGCAGAGGCATAACGGACGATTTCTTCAGTGAGACAGCCCGGATTGCCGGTGAAAACTATGAGTTCGTATTCAACCTTGTGGAATCGCTCGGACAAAAAGCCGAGATACTTTATTTCATCCCGGCATTGCTGAATATGCACCACATCCCCTATACAGGATGCCCGGTGGAGGCTGCATTCATCACGGGCAGCAAGGTGCTTGCCCGCCGCATCATGAAGGCCAATGGCATCCCCGTTGCAGGAGGATATAAAGTATCGGAGGCCGGTCAACTGGTCAGCGGCAGGAAATACATCCTCAAGCCGGTATGGGAAGATGGCTCCCTGGGAATAACCGAAGAGTCAGTCTTTACGTTTGACGGTGCCGTTCCCGAGATTGTGAAGGGTAAGAACGACCGCCACTGGTTCATTGAGGACTTCATTGACGGACGCGAGTTCAATGTCAGCGTCAAGGCAGGCCCTGACGGTCCGGAGGTGCTTCCTCCAGCTGAGATGACGTTCGTAGGATACCCTGATGATATGCCGCGCATCGTGAGCTGGAAAGCCAAATGGGAGGAGGATACCTTCCAGTATGACAACAGCAGACGCAATTTCCCGGATGATCTGAGCGAAAGGCTCAGAAAGAACATTAAGGATGCCGTCCTCGCCTGCTGGCATACCTTCGGTCTGAGAGGCTATGCCCGCGTTGACATGCGCGTTGACGCAGATGAAAACGTATATGTGCTGGAGGTGAATGCCAATCCATGCATATCACCTGACAGCGGATTTATCTCAGCTGCAGTTCATGCCGGATACTCCCATGCCGACGTAATCCGGCATATAATTAATGACCTGAACAAGTGATAAAACAGCCCCATGCCTGAAATTTCCTTTGAGATAACCCCGGCCGACAGGCCTGCATTTGAGAAGATACTTGCCTCATCAGGGTTCTTCTATGATTTTGAGATAGAGGTGGCCCTTTCACTTGCCGACGAGACCTTAGTACAGGGCGAAGAGAAGAGCGGCTATTACTGGGTCAGGCTAATGGAAGAGGGCGAGGTGATAGGGTTTGCCAATTTCGGCCCCAATCCATCTTCAGTGCACTCCTGGGATATCTATTGGCTGGCCATACAACAGGAACACCGGAGTAAACATTACGGCTCGGTGGTACTGAAGGAGACCGAAGATCGTATCAGGTCCGTCGGGGGAAAGATTGCCTGGATTGAGACCTCGGGGAGACCTCTCTACGAGCCTACACGCCATTTTTACCTCAAGAATGGATATGAGCTCGAGGCTACACTCCGGGAGTTCTACGGACCCGGAGACCCCAAGCTGGTTTACCGCAAGGTTTTATGAAAGGACTCTGGTCCATACTGCTGCTGATTGTCTCCAATTCATTCATGACTATAGCCTGGTACGGCCATCTCAAATACCAGAACGTATCGAAGAATGCATTGCTGGGTCTCATGGGGATCGTGCTGACCAGCTGGGGCATTGCACTTTTTGAATACTTCTTCCAGGTGCCTGCCAACAGAATCGGATACCAGGGCACAGGGGGCCCATTTTCACTGGTCGAGCTCAAGCTCGTACAGGAGGTGATATCAATATCTGTTTTTGTGATCTTTACCCTGGTGTTCTTCCGCTCAGAGACATTCAGGCTCAATCATCTCTTCGCCTTCATCTGCATCCTGGGAGCCATCTATTTCACCTTCAAAGGGTAGCAAGAACTTCACATGCCTTTTTTATCTGCCCGTCGCTCAAGTCGAGATGGGTCACCATCCTTATGCTTCTATCCCCGGTCTTAAGGGCAAGTATACCTTGTAACTTAATCTTTTCGAGGTACTCAGCAGCTGTTATTACAGGCTTCAGAGAGAAGATGACGATGTTTGTTCCTCCGTAATTTACGCTTTCCGTCAGACTGCTTTCTCTTAACGCCTCTGCCAGGGCAGCAGCGTTGCGGTGATCATCGGAGAGTCGTGATATGTTATTCTTCAGGGCATAAATACCTGCCGCCGCAATATAACCTGCCTGTCTCATGGCTCCTCCGAAGACTTTTCTGATACGCATTCCCTGCCTGATAATATCTCTTTTACCGATAAGCAGGGAGCCGACAGGTGCACCGAGACCCTTTGACAGGCAGATTGAGATGGAGTCGAAGACAGCACCGTATTCAGCAGGCGTCCTTCCGTCAGCAGCCATGGCGTTGAACAGCCTGGCGCCGTCGAGGTGATATCCCAGGTGCCTGCTGTCACACAGCTTCCTGATCCGCTTCAGCTCCTCAATATCCCAGCATGAACCGGCGCCCCTGTTGACGGTGTTCTCAACCTCAACAAGTCTTGTGTAGGCCTTGTGCCAGTCTTCTGGGTTATTTATGTGCTGCTTCACATCCTCCGCTGTGAAGGTACCGTCTTCCGAGTCTATCAGTGCCACTGAAGCGCCGGAGTTGAACGCTACCCCTCCACCCTCGAACTGGTAGATATGGGCCATTCGACTGCAAATGACCTCGTCTCCGGGCCTGGTATGCGCTTTGATTGCAATCTGGTTGGTCATGGTTCCTGAAGGACAATAGATGGCCTCCTCCATGCCGAACATGTCAGCGGCCATCATCTCAAGCTCATTCACTGACGGGTCCTCACCAAAGACCATGTCCCCGACACTGGCTTTCATCATGAACTCAAGCATCGCGGCTGAAGGCCTTGTTACTGTATCACTGCGCAGGTCTATCATCTCTCTGATTTTTTGAGGCTCTAATATAGTTTATTTTTGATCTGTGCTTCAGGTGCAAGGAGAGGTATATAAAAATTCAATATATTTATCAGGACAGAGAGCATAGGGATAGTCATGGATGTAAAGATTGAGCAAGGCTGGAAGGAAAAACTCCGTGAAGAGTTTGAGAAGGATTATTTCATTGCCCTTACCGGGTTCGTACGGGAGGAGTACCGCACAATGCAGGTCTTCCCTCCTGCCACGCGGATCTTCAATGCATTTGATCTTTGCCCTTTTGACAGGGTAAAGGTTGTAATCATCGGCCAGGATCCGTACCACAACGTAGGCCAGGCTCACGGACTATGTTTCTCCGTCACCGACGGGACAGATTTTCCTCCCAGCCTGGTCAATATCTTCAAGGAGCTTAACAGGGACCTTGGCACTCCGGTCCCACAGTCGGGCAACCTCGAGCGCTGGGCCAGGCAGGGGGTCCTTCTTCTAAACGCCATCCTCACTGTCAGAGCCCACCAGGCTTTGTCACATCAGAACAAGGGCTGGGAAAGGTTCACTGATGCCGCCATAAGCGCATTAAACCGCGACAGGGATAATATGGTGTTCATGCTGTGGGGCAACTATGCACAGAACAAGGGGGAATCAATAGATTCATCCCGGCACCTCATTCTTAAGACTGTCCATCCCTCTCCCC
>JBFYPM010000163.1:0-5715 GCA_041303295.1 Bacteroidales bacterium
GAATTTAACGACTCTTAAGGTTAATTTACTCATATTCATCATTTTATGGGTTTATGATATTCTTATCGGCCATAAGATGGGCCTGGTTTTCACGTTCTTTGATTTTTATTTTTGTCAGCAAAAGATCAAGGATGCGTTCCCTGAAAAATCCTCCGCTGATCTTGTTTCCCGGATCTACTATAACTTCAATGCCGGAGAGCTCCCTCAGTTTCCTGTAAAGCATGTTCGGGGTTGTTGAGAAGGAGAAGGGAATGAATTCTCTTGCCCTGATCTCCCTGTCGGTAATGTAGCAGGCGCCGGCAAGTACAAAGTCGGAACAGTTGTATCTCCTCACGTTAAAAGGCCGCTCCAGGCCTGCAATACTGTCCATAAAATGGATAAGATCATAGTCTTCTGCAGGTCTTGTAGCGAGACGCAGGACACCATCACAAGGATAGTTTTTAATATGGGGGATACCATTCCGCACAATATGACCCAGGGTTATCTGTTTGTCGTAGCTTGCGGCGGGCAGCCTGTTGTATTTTGCCGTAGTGTTCCTGCCTGCATTTCTGATAGAGAAGTGGTCCTCCGCAGGCCAGAAGTCAAAATAGACCAGGGTTCCTGTTTTAACAGTGTCATATTCATGAATTACCTTGCCGTTGACTACTCTGTCATATACACAGATGAGATAATTATCCACCGCCAGTCCTGAATGACCCGTATTACCGTCCCTTGTGGCATAAGTAATGAAATAGACATCGCATGATCCTGAGGCCTCAATTGCAGAGGAGACTGCCAGCAGAGCCAATATTATCAATTTTATCTTAACCATTCATGCTCCTGTTTCAGTCTCTCAGCAATTTGAAAAGAGTCTCAAGACTCATTGTCAATGACCACTGATTGTCAGTGGCTTTGTTAATATATCCGTCTCTGACCATTGTTTTGTAGGTAAAAACCATCTGTATTTCACCTTCTGTTTTCCCGCCATCAGGCTCTGCCATAGACAGGATATAATCGGCATCTTCACCCCGGAACCTGAATGAGGCTGCGAGCTTCGAACCGGGGAAGAGCGGGACCTGGCTGTTCTGGGCCATTGCACGATTGAGGAGCATGACTATCTTGTCATTACCTGTTATGAGAAAACTCTCAGGTGCTGCATCTACCATTACAGGGCCTGCCACAATAACGGAATCTCCATGTTGTTTTTCAAGCAGCTCGCTGACCTCCCTCTCCTGGGACTGTGACAATCCCCAGGTAAGGAGGAAATGGAGGATTGCCTCATTTGAGCCATCTTCATTAAAATGCACCAGCGATATCTCCGGGATCCTATCCCTGTATGAGATGTGCATATTCACGGGCAAATAGTGAAAGACATTGCCTCCTTCTGGGGTGTGCGCCTTGTAAAGAACTACACTGGTGTCATCCGAAAGGTTGACCCGGGTTCTGCTTTCATCAATGAGATTCTGTGACAAACCACTGACTGTAATCAGAAATAGGATTGTACTGAGATATGTCCTGAGGTTACCCACTCTGCTTAATATTACAGATTATCAATAAAAATTATTCCAGAGCTGTCGGTAAAGGTTTTATTGATCTGCTGGCCATCCTGTTTTATCCATTTTATCGAATAGTTGTACTCATATTCATTCAGGGGCTGAGTGATTTCAAAGAACTTATCACTGATCAGCTCACTGGTCAAGATGACAAGTCTTGACTTCCTTGTTTCGCCAAAGAAGTTATAGCTCAGCTCTACGATAACGCTTCTGATATTGTTTTCCCTGAGCAAGGTTTCATCGCCGATCACATCTATGATCCTTCTTTCGTAGGGTGCAAACAGATTGATCATTGATGCGCTCTGTTCAGACCAGTCAGTGGTATATGATCCGCCTTTCATGAACTGCCAGATAGTCTTGTAGTCATAATCGAGCCATTTGAGACGGTTTGTATCCTTGATTGATCCGTAGGTCATTACGAGCTGACCCGCTGACCGGCTCAGTGTGTTTCTGTCAACATAGAGTTCCCTGACGGTTTCGTCGCCGCTCTGATGTTGTTTTCTGAGGGTGACCGTAACGTTATTGATAAATTTTGTGAATTCAGGCTCGAGGGAGCCGTCAACTGCAACGTGTACTTCCCGCTGCGAGAAGTCGGGATCGAAAATATTCACTGTCTTAAAGTGATTTTCATCGTGGCCGTATCTCTGGTAAATGTCTCCGATATTAAAGACAATGTAATGGTGGCGCGTTACTGTTGATCTGGAGTTAAAGTTCAGCCTGCTGGTGCCTTCTGTTTTCATCTCTTTTAACTGGAATCCGGCGTGAAGTCCGAACCCTGTTGTTTTTCTGCTGCCAAGCAATCCTTTTGAACCTGTGAGAGCTGACAGGGCATCCGTCAGTCCGCCTCGTTGATCTTCCGGTACATTTTCGGGCTTGACAGGTGCGAAAAGGAGGTTGAGGAGTTTGTCATATACCGTATTTAAAAGTGCATCCATATTTGTATCTTCGCCGTAGGTGGTCAGTCTGATGGCATTGTCTCTCCTTAGTTTATCAAAGGAGGCTTTCACGTCTGCGGAGATAAAATAAACTGATCCTCCTGCCTGGAAGGCCTTGCTTTCATGTACCTCATTCCAGTCGATAAGCAGTTCGGCGTGGTAGGCATCAGTCAGCCCTGAGAAGGAGAGATCAAAAGCCAGGGAAATATCGGGTGTGCTCATCCGGAAACTCTCAAGAAGGATCTTTGACTTCTGAGGTGTAAGCTCAAAGGAGAGGGCTATCTTGCTTCCTTCGAGAACAGGCGCCTCTCCGAGGGCAAGGAGGGAGGCACTCCTCTGGCCACTGGCAGGGTTCAGAACGGATGATATCAGTGAATATGAACCCTTCTCAAAGATCACCGGTCCTCTTAATTTGATATCTTCAATACCAAGCAGATTGCGGAGGTATTGCTGAGCGGCTGCCACGGTGTCAGGTGGAGTACTGTATTCGACGAGGAAGTGGAGTATAGCTCCTCCGGTTGCCTCTGTGATGGTGGCGGCTGAAGCCGTTGTAGGGGAGGAGTTATCAACATACCTCATCATTGAGAACTGAGGGTTGCCATCTTCATTTCGTGAAAGGGCAGCGTAGTTTGGAAGGTAAAGGTAGGTCAGGCTGTCACTGAGCAGGGGAAAGCACCACAACCCGGCAGCTCTTATGCCTCTGTCTATCTGCATCTGCTGTGCCGGGGATGTATTGACAGTAACAATGAGCAGGCTGACAAGCACAAATCTTATTGATATTTTAAGAGTCATGGTTTGGTTCTTTTATTCACAGCTTTGCGAATTTGTCTTCTGCCGGGGGTACAAGGTATATATAGTCTGAATCGAGGATCTGAAGTTCGGTCCTGTACTGGCTTCCATTTTTGTTATACCATGTCACCCGGTAGACCACCTCCTGACCCCTGTCATGATACACAGAGGTTGAAGCGGAGCTGACAGCATCGGCTGACTTCAATGTGATGCTGCTGTATTTACGTGCTTTGCCTGCAAGCACGGTTGCAAAATCAATCACAGCGGTTACAACACCGGCATCTCTGAAGAGCCCCCTGTCAGCATCAATTTCTATTATGCTTTTATCAAATGGCGGCTTTAGCGAGATTGCAGGTTCGCTGGTCATCAGCCATTTATCCTGTCCCTCTGGTATCTTTAAGGTCTCATTTTCTCCCTTGATGCTCCAGCTTATACGGTATTCATAGTTAAGCCAGTCTGATGAGGTGAATCCAAGCCTGGGATAATTGATTGATCTGATTGTATTTCCGCCTTTTACATCCTGGTAGTTGATGATTATCTGTTTTGTTTGATCGTCATGAGATGCACCATATTGTTTTCTGAAATTCACTGAGACGAAATTGATGATATCCTGGAACGAGTCAACATAATCGCCATCGATCTGGAAGTGGAGGTCCCTTATCTGAAATGCAGGGTCATTCATATCGACGATCCTGAAATACCTGGAGTCGAGGCTACTGAAGAGTCCTCCGAGATTACCTGAGGAGTAAACAGGCACTTTCACTGTTGTTGACTGGCTGAGGTTCATGTAGAACGTTTTTGTCCTGATATCTTCCCTCTTCTTCATCACATACTGGTTGTCAGTATAGTACTTTGTGTCTTGTGAACCGAGGAAGGTACGGCTAAACCAGCTCTCATTCTGTCGGCCCTTGAACTGTCCGGGTTCGACCGCCACTTCCCTCTCAGGTTCTTTTGACCATCCTGTCTCGGCATTGAACATAATTTCCACAAGTTTGTCTGTCACAAGGGAGAGTACGGCATCGAGTTCATTGTCCTTGATTCCCAGAGCTGAAGTGCGGTCGTATACGTCAATATTGAGTGTGCCGTTCTGTTTCAGGTCATCAACTATTCTTCTTAACTGTCTTTTGGTGTATTCCTGCTGTATTCCGTACACACGGCTGAAATGCTCATAGACAGTACTCATCTCAGCTTTCACAACAGCATTGTATGCTTTTACTGCGGCTTCATAGTAGGCATGTATCGAGACGGAGACATCCGATGTAGCTCCCTGCATGGAGTTCCATAGCAGGGTCGCCCCTTCGGGAGTCAGGAGGGAAGCTACAACTGCTTTTGAGCCCGGTGTCAAAGGTGCATGCCCGGAGGTTATCACACTGCGGGTGAATTTATCCTCGCCACCCTCTCTTGACATAATGGCTGATACAACCTGGAAGCTGCCCACGCCTTCCTGCCCGTCACTGAAAGCCTGCATCAGTGGTACAGGACCGACAATGACAGCACCGGGTTTTTCCTGTGCCAGCTTGATGCCAATGACCTTGACGAGACTGTCGGGGAGTGTATACTCAATCAGGGCGTGAAAAAGGCCGCCGCTGCTTTCCCTGTTCTCCCCCACATATTTGATGCAGAGGAATTCAAACGATCCGTCCTTATTCGTGGCCAGCTTAGGGTATTGCGGGAGATAATAGTATTCAAGAGGATTGGTGTTGTCCTGCAATAACTGTATGCCATCTATCATCATCCTTCCCTCATCGTACTTAACCACTGCCAGCAGATCACCGTTAATAAGTAAGACACCAGCCAGTATGCATAGGGTTACAATCTTCTTCATTGTGGAGGTTTTAGGGTATTAAAACTATGGTTGTTCTTCTGATTTTGAAGTGATATCAAGTATTTTGTGCCACGATTCACCGGTGATCCATTCTGTTCGCGTTATGGCTCCCCCGGCTGTAATCTCTGTAATCCTGTATCTGTAAGGTATATCGATACGTACGGCATAGGGGAAATGGAGGTCGCAGGCGTAAATGTCAGGGGCATCATTCCTGAAGGTATATTTCATTGTGACATTTCTCCCGCCGACGCCCGTTGCTTCGAACTCGACCTTCTTCTGAGCGAGATCATTCCTGATTTCGTTATTGAAGTCATAACAGTAGATATTAAGCGCTGCATAATCAGGAGGTATCTGTTCGTTTATATCCACCTTTTTTATCAGATCCGGCCATCTGTCAGTATCGATAATAATCTCAAATGCACCAGCTTTAATAACCCTGACGTCAAGAATTGTATCAGCCCTGGCATTGTCCTCTGCTGTCTTAATCAACTCATTAAGTTCACTTATCGCACCTCGTGTTCCAGAGGCATCAAGGTCAGCCTTTTCAGAATTGAATACATCAGAATAAAATGCAAAACCTACGCTCAGTATCGTTTGCCGGGCCTGCAGGGCATCCCAGAAAGTGTTGGATGCT
>JBFYPM010000164.1:0-26997 GCA_041303295.1 Bacteroidales bacterium
TTGCCGGGAGAGCGTGGCCTGGATAACGATTTCCGGCTCTGAACCTGGTACCGCTAACAAGGTCAAGCTTATCGTTGTATAGCTTTTCAAGAAGTGCTGGTATATCCGTCGGGTCAAGCTCCAGGTCAGCGTCCTGCACAATGATTGTATCTCCCGTCGCAGCCTTCACCCCGGCAGCCACTGCAGCCCCCTTGCCGCAGTTGACGGGTAGTCTGATCAATCTTGTGGCAAATGCTCCGGAAGTGATCTTCTCCGCCAGTCGGGCTGAGTCATCAGTGGAACAGTCGTCAACAATAATCACTTCCATGTTCTCCACAAACCCGGGGAATTCAGTAACACGGAGCCTCTCCAATGTTGAAGTGAGGAGGTCTGCTTCGTTATAGACCGGAATTATAATGCTGAGGTTCAAGGGTCAGGATTGAGTCTTTCGGGTAAAGTTAGCTGAGATAATTCAATAGGCAATGGTGTGCATGCATAAGGAAACAGAGGTGACTGAAAAAAGGCTGCCCCTTTCGGGACAGCCTCCTAAGTTTTTGGTTGGCTATTGCCGTACCCTGATGGTTACTTCTTGCCCCCAGGAGTCATGTTATCGCAAACCCCGTCTTTGTTGGCATCAACGAATGCAGGTCCCTGGCCGTTATGACGTCCCTGGCCATTACCTCGTGCCTGACCTTTGCCAGCTGCAACACCCTGACCATGACCCTGGCCACGACCAGTACCGGCTGCCTGACCCTGTCCTTTACCCAGACCGCGGTTTGCGGCGTTCTGATTGGCGCCTGCGGAATATGCCCTGCGTCCCGGACGTGTTCCGTTGGTGACATTGTCACATACTCCGTCTTTGTCGGCATCGACATAAACATTACCGGCTGCCCGGCCTTTGCCGGCCTGACCAGCTGCCGGCTGTGCTGTCTGTGCTGTTGCAATTGCCGTCATAGCTATAAAAGCCGCTACAGTAAGAAATAGTCTTGTTTTCATGAGTAATTGTTTTTAGTTATTGATTTATTTATTTGTTTCCTGTATTCAATTACTCTGATGGAAACAGTTCTGAAAGGTTTAACGGACCTTGAAAGAAAAATGCAACTAAATTCTAAAGCCTTGTGTTTTTGATTCTAAGAGCATTCCAGACTACAGAGACTGAGCTGAAGCTCATTGCTGTTGCTGCTATCATCGGGTTAAGAAGAGGCCCCCCGAAAAGATGAAGGGCACCCATGGCTACTGGGATACCAAGAATATTATAGAAGAACGCCCAGAAGAGGTTCTGTTTTATATTTTTGATTGTAGCCCTGCTTAGTTTCAGGGTTTTCACCACATCACGAAGGTCGTTCTTTATCAGGACTATGTCGGCTGCCTCCATAGCTACATCGGTTCCTGAACCGATGGCTATGCCTACATCTGCTGTTGCAAGTGCGGGGGCGTCATTGATGCCGTCGCCAACCATAATAACGTTCTCTCCCCCGGTACGGATTTTCCTGACCTCCTCGGCTTTGTCTCCAGGCAGTACACCTGCAATCACATGGCCGATGCCTGCCAGTTTTGCGATGTGCTGTGCTGTTTGTTCACTGTCACCGGTTATCATTACAACCTTCAACCCCATCTCTTTCAGTTCCCTTACTGCTTCCTCGGAGCCCTGACGTAATGTGTCGGCAACTGCAATCAGGCCTTCAAAGATGCCGTTGGCAGCTATATATAGTATTGTCTTTCCTTCATTGGCCAGTTGTCCGGCAGATTGTTCTGCTGTTTTTATGTCGACTTTTCTCTCTTCCATCAGGCGTCTGCTGCCGGCGAGAATATGGGTATTATTCGCGTACGCTTCTACTCCGTAGCCGGGCAGGGCAGTGAATCTCGCAGGTGCGCCGAATGATAGTTCTGCAGTGCCGAAGTGATCAATAACTGCCTTTGCCACCGGATGCTCTGATCTGGTTTCGGCTGAGGCCGCCAGTGCCATCAATCTTCCTGTATCTGAGGATGGTGCCGGAAAGATGTCAGTCACCACCGGTCTTCCCGTTGTAATTGTACCTGTCTTATCGAGCACAGCTACTCTCGCTTTCCGGACTGACTCCAGGGCTGCGCCGCTCTTGATGAGGATACCCTGTCTGGCACCTCTGCCGGTACCAACCATCACTGCCACAGGGGTGGCGAGTCCAAGTGCACATGGACAGGCAATTATCAGCACAGATATCATTACGGTGAATGCGAGCCGGAAATCGCCTGTTCCGATAAGCCATCCCGTGGCTGAAATCACAGCAAGGGCCATGACTACCGGAACGAAAACACCAGATATTTTGTCTGCCAGCCTGGCTATCGGAGCTTTAGAACCCTGGGCCTCCTCAACGAGTCTGATGATCTGGGAGAGTGTGGTTGCGCTTCCTACCCTGGTAGCCCTGCAGACGATTGAACCGTTAAGGTTTATGCTTGCCCCGGTCACCTCAGAGCCTTCGCTCTTCTCAACCGGGATGCTCTCACCGGTGAGCATCGATTCATCGGCTGATGTCTCTCCCCTGATGACGATGCCGTCAACGGGAAACCGGTCTCCGGGTTTGACAATGACATTATCGCCAACCTCCACTTTGGATGCCGGTACTATCTTTTCCTTGCCGTCGCGCAGCACCGTGGCAAGAGGAGGTGCCAGGGAGAGCAGCTGTCTGATGGCACTGCCGGCCCTGGATTTGGACCGCGCTTCAAGAAAGCGGCCAGCGGTTATCAGGGTGATGATGGCTCCAGCAGATTCATAATAGAGGTTATGGATAAAATGACTTTCACCTCCAGCAATACGAATCGTGGCATAAATGCTGTAGAGCCAGGCGGCTGCTGTACCCATTGCAACCAGTGTATCCATGCCGGGATTGCCCCTTAGGAGAGTCTTTGTGCCCGTGGTGTAAAAGCTTCGTCCAAAGAAGATTACAGGAGTAGTAAGTAATGCCTGAATGATTGCAAAAGCCAAAGGGCTGCTTTCGGGAGCCATGAACGCCGGAAGCCTGATACCAGCCATGGCTGACATTGTCAAAATCATGAGAGGGACGGTGAAGAGGAGGGACCATGTGAGCCTCATCCTGAGTTTATGAGTCTCTGGACGCGTGGCTCTCCGTTCCTTTTCATCATCTATTGCCTTGTAACCGGCCCTGGTTACAGCCTCAATCACCAGGCTTGAAGATGTTTTCTTCTCATCCAAGGTTACTGTCAGTCGTTCAGTTGCCAGGTTGACACTTGCAAAGGAGATACCCTCCACCTTTGCGGCAGCCTTCTCTACATGTGCTGCGCAGGAGGCACAGTTCATCCCTTCTATGGCAAAAGATTTGTCAGTCATGATGCAAAATTACTTCTATAACTAAACAAAGGTTAAGAGAGAAAGTTGTTGGAAGAGAAAGCCACATTATTATACGGGAGGAACCAGGATGGATATGAATGTATTGACTGGCCTCAGATGATGGAGAGTTAATTATTTGTTGCAGGTGTTATATTCAGACCAGGAGATCACTTTGATTTTAGTTTTTCGAGGCGATATAGACATATGAAATTTTATAAATTTGCAATAATTTAAAAACCAGTCACATGATAACAAAGTTAAGCAGTCTTACGGTCATAATGTGTGCTTTGGCATTATCCTGCAATGTTCAGAATCAGGGCGCCGATTCTCATTCATCTCAGAATTCCCTTGATTGGGCAGGAACATATTTTGGCATCCTCCCCTGCGCCTCATGCGAGGGAATTGAAACTGAGCTTACATTAACAAAGGAGCTGAAGTACGTTCTGGTAACCAGCTATATTGGTGAAGGAGAGAATACCTTCACAAAAGAGGGAAGTTTCAGCTGGTCAGGGAACGCAATCAGGCTTGATGGATTTAAAAAAGGAGAAGCGCCCTCGATGTATAAAGTTGAGGAAGGTCAGATCAGGCAGCTTGACCTTAAGGGCAGGGAGATTGAAGGAGAATTGGCCGGAAGGAGCATACTTGCCAAATGCGGCAATGAGGAGGTGGAGGACAAAAGATGGCAGTTGGTTGAAGTGTTCGGTAAGCCGGTTACCGGTGAGGCTACAACCCATTACCTGGTTTTCCATTCAAAGGATAACAAACTGGAAGCGAAAGCAGGCTGTAATGTCATGCTTTCCGAATACAGGATCAGAAATAAGTTTCAACTTCGGATAACACCGGGGATTTCCACCCTGATGGCCTGTCCCGATGACCTGGAGGACAACCTGAAAAAGGTTCTTTCTGAAGTCGATAACATTACTTTCAGTCCAACAACTCTATCATTAAACAAAGGCAGAATGGCTCCTTTGGCCAGGTTTGAATTAGCGGCAGAATAGTCAGCATAATTTCCCGGCGATATCAGAGTGGGTGGAGAGGACCGCTCACGGGAAATATCACGATCCATTAGGTGAAGGAATCAGTATTGTTCCTGGCTGAAGGAATGATCTGACCACCACCAGCGTGGTCTTTGCGGATAATATACTACATGAAGCCCCTGTTCCCCGGGACAGCTGGAGCATGAACTGGTTATCGGAGCCTGGGCCGGACGAATCGAAGGTGTTCACGTTTACATATGCCATGAGCACAGTTCCGGCAAGCCGGGCTCCTTCTGCCGAAAAATAAAAAACCTGTTCCGTCATAATGACGGAACAGGAGTGCAATGGTCTGCGGAGAGAAAGGGATTGCCCGCTCATTTCATTCGCTCGTGATCCCTTGCGGGGACCCTGCATTAGATGACTGACCCTTCGGGTCTCGTTTATTATGCCTCCGACCCTTTTAAAAGCTTGCTTTTAACATGCCATCGTCATAATAAACGACCCCGCCTGCAGCGGGGTCACTCATCTATTGCGGAGAGAAAGGGATTCGAACCCCCGGTCCAGTTACCCGGACAACGGTTTTCGAGACCGCCCCAATCGACCACTCTGGCATCTCTCCGGTCGCACAATATCTTAAGGATATTGCGGCTGCAAATATAACTGATTTTTATAACACATTTTTTGATGCCCCGGAACTTAACGGATGTTAATTTGTTTCTGATTTAAGCCATATTATTAAACCGGCCAATATGAAAACATATATTTCCTTACTTATGCTCCTGGCGGTTACAGTATTTGCAGCCGGACAGAAAACTGACCATGAATATGACTCCGCCCTCGCACACCAGCTGGGTGCCGATGAAATGGGCATGAAAACGTATATCCTTGTAATTCTGAAAACAGGTCCTGCCAAGATAAGTGATAAAGCCCTGAGAGACAGTCTTTTTATCGGGCACTTTTCAAACATGGACAGGCTGGCGGCAGAGAAGAAGCTGATACTTGCCGGCCCGATGGCAGAGAATGAGAATGAGTACCGGGGGCTGTTCCTTTTTGATGTAAAAACAATTGAAGAGGCAGAGGAGCTGCTTAAAGGTGATCCGACTGTGACCTCAAAGATATTCGATACAGAATTGTACCGGTGGTACGGATCAGCTGCCCTTCCTGTCTATCTTGAGACGGCAGAGAAGATCACGAAGAAAAATCCCTGATCTGTTCTTTGTAGCCGTACGGAACCAGGGTTTATTTCATCACCCGGCGACAAGGCCCCGATTCAACGGCAGGTGGTAAAAAACCTGCCTGGAGACAGGACACGAAGTCCGGCATTTAAGCCTGGTTCAGCACAGAGTAATAACCCAGGTAAGCAGAACCATACGGTTATACAGGGCAACGGCTCACAACAGTGACATTAGTTATTAAAATGAAGTATTGAAAGAATGAAAGTTATGGCAAATGGTCAACCAAAGAAAGAGCTGGCATCCGAGCCTCGTGAAACACTTGTAAATGTGCTAAAAGCACGGTTTGAGAAAAACATGCACCGCCACAGGGATCTTGAATGGAATAAGATAGAGGCCAGGCTGACCCTGCAGGACAGCAGTGAGAAAGTGTGGTTGCTGAATGAGATGGAAAGAACCGGAGGAGAACCGGATGTGGTAGGATTTGATGCCAAAACCGGGGAATACATCTTTTATGATTGTTCCGCGGAGAGCCCGGCGGGCCGCAGAAATGTCTGCTACGACAGTGAAGCTCTGGATGCAAGAAAAACATTCAAACCTGAGAAGAGCGCGGTGGAGATGGCAACTGCCATGGGGGCCGAACTTCTTACAGAGAAACAGTATCGAGAATTGCAGGACCTTGGCAATTTCGATACCAAAACATCCAGCTGGATAGAAACGCCATCCGAAGTCAGGAAGCTTGGCGGTGCCCTCTTTGCTGACCGCCGCTATGGTAAGGTATTTGTCTATCATAACGGTGCACAATCTTACTACAGTGTCAGAGGTTTTCGCGTATCCCTGAAAGTATAAAACCGGGTTCCACGAATTCCTGAAGCAAGAAAATCAGCCCTCCTTCTATCTCTGCAGACTCAAATCCTAATTCTGCGTATCCCTTTAATTTTAAAACCTCAGCTCATGATCTGCCCGTTTCCCTGTTCTTTTACTATTTTTACAATCAGAGACAACTTTCGGGTGCAACACCTGCTTAGGGATTCAGTCATTATAACAAACCTGACACAACCATTTTATAATCACTTACAATGAACATCACTGATCTCGGGATGACGGATGAACTGGCTGCCTTGTGCAGGCAGCAGGTATCACCTGGATTCACAGTAGGAAGAGTAACACAGGAACACCGCGAGAGGTATATTGTATCTGACGGCGCAACCGAATACGATGCAGAGGTTACCGGGAACCTGAGATTCTCTGCCTCATCGCGGTCTGACTTTCCGGCAGTTGGCGACTGGGTAACCATGACAGTTTATGATTCGGGCCAGGCAATCATCCACGGTGTTCTTCCGCGGAGGTCGATTCTTGCCAGGCAGGCTATTGGCAAGCCAGGCGAAATTCAGCTCATCGCAACGAATATTGATGTGGCCTTTATCGTTCAGGCTATCAACAATAACTTTAATATCAACAGGCTGGAACGATACCTTGCCATCTGCTATACAGCCGGTATTGAGCCGGTGCTGGTTCTCAGCAAGGTTGATCTCGTGACAGATAAGGAAATCAGTGCTGCGACACAGGAACTCAGGAACCGGGTCAGGCAGGTCAATTTTGTTCTCATAAGCAACACTACACATGATGGTATAGACCGGATACTTGGCTTCATTCCAAAGGGTAGAACCTGCTGTGTGATGGGATCCTCAGGAGTGGGCAAGTCGACACTTATAAATAACCTGCTGCAGAGGGAAATAATGAAGACAGGTGAGATCAGCCACAGCACCAACAAGGGACGGCATGTAACTGAACACCGGGAACTGTTCATTCTTGATAACGGGGGTATTATCATTGATACCCCTGGCATGAAGGAGCTGGGGATTACAGATATGGATGAGGGCGTCAGGACTACTTTCCGGGAAATATTTGACCTCTCGCAAGACTGCCGGTTTCATGACTGCAGTCACATCAGTGAAGACGGCTGCGCTGTGCTGGAGGCGGTGGCAAGCGGAACACTCGACACCCATTCATATGAGAATTACCTGAAAATGCGCAGGGAGCAGGAAAGATTTCTGACTACTGTTGCCGATAAAAGAAAGAAGGACAAGCAGTTCGGAAAACTCATCAAAAACTATAACAGGGAAAAGAATAAACTGAACCCGGAATGAAAAATGTCTTCAGAAAAAAAACATTTCCCCTGTCGCGTATAGCGACATTTGATACTTTCTCAGTCGGGTTGAAGAAGCATCACGTCGCCGCCCTCCTGGAGTTCGATGTCACTGAAAGCAGAAAAAAGTTACATGAACTGAGGAGAGAGGGTGTCAGTATATCATTCACGGCCTGGCTCATTAAGGTTATCGGCAGTGTTCTGCAGGAACATCCCGAAGCAGCTGCCTACCGCCGCGGAAAGCGGAGGTTAATAATCTTCGATGATGTCAATATTTCGATCCTGGTGGAAAAAGTAATTGATGGTGAGAAGGTCCCGATTCCACTTGTAATAGAAAAGGCAAACGAGAAGGATGCCCGGGAAATATCTGCTGAAATCGAAAACGCAAAGAAGCAGGAGCTGACCAATGGTGAAATTGTCATCAGCAGGCAGAGAAGGATATCTGAGGTGCTATATTACCAGCTTCCGGGATTTGCCAGGAGGTTTGTATGGAAAATTATGCTTGCAACTCCCGGGTTTGCATACAGAAAAATGGGTAATGCCGCAGTAACCTCTGTTGGGATGATAGGGCAGGTAAACGGATGGTTTATTCACAGATCCGTACACCCGGTATCCTTTGGAATAGGGTCTGTCATTAAAAAGCCTGTTGTGATAAACAACGAGGTCAGAATCAGGGAAATTCTGAATATGACGGTGCTGGTTGACCATGACCTGGTTGACGGTGCTCCGATGGTAAGACTTCTTAAAGACTTTTCAAAACGGGTTGAGTCAGGAGGCTCCTTAGACTAAACATCAGGAGGCAAAAGAGAGAGAGTGATTTCCGGGAAATTTATTAAGGTTCCGGATGAGACTCCGCCAAAACAAAAACCGCCCGGATTGCAGGGGCGGTTTTTGAGTTAGGTGAGATTGCAGTCTGATTATTCCTTTACGAATCTCTTCATAACGGCGCCCCACGGGGTCGTGAGTCTTATAAAATAGAGGCCACGTGCCAGATTGCTTATATTCAAAGGTTTGATGCTTTCGCCTTGACAGACTTCAGATATTATCTTCTTTCCGGTGACATCATAAATCTCGAGGAGAGTGACATCATCAGTGCCGGACACATTCAGGTCGCCGTGGGCCGGGACTGGATAAACCTTGTATTTCTCTGCAGAGAGATTCTCCCTTCCAGCAGCCATGGATATCCTGCTTCCGGAGACAGCAACTGATCCGTTCACTGCGCTGAGGCTATCCATAAGATGTGCCTGAATCTCAGTTGATTTATAATGTCGGGGCTGAGGAACCGCCTGCGAAAAAACCGCCTGATCCGGCATGGTTAGAAAGATAATGACAAGCAGCATGGTGTTGGCGGGTAGAGGTATCTTCATAAGCAACTCTCTTCTTTTGGACAGGTGATGAACTATTCGGTTTAAAGTTAGATACTGGAAACGATTGTTATACTTCCGAAACGGATCAAATGTTTCAACCATGAACAAGTTATTAACAATTATTTTACAGAGAATGTTTAATTGCTTATATCCGCCTTACAGGAGACAGGCATCCGGTATCCAATTATGAGGATTGTCAAAGATTATGTTTTAGAAAAAAATTATATTTGCCCTCTCTTTGAACTGGCTAATTATCAAATAAAAAACATCAATATGAAAAAAATTGTTTTCCTTATGGCTGCCGCAATCATGACAGTTGTTTCATGTACCTCAGAAAAGAAGGAACAGGTCAACCCATTCTTCACAGAATGGCAGACTCCGTTTGGCGTTCCGCCCTTTGATCAGATAGAGAATGAGCATTATGTTCCTGCCATTGACTCGGGCATTGCTCTTGCAAGGTCAGAAGTGGCTGCCATAACAGCTTCAACTGAGGCTCCGACATTTGCCAATACAATTGTGCCTTATGATCGTGCCGGTCAGTTGCTTAACAAGGTTGCATATGTATTTTATTCGCAGACCAGCGCCAATACAAATGACACTCTTGAGAGTCTGCAGATGGTGATAGCTCCCAAAGTCTCCGCCTTTGGCGATGAGATACTGCTTAATGCCGGACTATTCGGAAGGATCAAGACTGTATATGAGAACCGGGCAGCTGAGCAGCTGAATGCCGCAGAGCTCTTTCTCATCGAGAATCTTTACAGGAGCTTTGTGCGCAACGGTGCCCTTCTTCAGGGAGAGGACCAGGAGAAGCTGAAGAAGCTAAACCAGGAGCTCTCTGTTCTGACAGTCAGGTTCAGCCAGAATGTACTGGCTGAGACTAACGGTTTCAAGCTGATCCTTGATAATGAGTCTGACCTGAAGGGGCTCCCTGAAAGTGTAGTAGCCGCAGCAGCTGAGATGGCCAGTGCTGACAGCCTGGAAGGCAAATGGCTCTTCACCACCCAGAAGCCAAGCATGCTGCCTTTCCTGCAATATGCAGATAACAGGGATTTGCGTAAGAAACTGTATGATGCATACCTCAACCGCGGTAACAACGGGAACGAATATGATAATAACAAGGTGCTGGCAGACATCGTCAGGCTGAGAGCCGACAGGGCTAAGCTCCTTGGTTATGAGACGCACGCTGACATCGTCCTTGAGACACGCATGGCCAGGACACCTGACAACGTGCTCAACCTGCTCAATGACCTCCTTGACAGGGCACTCCCCGTCGCAACCCGTGAGCGTGACGAGATGCAGAAGATCATTGAAGCCGAAGGAGGCACCTTCAAACTTGAGCCGCACGACTGGTGGTACTATGCTGAGAAGCTTCGCAAGGCGAAATATGACATTGACGACACCGAACTCAGACCCTACTTCAGTCTTGACAACACCCGCGACGGAGTCTTCGCTGTTGCCAATAAACTATATGGCATTACTTTTACCCGTATTGACAATATCCCCCTTCCTCATCCTGATGCCCAGGCCTTCGAGGTCAGGGAAGCCGACGGCAGTCATGTAGGCGTGCTGTATATGGACTTCTACCCCCGCGCAAGCAAACGCCAGGGAGCATGGTGTGGCGGATACCGTGATCATAAGGTCATTGACGGCAAGGAGATCACCCCCGTTGTGACAATCGTTGGCAACTTTACACCGCCCACAGCTGACACGCCGGCGCTGCTCAGCATGGATGATGTTCTTACTCTCTTCCATGAGTTCGGTCACGGGCTGCAGGCACTATTTTCAAACAACACCTATGTGACAACAACCACCGCATGGGACATTGTAGAGCTGCCTTCCCAGATAATGGAACATTGGGCAACACAGCCCGATGTGCTCGCTATGTATGCAAAACATTACGAGACAGGTGAAGTAATCCCGGAGGAGCTTGTTGAAAAGATCAGGAACAGCAGCTACTTCAACACCGGGTTTGACAACGTTGAGATAATGGCGGCATCACTGCTTGATATGGCATACTACTCGCTTGAGGCGCCTGTAAATGTAGACGTCCAGAAATTCGAGAAGGAGACAATGCAAAAGATCGGCATGATACCCGAGATAGAACCCAGGTACCGCAGTACATATTTTCTTCATATGATAGATGGATATGATGCTGGTTATTACGTCTATACCTGGGCTGCTGTGCTTGACAATGATGCGTTTGAGGCATTCAAGGAGAATGGCATTTTTGACCAGGCTACGGCAACTTCGTTCAGGAAAAATGTTCTTGAAGTGATGGGCACAATGGAGGCCGAGCAGATCTATCTCAATTTCCGCGGACGTGAACCGGAGATTGAACCGCTGCTCAGGAACAGGGGTCTGAACTGAGATCCGGAATTAGAGAAATAAATAAAGAGGCTGTCGCCCGCAGGGGTGGCAGCTTCTTTTTTACAGGATCTGTTCCCGCCTGTCTGCCGGCCCCAGGTGACAGTCCTCTATTCCTGCCTTGCAGGAAGAGATCTATTTAATGATCTCCTTCTGATACTGTGTGTTAACAAAGAGAATAGTACCGGTCCAGTCAAATCCGCTGAGGATTAATTCAGCGTTATACGATGGGGAAAAAGTTTGCAAGTGGTAAATTAATATCTTTGCCACTGTGTATATGAAATTGGAATGCATACCTGTTGCAGGCCTTGATCCTGCAGGCATAGAGACCCACCTGGAAAGCATTGGCATTGAACCACGGTATGGACGAAGGCTTCTGTATTGGGTATACAGGCGGGGCATTAAGTCATTCGGGGAGATAAATGATATTCCCGCCAGGGTGTTAAAAACCATAACGGAGAGTTTTAATACTGGGCTGAGTTCTCCCCTGGCATCAGAGACATCTGCGGATGGTTCAGTAAAATACCTGTTCACAACCCCAGGGGGGCTCCTTCATGAGACTGTCTGGCTGCCTGATGGGAAGAGGAGTACAGTATGTATTTCGGTGCAATCGGGCTGCCGTATGGGCTGCCGTTTCTGCGCTACCGGCCAGGCCGGATGGGGAGGCAATCTCACTGCTGGGGAAATCATTAACCAGGTCATCAGTATTCCTCAGAGCTTCACCCATGTAGTATTCATGGGAATGGGTGAGCCTGGGGACAATATTGAAGAGGTCATCAAATCTGCAAAGATCCTGACGGCAGAATGGGGCCTCTCAGCCGGGCACAGCAAGGTGACAGTATCAACCGTTGGGGTGACACCTTCAGTAAAAAGACTCCTTGACGAAACAGATTGCAATATCACCCTCAGCCTGCATTCGCCGTTCCCGGATGAACGCCTTTGTGTCATCCCGGCAGAAGCCATTTGGCCGTTTGCAGAGACTCTCCGTGTAATGAAGGAGGCCGGCAATCGCAAAAAGAGACGTTTTACAATAGCTTATGTGATGATTGAAGGTAAAAATGATTCCGATCATCACCTTGAAGAGTTAAAACGATTACTTTCAGGAACAGGGATAAGAGTAAATATACTTCCCTATCACCCCCTGGGAGAGGATAGTGAGAGGAGTTCCAGTGATGCGGTAATGATGAGATTTAAACACCTCCTTGTTACAGCCGGTATCAGTGCTTCGGTACGGCGGTCAAGAGGGACAGACATAGCTGCCGGATGCGGAATGATGGCAGGCAGGAAAGGCAACCACGATAAGACACCGATAGCATCCGGGAAGGCAGGGGTCTGATGCAGCTGAAATCATAAAGCATCAGGAGATCAAATATTGATAAAAGATGAACACTGAAGTAAAATATTGCGGGCCGGAGTCGTGGGAGAAACTTCTTTCCGAAACGATTGGCAGCTCTTCAAGGGCACCCTTCTCAGGAACGTTACGGGTTCATGATCAGGTACTGGATCTGTTTGACCGGGGGAACCAGTTTTTCTTCCTTGCTGATTATTCTGCCCGGAGAATGCTTTATGTCAGTCCAAACATGACTGGTATTCTCGGATACGAGACCAGCGAATTTAAATTCCGGCTGCTGTTCGAGATGGTTCATCCAGAAGACAGCAAGGCGGTATTCGATATTGGGAAGATGATCATTAACAGGGAGTTGACATACATTACCGGTGGTTCTCACCGGCATGTGGTATTATACATGGCCTACAGGGCACTGAGGAAAAACGGAAGATACACCAGGATCTCACTCACCATTTCACGGCACATTGACCCCGAAGGAGGTATTTATGAGATGGGGGCTATACGTGATATATCACATGTCCGTTGCGGTACCGAGGTTACCTTCTCCCTCCTTGGTGGAAAGCCTGTAAAAGAGCTCCCCCAGTCCTTCAACGATGAAGCAACGATTTCTAGGAGGGAGCAGGAGATCCTCTTTTTCATATCACAGGGTTTCACCAGCAAACGGATCGCCTGTGAGTTGAATCTCAGTCAGCATACAGTCAATACTCACCGCCGCAATATGATGCGGAAGACCGGTGCCGGGAGCACTGTTGATCTACTGATTTACGCCGCAACCAATGGCCTCATCTGAAAAATACCTAAAACTGAGTATTGCATTGTTTAATGCTGCCGGTTAGTTTTGTAACGCAAGAGAAAATAGCAAAGGAGTTTAAGGATTAGTGTTTTTTTTTATATTCCCCGTTTCCTCTCTCCGGCTGATAATGGTACTTCTTTAACTTCCGGATGAGAAAGTAATACTGCCCAACCCCCTGGGCAGTATTTATTTTTTACGGTTGATGAGTTGTAGAGTGTATTCAGTCTTAAACCTGTTGGAGACCCTGATCCATTCATTCATGGTGGCGCAGACTTCAAAGCCATGATGCCTGAAGAGACTCATGCTTTCATCGTTACCTTCAAGGATGTTGCACCAGAGCTGATGCAGGCCTATAGTTTCAAACGAATATTTTATTATGCAGTTCAGGGCTGCAGAGGCATACCCCTTTTTCCTCTCATTCGGGTCTGCTATAAGTATGCCCACGCCCGCTCTCATATGGTAATGGTCAAACTCAAAAAGGTCGACAGTACCTACTGTCCTGTCTCCGGGAATAACATCAATCATCAGCCTCAGCTGACAGGTCTCATAGAGGCTGCGGTGCGAGCTGGCAATATATTTTTTTAGGATGTACCTGGAATAAGGTACAAGAGTGGTGCTGCTTTTCCAGTCAGCTGCCTCATTTTCCCATCTGTAAAGGAGTTCCAGGTCTTCAGGCTCCACAGCACGGAGCCTTACGCCATCATTTTCCAGAATCATTCCTGTATACTTTCTTCACGAAGATATCATTCGGATATCCAAGTCTGAGCAGCCTGTTAAGTTCTTCATAGGCAGACCTTTTGGTGTTGAACTGGCCCGTGGTGTACCGGTAGAACCTGTCCTCAGTGTTATAGAACACAGAGATCTCTGCGTATTCGAAATAGGCAGGGTCAACAGGGTTATAGAGCGCCATAACCTGTACAGTATAATAGAGAACATCAGGGTCCATCTCCTCGTCGGAGTCAGACACATCCCTGAGGGTGAGGTTGGTGATGAGGAGTGAGGTGTCTACCTGTGAGAGATATGGCAGATCGGCAGGATCAAAGCTGATTGTCACCGTGTCCCTGGGTTCGTCTGATGGAGGGTTGAATGTCACCAGGGTTATCTCTTTCTTTTTATAGCCTGTCATTATAGAATAGAAACCGTAAGCACCGTTGTTGAAGGGCTGGAATCCTATGTTGTCATCAGTTGTGCTTACCGGAAATCCGATGTTGACCGGGTTGCCCCATGCGCCGGCTGAGAGCCGGGAGAGGAAAATATCATATCCCCCCATTGATCCATGTCCTTCTGAACTGAATGTGAGGGTGTTGCCGTCGCCTGAAATGAATGGTGTCTCTTCATTGAAGGGTGTGTTGACTACATTCCCCAGATTTACCGGGATGCCCCAGTCGTCAGTGATGTCTTTCTCTGACACCCAGAGGTCAAGCTCCCCCAGTCCGCCTTCACGGTTCGATGTGAAATAGAGTTTTCTGCCGTCGGAAGAGATGGCGGCGTGTGATTCATAAAACCTGGTATTGATGTTTTTGTTGAGTTTCTCAATGGGAGACCATCTGCCCTGAACGAGCCTGGTAACATAGAGGTTGCCATCATAGTTATCGTTCTTGAAGAGGTAAAGTTCCGTGCCGTCTCTGTTGAGGGAGGTGGTATGGCAATCAGTACCCATGGAGGCTTCCAGGGTTATGTCTGTTGGTGTGCCCCAGGTGTCACCCTCCCTGTGTGTTACAAAGACCACGCTCTCAAGGCCGCGTTTCTCAGTATAAGCCATGACGCTGCCGTCAAAGCTCACCACCGGCCTGTCATTGACAGAGCCCTGGTTGATATACTCTTTCAGGGGTTGGATAAGTACATTCAGAGGGGCACCCATCTGCATAGCTGCAATGTTGCATGCCTGCACCTGCTGGTTGACGAAATCCTGGTTCTGCATCGCGGCAGATTCCGAGATAAGCTGTTTAAAGAAACGGTAGGTATTTAGGGCGCTGTCAAGACTGTTGGTGATCCGGTAGGCGTTGGCCAGGGAGAAGTAAGCATCGAGCGGTGCTCTTTTTTCCTGCAGTTTTCCGGTCTTTGAGTTATAACTTGTGTTCCTTACAGCCTCCTCCAGAAAGGGGATGGCCATGGGCTTCTCATCAAAGATGTTAAGATAGCAGTTTCCGATCTTGTACTTGATGTTGGCATTGCCCGGCCTGAGGTCATTAAGCATGAGATACAGCGGGTTGGCCAGTTCAAATTCGCCATAGAGATAATGTGATTCGGCTTCAAGCCATATCTCCCTGAGCTCGCTCTTCTTCTGGGCGCTCATCGGCACCAGGACAAGCAGTCCGGTAATAAAAACTATTCCCCTTATTCCCATGTCTCTGTTTGCTTCAAAATTAGTCCATCCTGAGCATTGTGTACCCGGTCAAGCACATTATTTGAACCGGATCCTGTAGATGTCGGCCTTGCCCGCTCCATCCTCCCTGCCGGAGAATGACATATAACCGGCCTTTCCGCCCTCTACTGGACAAAAGAAAATATTATCATCGGGATTATTCAGCGGGTAGCCCAGGTTGACCGGTTTGCTCCATAAATCGTTATACTGAAGGTCGCTCCGGAATATATCATACCCGCCCATGTTATAATGTCCCTGCGATGCGAAGAAGAGTATTGTACCGCCTTTTATCAGGAAGGGGCGGTCATCATTAAATGGCGTATTGATCTCAGGGCCCATATTCACCGGTTTGCCCCATTCGCCATTGGCATCCATCTTTGTTATATAAAGGTCGAGACCACCGAAACCGCCTGGCCTGTCGCTGGAAAAGATCATTGTAGATCCGTCATCAGTAATAAATCCGTGTGCCTCCCAGTACTTCGTGTTTATCTCCTTCTTCAGCTTCCGGGCAGGCTCCCACCTGACCCCGTCAGAACGACTCATCCAGATGTCACTGTTGATGTTGTCATCCTTTGACAGAAGCATCATGTCTCCCTGGGCAGAGAGGAAAGAGACGTAGTGGTCACCGTCTGACTGAAGTTCGGGAGTTATATTGACCGGTGCAGACCATTCATTCCTGACCATTCGTGATAACATGATCGCATCATAGAACTTCATTGAGGTCATAAAGGCAATTGACCTGCCGTCAGATGAAAGAACCGGGAAGAAGTTGTCATTGCCGTCATTGATAATTGGGTCTACCGGCTCAACGGTGAACTTCACAGGTGAGGCCATCAGGGCAGGGGCATTATTGCACGAGGCTATCTGCTGATCAACATACATAACGTTCTCAATATCAGAGGGCAGAAGCGTTTCACGATATGTTGAATATGCCTCCCTGGCTTTTTCAAACATATAGTTTATCCGGTAGGCGTCACCGAGAAAGAAAAGTGCTTCGTATGGAGCTTCAGTCTGACGGAGCGATCCTTCACGGTATTTGGCTGTAATCTTCTGTGATGCTTTTTCAAGATATTCAATTGCCATGTTTTTGCTGCCGTCAATGTTAAGGTAACAGATACCGAGCCTGAATGCGATGCTGGCATTGTCAGGCATAGCGGAATAGATACCCTGGTAGTATGGAAGTGCATCAGAATAGTCGCCACGCATCAGAAAGTACTCAGCCTCATAGAAGGCTTCCTGTAATCTGATGTTGTCCTGGGATCTGGCGATGCTTCCTATTGACAGAATGAACAACAAAATCGCTAATCTCTTCATATTCATTGAATTATTAATCTTTTTCGTTTTTATTTCTTTTTCTTCTCTTCCACAGGAGGAAGAAGAATATCAGGGCAGCAGCAATAAGCAGCCACCACCACTGGCAGTTACCACTGGTCTTTGGCGGATCCTGTAACCGGGTCTCTCCGGGACCGGTACCTTCAGAAATGGTTGAAGTATCCTGCACGGCGATGGTTCGTTCCTGCGGGGTAACCTGTGCCTTTTCGCCAGCGCGGCGTACAGGTATCTCGTTATAGAGAGGTTTCAGCGCCCCCGGGGCGGCATCGCGGCGGTTAACCCGGACTGCAGTCATAGTGTCATTGCCGAAGCGGTCTGTCAGCATGAAATAAACCATGCTCTCACCCTTTTCCGGCAGGAAAGTAAAGGTGAAGGTTGAATCAGTGATAGTGTAATGCGTCGGAATAAGAATGGAATCGGGGGAGAGCACTTCAACATGAAGCAGCGACCTCTCCTCTGCGATCAGGCCTATGTTGACCGGTTCAGGGGAGATGACCTTGATCAGGGTGTCTGATAACAGCCGGAGATATGCAGAGAAATCTGTTTCCTGTAGTATTACCTCGTCAATAATTACGGTGTCACTATCGTAATTTACCGGCATCTCACGGCTCTTCGACACGGAGAGGGCATCATCGGAATCAAAGGTAAAACTGTAGGCTCCCTGGGGTAGCCTGAAAAAGTAGATGCCTGTCAGCGGATTGGTAAGAGCTTTCAATTTGCGCCCTGTCTCGGCATTGCTGACTGCGGTGACTGTTACCGGCTGCGGGAACTCGTCGAGTAGTCCGGCAACTGATGCCTTGCCCGTCACAAAGAATGAGCGGGGGTTGAGTTCTGTGTAAATGTCGCACAGGAAGATATCCATCCGGCCCTGCCCGTCATCGGCAAACCGTGAATAGCATCCGCGGTCTCCCTTGCCCAATGGCATGAAAAAGAGATCATCATCAGTTGTATTAACCGGGTACCCGATGTTGACAGGAGTGCTCCATCTGCCGTCGGGACCAATGTCAGACCTGAAAATATCATAACCCCCCAGGTTGAAATGGCCTCGTGAACTGAAGAAGAGGGTGCGGTCATTGTTTGCAAGAAAAGGGGTCTCCTCGTTATAGACTGTATTGATCTCCGGCCCGATATTTTTAGCAGGACCCCAGTCTCCGGTGCTGTCACGTTCCGATACAAATATGTCAAGACCGCCCAGGCTCTCACGCCGGTTACTTGTAAAAAAAATCTTACGTCCGTCACGGGTCATTGTGGCATGTGATTCCCAATATTTCGTGTTTATGTTGCCATTGAGTTTTTTTACGTTACTCCATTTATTCCCTTCAAGCTTGCTGCTGTAGATGTTTCCGTCATATGTGTCTATCCTGTACAGCAATAGCGTCTGACCGTCATGGGTGAGCGACGATGTATAGTAATCCTGGTCAACTCCGAGCTGGGGTGTAAGGTTCACTGGTTCCGTCCACTTGCCGTTTACCTTTGTGGACCAGAAGACGGCATCATAGAACTGCAGTTCACGGGTGAACAGCAGCGACTTCTCGTCAGATGAGATAACCGGGTTGAATTCTGAGAACCTGTCATTGACCACGCTGCCCATGTTCCTGTCGACAAGGTAGACGGGTTTACGCATCATCTTCCGGGCATTATGGCAGGTTTGTATCTGGAACCTGACGAGTGCGGTGTCATACACCTCGGTATCGACATCCTCAAGAAAAAGTTCGTAGGTAACAAGAGCTTTGTCGAAGTCGTTCACAATACGGTACGCATTTGCCAGAAAGTACAGCGCGTCATACGGGGCGCCTTCCTCACGGAACTTTCCAGGCCGGTATTCCCGGTTTATGTTACGGGCGGCCGTTTCAAGGTAGGGTATTGACTTATCCTTCTCACCGGGAGTACTCAGGTAACACTGACCAATCCTGAAATAGAGATTATAGTTCTCGGGGTAGATCTGCAACAGGCTCAGATACTTGGGGAGGGCTTCAGCATAGTCTTCAAAAAGCAGATCACCTTCGGCAGAGACGAACATCTCACGCAGGTCACTTCTCGATTGACCACCAAGAGAGACGGCGTACATCACAAAAATCAGACAGAGGATATATTTAGCCCTTCTCATCAAGGTGGTTAGTTTACTTAAAGAGACTAATATAAGTGAAATATTGTTATAAGATGACAGGTGACATCTCCCTTTTTAAGAACAAGGATCACTTTTTAATGAACCGTTCGAGGTATAACCGTGCCATGGCTGCCTTCTCAAGCAGTGTCACCCCGACGTTTACGGGGATGTGCCATCCCTTTTTGAGGTGGCTGGCAGTAAATATCTTCATCGCTTTGTAAAAGTGTTTCAGGGAGACTTCCCTGTTTGTCAAGGCACTTTTGCCTTTATAGTGAATGATCTGAACATCAGGGAGGTAGTAATTGTAGTAACCCGCCTTCCGTATGCGCCAGCTCATATCTATATCCTCACCGTAAAGGAAGTACCGGGTGTCGAAGAGTCCTGCTTTCACGAGGGCTTCCCTTCGGATCATCATGAATGCTCCCGTGAGGATATCGGCGCGGCACACATCCTCTGCCGGCATTGACCCGAGGTAGTATCCGTTAAAGAGCGCTGACCTCGGGAAGAGCCTCCCCATGCCGCTGAATTTGAACAGCGAGGTCATAGGAGAGGGGAATCCTCTTTTTGACTCGGGGAGGAATCTGCCGTTGCCATCGGACATTCTTGCCCCTGCGGCACCTGCCTCAGGATGGCTGCTCATGAAGAGAAGTGCTTTTGTCAGAGCATCCGGATAAACAAAAGTATCAGGATTGAGGATGAGGACATACTCCCCGGAAGAGCCATTTATGCCTCGGTTACAGGCGGCTGAGAAACCCTCGTTGGCGCCTGAGGCAATTATACGGGCTGAGGGAAATTCCTTTTCTGCCATTTCCGCTGAGCCGTCGGATGAGTGGTTGTCAACCACAATAATCTCATAACTTATCTCCTGTCCGGCTTCAACCACTGACTTCAGAGCCTGTCTGAGGTAGTCACGCACGTTATAGGAAACAATTATTACTGACAGTTCCATCGTCTCAGGCAGAGGCCATCTCCTCCCTAATTGCTTCTGCCAGCCTGCGGACACCTTCGCATATATCCTTCTCTCCGGTGAAGGAGAAATTGATTCTCATGGTATTATGCCCCTCATTATTGCAGTAGAAGACTGATCCGCAAACGAAGGCGACCTTCTTCTGTATGGCTTTTTCGAGAAGCCTGGCGGCATCCATCGAAGGAGGCAGGGTTACGAAGAGGAAAAGCCCGCCTGACGGCTCGGTCCATTTGACCCCGTCAGGCATATATTCCCGGAAACATCTAAGCATGTAATCACGACGATCACGATACAGGTCCACTGTCTTTTTAAGGTTTACCTCCAGCAGTCCCTTCGCAATATATCTTGCTGCTATCTTCTGGACAAAGGGTGGTGTGCACAGGTCTGCGGCCTGCTTTGCCGTTACCAGTTTATCAATTATCTCCGGGTGCCCGGTTACCCATGCCAGCCTGAACCCCGGGGCAAGGATCTTGGAGAAGGTGTTCAGTGTCAATACTCTTCCTTGGGTGTCAAGGGATGACATTAGCGGTTCCGGAGTGCCCTCAAAACGAACGTCGCGGTATGGACTGTCTTCAACGATGATCAGGTCATGCCTTTCGGCTATGCGAATAATCTCAAGACGCCTTGACAGCGGGAGTGTGACGCCTGTAGGGTTTTGAAAATCAGGAATAATATAAATGAACTTGATAATGCTGCCATCACTTTTCAGACTTATAATCGTTTTCTCAAGCAGGTCAGGACGCATACCCTGATCATCAAGGGGTATGCCTTTCAGCCTTGCGCCGTAGTTTGAAAAGGCATTCAGTCCGCCAAGGTAGGATGGTAACCCGCACAGAACCACATCGCCGCGGTTAATGAAGATCTTCCCGCAGAGGTCAAGAGCCTGCTGTGAGCCTGTTGTAATTATCAGGTTTGCCGGGGAGAGGTTGAGGCCGTCTTTCCTGTGACGTTCGGCAAGAAGAGTGCGGAGCCTGAGATCTCCCTCAGTGGTGCCGTACTGGAGAGCTTCCTTCCCTTCCTCGTCCATCATCTCAGAGGTGATCTTTTTAATATCCTCTATCGGGAAGGAGTCAGGGGAGGGAAGTCCTCCCGCAAAGGAGATCATATCAGGTCTCTGTGTAAGTTTAAGGATCTCGCGTATTGCCGATTTCTTCATCATTTGCGATGCATCTGAGAAGAACCTGGCGAATGTCTCTGTCATCAGCTCTCGATTTTCATCAAAATAAGCAATATTTTCAGAATAAAAAAATGATCAGGATCGGTCTGACTGAAGCGAGAAGGGGCGGCGGTTGAGAATCGACTGGCCGAGAGTGATCTCATCAGTGTATTCAAGTATATCACCAATAGCCACCCCGCGTGCCAGTGTTGTTATGCGGAGATCATATCCCGAAAGCCGTTTATAGATGTAGAAGTTGGTTGTATCCCCCTCCATGGTAGTACTTAGCGCCAGGATAATCTCCTTTAGTGTTCCTTCCCTAACCTTCTCTTCAAGTTTCGTGATTGTAAGGTCGGATGGCCCGATGCCGTCCACAGGCGAGATAATACCTCCGAGCACGTGATACAAACCACGGAACTGGCGGGTATTTTCAACAGCCATCACATCCTGCACGTTCTCAACCACGCATATGACCGACCTGTCGCGCGATTGATCACTGCATATCTCACACACAGGCGTGTCGCTGATGCCGTGACAGATGCTGCAGTAGCAAACATCCTCACGCAGCCTGGTGATGGTCTCCCCAAACCGGCGCACCTCGCCACTGTCACGCCGGAGAAGATGCATCACCAGCCTGAAGGCCGTCTTGCGGCCAATTCCGGGAAGTGAGGCGAACTCATTCACGGCCTCTTCGAGCATTTTGGAGGGGAAACGTGACGGCATAACTTTGATTTGCATCAAAAATAATTCATTATTTCCCGCAAACCTTGCCAGTTGATAATTTTTATCTCCGATCTTTTTACTATCCTTGCGGGATGTATTACAAGATATGACACCAACACTCATCCTCCTGATTTTTATCGCCTATACCCTAATGCTGTTCGGTGTTACTTTCATCACAGCAAGGAAGGCCAACCACCAGTCGTTTTACATAGGTAACAAGGTATCACCATGGTATGTTGTAGCCTATGGCATGATCGGAGCATCCCTGTCCGGGGTGACGTTCATGAGCGTACCTGGCTGGGTGGGAGAGACCCAGTTCTCATACATGATGGTTGCCTTCGGGTATTTTTTCGGCTACGTGGTGATTGCCCTCATCCTCCTGCCGCTCTACTATCGTCTTAAGCTGACCTCCATCTACGGATACCTGGAACAGAGATTCGGATTCTGGTCCTATAAGACAGGGGCCGGGTTCTTTATAATCTCAAGGGTGCTGGGCGCTTCACTCAGGATGTTTCTCGTCATCCACGTGCTGCAGATTTTTGTGTTCGATGCATGGAACGTACCCTTCTGGGTTAATGTATTGATTTTTATTGTTCTCATCATCATATATACCCTGAAGGGAGGCATCAGGACGATTATCTGGACTGACACCCTGCAGACAACATTCATGCTGCTTGCCGTTGTACTCTCTGTCTTCTACATCAGCAGAGAGCTGGGCGCACCGATCTTCAGCCTGATAGGTGATGTGTTCGACAGTGATATGTCACGGATTGTAATCACTGACTGGGATCATCCGCGTCACTTCATCAAGCAGTTTTTCAGCGGTATGTTCATTACAATTACAATGACAGGGCTTGATCAGGAGATGATGCAGAAGAACCTGAGCATCAGGACTCTCAAGGATGCACAAAAGAACATGTTCACCTTCAGTACTATCAACCTCGTTGTTGTCTTCATGTTCCTGATTCTGGGAGCTTTCCTGGTTCTCTATGCTGCTGTCGAAGGAGTAAACGTTGCCATGTCTGACGACCTCTTCCCGACAATTGCGTTCAAATACCTGGGTCCAGCGGCAGGTGTCGTCTTCCTGGTAGGACTCATCTCAGCGGCTTTTCCGAGTGCTGACGGCGCCCTCACATCACTGACGACGTCATTCAGCATTGACTTCCTCGGACTCGAGAAAAAGACGGAGATGGATGACAGGAAAAAGACCAGGATCAGGTACAGCGTGCACTTCTCCTTCGCACTCATCTTTTTCATCTGCATCCTGGTGTTCCGTCAGATGAATGACAGGGCGATAATTGACAAGCTCTTCACCATTGCTGGTTATACGTACGGTCCACTGCTGGGACTATTTACATTCGGCCTTTTCACCAACAGGAGTGTGAATGACAGGATAACTCCCTGGATAGCTATCGCTTCACCGGTCCTTTGTTTTATCCTCAGTACTTTCTCAGAGGAGCTTCTGAACGGTTACAGGTTCGGTTTTGAGATGCTGCTTGTAAACGGGTTCCTGACCTTCATGGGGTTGTTAATCTTCAGTCGCAAGCCGGATTCAAAGCCTGTTGCCTGAACCTGTGGAGAAGGTACCTGTTTCAGTTGAACCGCCTTCTTCCTCCTCTTCGTCTTCTGTATCTTCCTGCTTGGGCTTTATGACAACCTTTATCTTCCGGTAGGGTATGGAGAAGGAAATATAGTACTCGGCACCTGTGCTCATGCCCCTTGTTCCGGGACCGTAGCCAGGCATCCAGACAGGCTTGAGATCTTTCCCTGCCCCGGCGCTGACAAGCAGCCTCATATACAGGTTCCATCCAATTGTGATACCCGGAAAGAGCTCAGTGCGGACACCTGGAGTAATCTCCACGAAATGTCCGGTGTGACGTGACAGAGGCAGTAATGATTCGCCGGCCCCCCAAGCGTTATTGTATCTTATTACTGACGCCTCTTCGGAATAGAAGCTCAGACCGTATCGAAGCCCGATTCCGGCATAATACTTACCTCCGGATACGTTGGCCTTGATAAAGTTATAATCTGCGCCGGCAACAATGCTTGTTCCCCTACTGGAGAAATCGAAGTTATACTTTGAAGAATTGAATGTTGAATACCTTATGCCGGCGTTGACAGTGAAAGCTGAGTTAATGTCTGCGGATGCAAGGATGCCATAACTGGTGAGATCATTCCCAACCAGATGCAGTACCGGTCCGGATAGATCAAACCCTGCCCTCAGATGCAGAGGCACAGTGACCGTATCCTGTGACGCTGCCTTGCTTCCGAGAAGGAGCAAGAGACTAATAAAAAAGATGCAGGTTCTTTTCGCCATTTAGATTAACATTATTGTTCTCAATCATGAGTGTATCAATAATATTGTGTGTTGTCTCAAGGCCGGTAATAACGCTGATAAATGTATATCCGCATTCCGGGGAGACAAGGTGAGGTTTCCTCGTATAGCGTATGACAGCCGTGTCTGAGATTCCGTTCAGGGTTATGAAAAAAAGAGACTGGTCTGCTGACGGATCCAGAGGTACAGAGAATAATGCTGACTCCCTGCTGTCTACAAATTCTATGGTGTCAGTGGGAGAGACGCCTCTGACTCTTATTGAATCGGCTTCTGCAGTCTCACCGGTACCGCTGGTAAGCAGCAGAACATTCATCAAAGGGTCTTTCTCCTCATAGCATGGCTGCACTGAGCATGAAGCCATTAAGAGCACCATTGATGCAACGGCGATAAGAGTATATATTGACCGTGGTCTGTTCATACGGATGACAAATGTATAAAAATAAAAGGAGGTCGCGTACCCGAAACCGCAACCGGCCTCCTGACTTATGACGGGCACTCAGAACTTCGGCAGGTTCCTGAGGATGCCGCTGACACCATTCTTTATCACACCCACCACCTTGTCAACCACATTCTCCTTCTCCCTGACTGAATATATCTCCCTGATGAGATACTGGTATCTTTCAGCAAGAATATTCCTTCTCAGTTTCAGGGTAGGAGAGAGCTCTCCTGTCTGCGGAGTCCACTCTTCCGTTACCAGCCTGAAGCGTCTGATCTGTTCGAATTCTCCAAGCTCCCTGTTAACTTCGCGCACCTCCCGGCTGATCCTTTCTATCACCTCAGGCATCTCAATGAGATCGGCATTGTCACGGTATTGGATCTTGTGAATAGAACACCAGTCATGCAGGAATGTGAAGTTTGGAGAGATAAGTGCGCTTGCAAACTTCTCATTCTCCCCGATTACCATAGCCTGTTCAATGAAGAATGACTCTTTCAGTTTGTTTTCAATGACCTGTGGAGAGATATATTTCCCGGCCGAAAGCTTGAACATCTCCTTCTTGCGGTCAGTGATCTTAAGGAAGCGGCCTTCTTCCATGCGACCAATGTCACCGGTGTGGAACCATCCCTCGCTGTCTATTACCTCAGCCGTCAGTTCCGGAGCTTTGAAGTAACCCATCATCACATTTGGTCCTTTGCACAGTATCTCGCCGTCATCTGCTATCTTCACCTCTACACCTTCAAGGAGGGGACCTACGGTCTCAAACCTGATGTCAGGGATTCTGAACGGGTTGACTGCAATGACCGGGGAGGTCTCAGTGAGACCGTATCCCTGGAGAACCGGTATCCCTGCCGCCCAGAATATGCGTTCAAGCCTCGACTGAAGGGCGGCTCCGCCGGAGACAAGCACACGCAGCTCTCCGCCCAGAGCCTCCCTCCACTTTTTAAAAATGAGACGGCGGGCTATGCCAAGTCTGAACTTATAGAACTTAGAGTTGCCGGTCAGCCTGTACTTGAGCCCGAGCGCCACTGCCCAGAAGAATATCTGCTTCTTGAGCCACGGGAGGTTCTTACCTTTATTGATGATATTGTCATAGATTTTCTCAAGCAGACGGGGAACGGTGTTTGCAATATGAGGCCTGATCTCCTTCATGGTGTCGGCGATGACTCCCATATTCTCAAGGTAGTAGATGCTCGTACCCTTGTACTGGAAATGGTAGTTCATCATTCGTTCGTACACATGGCATAAGGGAAGGAAACTGAGCGCCCGGTAGCCAAGCCCGAACTCATGTGCTGTACTGGTGCCGATGGCATTGGTCACAAGGTTATTGTGTGAAAGCATTACTCCCTTTGGATTACCAGTGGTTCCAGAGGTGTAAATGATTGTCACAAGGTCTGAGGGTCTGATCGAATCTCTGATTGCAGAAAGTGCCGGCATGAGTATTTCCCTGTTCTTCCTGCCCTCTTCGATGATATCTTCTAAAGATGCCAGTCCGTTCACATCATCAAAACAGTATAGAGCCCTGATGGAGGGGATCTTTGAAATAACAGGTGATATCTTATTGTAAAGCTGCCTGTTACCGATTATCACTGCTTTTACTTCGGAGTGTTCAAGGATAAAGCCATACTCTTCCTGTCCTATAGTAGGATAGATGGGGACATGAATCATGCCGGCCTGGGCCAGGCCGTGGTCAGCAATATTCCACTCCGCCTTGTTGGGTGTTATGGTTGCTATATGGTCACCCCTGACATAACCGAGGGCCAACATGCCGCAGCTGAACAGGTCGGTCAGCTCCCTGACGGCTTCGGAAGAGTAGGTTACCCAGTTGTTTCCGTGTTTGCCTCCGAACATAACCTCACGTGGATAGACTTGGTTCCCCCAGTCTATCAGGTCAAAGGTTCTGGTAACTTCCATAATGTCAATACCGGATTAACAGTACATTTTTAATTGTATAAAACAGGAGCAGCATCTCCCTTAAAGTACATTCTTTGCCATGGCCACGGCTTTGTCAACCGCTTCCTGCAGGCCTTCCGGTCGCTTTCCTCCGGCGGTTGCAAGAGAGGGCTGGCCACCGCCACCGCCGTTTATTGATGCTGCCACCG
>JBFYPM010000165.1:0-7107 GCA_041303295.1 Bacteroidales bacterium
GATAGGAATAAGGGGTTCGCAGGGTCCGAGGACGAATATCAGGAACAGGATCCATGGGGTCATGTTCTTCCTGTCACTGACATGTATATGTGAGTGGCCGCTGAAATGGTCATGTAGATGCTCATGTGCAGTGCCGTCAGTATGGTTGTGAGGGTGCTCGTGCTTCCTCTTGCGGTAGAGGGAGCGCAGGCTTATGACCATATATACCAGGCCGAAGGCTATCAGGAGCCACGCTGCTATGTTCCCCCGGAATGATTCAAAGAACTCCAGCTTCGAAAGTGACAGTCCGGCGGCGATCCCTATGAGACCCACTACTATTGAGCTCAGCACATGACCCACGCCACAGAGGAAAGTAATGAGCATCGTTTTTTTAATGCTCCATCCGCGTGCCTCACCCATAACTATGAACGGCAGGTAGTGGTCAGGCCCAATGAGTGTGTGTATGAACCCGATGGTTACTGCTGTTCCTGCAAGAAGTATTGTTGATCCCTCCATAATCCGGTTTATAACTCTGTAAAGATACTAATTAAGCGATACCGACTGCCTGGCCGACCTGATCCAGTTTCCTTCCGACCATATCATCTCGCTGAACCCGGTGTTCTGGCTGTCAAGGAGTCTCCGGGCATCCCTGATGAAAGTCATCATGTCATCATACTGAGATGGGGTCTGGAAGAACTCCGGCCGGTTCTCGAAGTCCGCACAAGGCAGTATATAGAACTTCCGTCTGCCTTCCTCAATCGGGGTGTATACCCATGTCAGGAGGTATCCGGCATCAGATATGACAGTTGTGTCACCCTTTACTGTCAGGTCAAGCCTGATCATTACACCGCCATCCCTTCTGCGGGTTCGCTGGTTGGAGACGAAGTTCCCCATTGACCATACTACCGGATTTTTTATTCCTGAGGAATCGGTTTCCGCGATCATCGGCTGCAGCACATGAGGGTGTGATCCGATGATTATGTCAGTACCGATCCTCAGCAGGGCGGCTGCATTCTTCTTCTGTTGCGGGTCGGGGAGGGTGTCATATTCCGTTCCCCAGTGAATGAATACTATCGTCCGGTCAGCACCGAGATCAACAGATTTCCTTATGTCATCCGCCGCTTTCAGGGTATCGATGTATGAGACTATTGCTGGTGGTGGAACCACTATGCCGTTGGTGCCGTAGGTATAGCTCAGCAGCGCCACTCTCATGGTCTCACTGCATATCATCAGTGGCGAAAGGCTGTCTCTTGCCCCACCGCTGACCCAGGTGCCGGTGTGCCTGATACCCAGGCTGTCAAGCACCCTGATTGTACGCACAATGCCTTTTGTGCCACGGTCGGCAGCATGGTTGTTGGCCGTCACCAGGATATCAAAACCGGCATTCCTGCATGCTGCTGCCAGTGCATCCGGTGAACTGAATGCCGGGTACCCCTTGTAGGGAGCACCACCGAGGGTGACTTCAAGATTACCTATGGCAACATCAACGGAAGAGACTAGCGGTGCGATATAGCTGAAAACAGTGTCATACGACCAGGTACCTGTTGAGTCATCACGGGCGGCTGCTATCTGACCATCGTGACCCATTATGTCTCCTGTAAACAGCAGAGTAAGAACGGAATCAGGCTCCTGGCCTGATGCCACTCCCGTTAACATCATCGATGTAACCAGTGCAAGGATCTTAATTGATATCATCAGGCTCTCTGTTCGGTCTATCCGTATCAAAAATAGTCATAACTTAGCAAGTTCAAAAATGTTAATTAGCAACATGGAAGCACTTAATTCAGAACTTGTTACATATGTTTTACTGCCACTCTTTATCTTTGTGGCGCGGATAATCGATGTCTCGCTGGGCACTCTCAGGATAATATTTGTCACCAAGGGCATGAGGAGTGTAGCTCCGCTGGTTGGTTTCTTTGAAGTTCTGATCTGGCTTCTGGCTATAAGCCGCATCATGCAGGACCTCGACAACTGGGTCTGTTATGTTGCCTATGCAGCCGGGTTTGCCACCGGCAACTTCATTGGGATGCTCATTGAGGAGAAGCTGGCCATTGGTCATGAGATGATAAGGGTCATCACACGCAAGGATGCAACGCAGCTGATTGAGGATCTCAGGGCTACCGGCTACGGCGTCACCTCAGTAAAGGCCGAGGGGATCGAGGGAGAGGTGGCGGTAATATATATTATCGCCCGCAGAAGCATGATTAAAGTGGTTCTCGATGAGATTAACAAATTTAATCCACGTGCTCTTTATACGGTAGAGTCGATTAAGTATGTCAACAAGGAGATATTTCACAAATCCGAGGAGGAGCGTCAGAATCACTGGCTGACAAACCCGCTGAAGAGAACAGGCAGGTAAATTACCTTCCGGGCATTACTGCCATAACTTTAATTGTGTCAAGGTCAAAGGTGCTGGCGCTGTCCCAGAATTTTATGACATAATCTCCCGGAGAGTCCGGAGTGATTGTGATTACCGTGTCAGCCATTAGTTCTATTTCGGGACATGCCCCGTTACTCTCAAAATCTGCCAGGGCATAAAACTCGTACTCTTTTACGGCCAGGGTGTCAAATACAAAATGGATGTTTGACCAGCATCCGTTCTCTGTGATGGCCTTGGCGTATATGCTGACAGGGGTATTTACGGTTGCCGTCTCCGGTACGCTTTTCTGATCAATAGGGATCACCACGTTATTGTATTCGACATGAGACGGATCAAGCTGGCATGATACCAGGACAAATGGCAACAGCAATGAAAGTATTTTCAGTATTTTCATATTCGATTGTAATTGATTTGTTGATTCTGATTCAGTAGGTCTCTCTGCCTTTATAGATTTTCGATCCGGTACCGGTCCATGGCACCAGGACACCATTCATGTCGACCCTGCTTCCATAGTTGGTATGTACTGAGGCAGAAGCCATCTCTCCGGTTTTGTTGATATTCATCACTATGGTCAGTGGGCCACTTGTACCCATGGTGTTCATCACAATGTTGTATGATCCGTGTTTCTTCCCCTGTTCAACCTCGAATGAGGTAATTTTGCCCCGCAGTGTGACGCCTCCAATGCCGTTAAAGCCGATTCCGGATGCTGATGCTACCTGAACATAGGCTTCCTCTCCCTCCACTGCAACGAAGTTTGTTGTGGGATTGACATGCATCACATATCCTCCCCGGCCTCTCAGCTGATCAGCTTTAAGGACGAAGCGGCCTGTTCTAAGTGCTTCGGATGTGTTCCTGGCAAGAATGATCTCTGATTGTCTCTTTTGTTCCTGCCTCAGGGCCTTCTTCTCCTGCTTTGTGAGAGGAGCCTGCTCCTGGGCTGATGCTACAATAACAAACAGTATCGTAACTATTGACAGTGCTAATTTTTTCATGGCCTGAATTCTTAATTATATAAGAATAATTACAAGAACCGTACCAATCTATTCGGTGTGATAGAGTGCGAAGGTACTTATGTGGGGGGTTGCCCTTGATGAGACGATTGTGAGCCGGATTTCGTTAGCTCTAACCTCAGGGAACTGCAGGAGCCGCTTATAGCCTATGGTTGTGCCTGAGGCAATTGTATCCCACTTTTCTCCTGATAGGGCCTCTATGATGAACTTTTCCACCCGCTGTCCCCTGCTGATGTCTTCCTGAAGCATCGCCACATTAAATGTGGCGGCTATTGCCGGAACGAAGGAGGCAGTGCGGCCACGGTGCGGACTCCATGAGGTGCTGTTGTCACCGTCAATAGCCCCTGAGCTGCCACGTCCGTAAGGCCTTGCCCCGTTGAGGAGATCGGTGTCATAAAGTGCATCGATCCATGCCTTAAGTCCCATGAGACTTTGGATGTCCTGGTCTGTTATCAGTCCCCTGCTGTCAGGCGGCACGTTAAGCAGCAGCACAGCGTTACGGCCGACTGAGCTCATGTAAATATCTGAAAGCTTTTCAACATCCTTTACCAGGCTGTCTTCCGAGGCATGCCAGAACCAACCCGGGCGGATTGACACATCCACCTCGGCAGGATACCAGAAGACATTATCAGCTTTTTGCAGCAGGGTGCTGCTGCCGAGATCCGCTGACATTGGACTCAGTCCCAGTGCCTCGTTTATTGCACGGCTGGCGGCAGTCCCGCCGGGCGCCAATGCGGTCACGCTCCACTCCGTCTCGCGGCCGTAACCGGTCTCTGTACCAACCCATCTTACATCCTCTCCCATGATTGCAGTGACGGCATCCGGCTGCAGCTTCCTGATAAGGTCATAATAGGACTGCCAGTCATATTCCTGCCGGCGTCCGTCAGAGCCTTCGCCGTTGGCACCGTCAAACCACACCTCATCAACCTCCCCGTACCAGGTAAGCAACTCTGTCAGTTGCTCCATGTAAAACTTGTTGTATGCCGGGGAATCCCCGTAACAATCTGCGTTACGGTCCCATGGGGAAAGATACACCCCGAACTTCATCCCATGCCTGTCACAGGCATCCTTTAACTCCCTGATAACATCACCTTTCCCATCTTTCCACGGGCTTGAAGCCACCGAGTGATCCGTCGTCTTTGTCGGCCACAGGCAAAAACCGTCGTGATGTTTGGCCGTGATGATGATCATCTTCATGCCTGCATCACTGAGCACCCTTACCCACTGGTCAGTGTCAAGTGAGGATGGGTTAAACAGCCCGGGTGATTCATTCCCGTCACCCCATTCTTTCCCGGTAAAGGTATTTATTGTGAAATGAATGAAAGCTGTCATCTCCAGCTTCTGCCATTCAAGCTGGCGGGGGTGCGGCACCACGCGGGCAGCCATTGCCTCCTTTGCTCCCAGGCCGGGCTGAACAGGAAATGTCACCCTGCCATGGTGGTACTCTGAGACATCCTCCCTTGAACAGGCTATTATGGTTGCCAGGCAACCCAAAATGAACAGTAACTTTTTCATCAGCCGGCCTATTTTCCGGATTTGACATACTTGGCATTTCTGAATCGCACAGCCGACCAGTCATTGTCAACCGCCACCTGGCTAACCCTCCTGAAGCCTGTTTCTTCAACGCTGTTCCACCCGTGGTCACGGTTGATGTCTGTACCGCTTCTGCGTGAATTGCCCCTCGGGTAAGCCATCCAGAGCTTTCCGTCATCACTCAGGTTGTGAATGCAGGAGGGCCCGATCTTTTCAACATCAGATGAGGCAGGAGTAAAGGCGATCATAAATTCATACAGGTATCGTGCATTTATCTCGGTGTCTATCTGCACACCGGGCAACAGACTGCTGATACGATTGCGGAACCCGTCCGGGGCATTCACAACAGCTATCCGCACCTGGTCCTTATATTTGAGCTTCTTCAGAATTTCATCCATTTTCTTCCCTCTTTCCGTTGACAAATATACTAATAATGCGCCTCTGCCGCTTCTCCCGCTTTTATTGGGTTTTTATCTTAATCTGTCGTATATTTGTGGTGTCAAATTACGGGGTGCCTTACTTAACAGGCTGAGATCATACCCTTATAACCTGATCCGGGTAATGCCGGCGTAGGGAAAGAGAGTAATCATTTCCTGATAGTCTGAACACCCTTGCATCTGACGATGTTTAATTTAATTGTTGGAGATATGTTGAGGAAGATTTCACTGTTCATGTCGGTTATGCTGGTTCTGACCGGGGTTTTATCCGGCCAGCGTCACGGGGGGATGATCACGGGCAGGGTCACCGATGAATCCGGCCTCCCCATGGCAGGTGCTTCGGTTGTCATTGAGAGTCTCAGGACAGGGGTGGCTGCTGATAATGAAGGCAGGTATGCCCTTCGCGGCCTCCGGGGCGGATCATATGTTCTCCGCATAAGCTTCACGGGCTATGAATCAATTGATACAGTGGTGGCAGTCTCCGGAACGTCTGTGCTGGATGTGTCGCTTAAGGAGGCCTTCTTCGTGGCTGAAGGGGTGATCGTCAGGGGCAGCCGTGCAGGGTCACGCACACCAATGGCTCACAGCACCGTTCGATCTGATGAGTTGAGAGAAAGGGATATGACAAGGGATATGCCCTTCCTGCTGTCACTGACACCGTCGGTGGTTGAGACCTCAGACGCCGGTACCGGGATAGGCTATACATCACTGCGCATACGTGGTACCGATGCCAGCAGGATCAACATCACACTTGACGGTATACCGCTCAATGACTCCGAATCGCAGCAGGTGTTCTGGGTCGATCTGCCTGATCTGGCCTCTTCCACCGGGAGCATCCAGGTACAGCGGGGCGTGGGCACCTCCACAAACGGTGCAGGGGCCTTCGGCGCCTCCGTGAACATCAGCAGCTTGACGCCGCCATCAGATGCAGGCGCCACTGCAGATATGTCATACGGCTCATTCAACACCTCCCGCCTCTCTGCAAAAGCATGGACGGGCATGCTCGGCGACCGGTTCAACATGATGATCCGGGCCTCCAACATACACAGCGACGGATATGTTGAACACAGCAAAGCGGATATTCGCTCTGCGATTGTTTCAGGCATATGGTCAGCCCCTTCAGACATGATACGCTTCAATGTGATCACCGGCGACCAGAAAACGGGGATCAGCTGGTGGGGTGTGCCGGCAGAGGTGCTGCCTGAGAACAGGAGATACAACCCTGCCGGAGAGTACGTTGATGCCAACGGCGTGACCCGCTACTACACCGATGAGACGGACGTCTATACGCAGAATCATTATCACCTCTTCCACACTCACCTCTTTCCGGGAAGGGTGAGCCTGAACACCGGACTCCACCTTACCACAGGCAAGGGATATTATGAGGAGCAGAAGAGCGATATCAACCCATTTGAATACGGTATTTCAGACATATACCCCTCTGACCCCATTATCAGCGAAACGGATATCGTTCAGCGGAAGTGGCTCGATAACCTCTTCTACGGTGCGGTCTGGTCGTTGATCAAACAGGGAACCCGGACGGAATGGACCATGGGAGGAGCGGTGAACAGGTATGACGGAGATCATTTCGGAGAAATAAAGTGGCTGGAAAATCCGGGTATCATTATCCCGGGCTATGAGTGGTACAGAAATAACGGCACGAAGGATGAATTCAACATCTACGGCAAGGTGAACGCCGGGGTGTCAGGCAGCCTGAATGCGTTCCTTGACCTGCAGCTGAGGCATATCAGCTACCGCTTCGATGGCC
>JBFYPM010000166.1:0-7025 GCA_041303295.1 Bacteroidales bacterium
AATAATTGCCGAATGTTCGGAATCGACTGGCAGCAGCCTGCTGCCAGTTGCAGCGGCAGTGCCGGTAATCATCTCCCCAGCCACCACAAGGGTCTCCTTGTTTGCCAGGGCCACCTCCCTGCCTGCCCTCACTGCTGCAGCGGTGGGGCGCAGTCCGGCAAACCCTACCATTGCAGCCACAACAGTATCAACACCGTCAGATGATGCAACCTCCTCAAACGCCTTTTTGCCGGCAAGAACCTCAATGCCCATACCGGACAAACCATCCCTGACCACGCTGAAAAAAGCCTCATTGCCAATGACAACTTTCGCCGGCCTGTAAATCCTTGCCTGCTCCATGAGAAGCTCGGCATTGTTGCCTGCAGCGAGAACAGCGACGGTGAATAGTTCAGGATAACGGGCCACTATACCGAGTGTCTGAGTCCCAATCGATCCTGTTGAACCGAGAATTGCGAGTCGCTTATGCATCTGCGGATATGATATCAGAAGAAAATATATTGTCCCGGATCCAGGGCCTCACCATTATGCCATAATTCAAAATGGAGATGCGGACCCGAGGTGTAAAGCTCGCCTGAGTCACCAACAATGGAGATTGCCTCTCCCGCCCAGACCCTGTCACCCATCTCCTTGAGGAGTGTGGCGTTATGCTTGTATACTGAGATGAGGTTGTTGCTGTGCTGTATAGCCATCACAAACCCGGTCTCCATGGTCCATCCCGTAAGAATTACAGTACCGTCAAGGGTAGATGACACCACCGCCTTGGGCTGGGTAACAATATCAGTAGCATAATGACGTGTGCGCAGGTCAAAATTACCAGAAACAATGCCTTTGACCGGTGGAAAGAAATGTATGCTGGCGAGGCTGGCGCCATGAGAAGAGCCTGTTGACCCCGATGTGAGAGTGTATTTTTCCTCCTGTTCAACCTTTGATCTCAATAACGAGTCTTCGGCTGACTTTTTAAAGACTATGTTGCTGTAGTCGCGGGTGCTGTCACGCCGGGCCACCTGGCCAATAGGCTGCCTTCCTGAGATTACGTCATTCAGATCCTGGAAATATTTGTCTCTGATGGCCAGCTCTCGTTCAAGCGAGTCGAGCATGATTGCATTCATAATTATGTTTCGCCGCATGGATACATCAGGGTACCCGGGGATGAATTCACGGAGGTTGGTGAAGGCTATCAGTGATGAATTGACACCGATGATAAGCAGGAAAAGCAGCGCTGCTGCCAGCAGTGCGTTCGATTTGGTGAGTCGTATGCGCCACAACTCCTCGTAGGTAGTATCATTAAAAATGGCAAAACGGAATTTATCGCGCCATTGCCCCTTCCTTTTTTCGTTCTTGGCCATCTTAAAATTAGTCCGAATGCACAAAGATAGCAATCATGTTGGGAAATTAGGCAATAGAGAGCAGGCAGTAGGCAGTAGTGAGGAATTAAGAGGTAAGAATTAATAATTAATAAGTGATTATCAAATACTTATATGGCAGGACCTTCAGACTTCAGACCTTTGGACTTTCGACTTTCAGACTTGTGCTCACCAACCGATGCCGTAATCTTCGCCGAAGTTGCTTGATCCTCCCCAGAAGGTTCCGTGCAAATGGTCAAACCCGATGGCGTTCACCGGACCTGAAGTCCGTTCCTGAAATGATAGCCGGTAACCCATGGCTGCCAGTTCCTTCCTTATCCATGACGGCATGGTGCTGTTCAGGACCAGTCCTCCAGCAACTTTCTCATGTTCGCCGAAGCTTGAATACATTTGCAAAGTCTTGAATGACGGGGCCTCGCATGCCTCCTGGACTGTCATACCAAACTCGGCCACGTTCAGAAAGAACTGGAGCAGAAGCTGATCCTGCTCGTCGCCTCCCTGTTTGGCAAATGCAAGAAAAGGCTTACCGTCCTTCATCGCCAGTGTGGGCGTGAGTGTGACGCGCGGCCTCTTTCCCGGCTCAACCACATTAAACGGGTTTTCCCTCTCATCAAGGACGAAGCTCTGCATTCGCTGGCTCATACCTATGCCGGTATTCCCGGCTATGCATGCAGGGACCCATCCTCCGCTTGGAGTGACGGAGACAACCCATCCCTCCTCGTCGGCAGCCTCAACGGAGGTTGTGCCCGACTGAAACGAGCCAAGAAAGCGCTCGTACTGGCCTGGGTCATCTGACGGAAATATATTCCGGGCATCGGCCTGCCAGGTATTGAGAAGGGTGGCAAACGGATTGCTCTTATCCTCAAATGGATATGGATCGCCAGGACGAACTTCAGGGTCATTACGGTCAGGATCAATTAGCTTGCTGCGCTCCTTGGCATACTCTTTCGATAAGAGTCCCGCCATTGGTTCTTCCGGCGGGAAGGCCGGATCACCATAGTAAAAATCACGGTCTGCAAATGCCAGGTTCATTGCCTGGTAGAGGGTATGGATATACCTTACTGAGTTATATCCCATCTCCTTCAGGTTAAAGTTCTCAAGTATATTAAGAGTTTGCAGCATCACCGGCCCCTGAGTCCACTGCTGCAGTTTATACACCTCTATGCCCCTGTATTCGGTCATCATCGGTTCCTCGATCTTCACCTGCCAATCGGCAAGGTCCTCTTTTGTAATAAGGCCTCCCTGCTCAATGCATCCCCTTGAGAACTCCGCGCCTATGTCGCCTTTGTAAAAGCGGTCATAGGCAGCGTAGATCGCCTCTTTTCTCGATTTCTTCTTTTTGAGGGCCAATTGTTCAGCATCAACCAGTTTCGTCAGAGTTTCAAGCAGGTCCTTCTGGACGAAAAGCTCTCCTGCTGATGGCGCTTCGCGCGTCTCCCCGGCATGAGGGAGGAAAACTTTAGCCGAGTATGGCCACTCGCTGATACGATTCTTATTTCTCTCTATGGAGTTTGCAGTTTGAGCTTCAATTGGATAGCCCCCGGCCATCTGCATGGCAGGAGCAAGTACCTCCTTCAGGCTCATGGTGCCGTATTCAGCAAGCATGGTCATCAATCCGCCCGGCGTACCAGGTGTTACTGCAGCAAGCGGTCCGTACTCGGGAGGATATTTATAGCCCCTTGACTTATAGAACTCAGCAGTGGCTCCCGTTGGTGCCACTCCCAGGGCGTTGATGGCAATGACTTTTCCGGTATTGGGGTTATAGATCAGGGCCTGTGTCTCACCGCCCCAGCTGAGTACGTCCCACATGGTGCAGGAAGCCGCCAGCATGGCGCAGGCGGCATCAACGGCGTTTCCGCCGCGATCGAAGATCATTGCCCCGGCAGTGGCCGCCAGCGGCTTGCCCGTGACAGCCATCCAGTGCCTGCCATGCAGCGGCGGCTTCTGAGTGGTGACGGGGAATGTGTTGAATGACTGGGCATTTGACATGATAAACAGGCTTAATAGACTGACTGACAGGAATGTTCTTTTCATAACAATTCTCTTTAAAGTGAGTGCGGTACAGACGGTCCGCCGTCAGGTGCAATTTCGTAAATTATTTTAAATTGCAGTGGTTGTGTTATGAGCAAGCCCGATGTTTTGCAGCAGACATCGGGCTGAATGGAACTTCGGGCTCCATTATTCAATTATTCATAAAAAAATATTTATGCTAACTTATATTTCCCCAGCCCCACAGTCTCTTCAAACGCGATTACAAACCTCAGGAAAAACTTTGTATAATCATTCTGTTCAAAATAACCGGAGGTATCCGCCGGGGAATCGGTATTTTTTCCATGGACTGAGTAATCATACGAATCGTTAAAAACCTGCCCGGCAAGATCAACGCATTCATCATTGATCCGGTTATAGAAATGCCAGCCTTTCCCTTTGGGTGTCCTTAATATTTCACCTCCAAATACATCATTGAGCAAAACCGATATTTCAACATCACGTATTTTATCTGACAGGCCTGTTCTACCTGACGGTTTTTCCGCTGGTGGCATTGCGCGTCTCAATGCCTCCCTGACAATCGCCCAGTCAAATGAGCCTGTCCTGATGCGTTCTTTTGCTTTCATTTCCCTTTACCTGATCATTTATAAACAGATGTAACTTGCATACTTATCGGTCTTTTCATGAATCCGCGTCACTTCCTGGTTAAAACCTGTCTGTTGTCAGGATCACCATGGAACCCGGATAACGCGCATTCTCCTGTTCTTCAGCAGTAATAAATATCTTAACCGGCCTGAATGAACTAAGCGTCTCAAATGATGCGTTGAGCGAATTATTGGTACTTATGCGACCAATATTCACTGCCGCATCTCTGGCTGTAACCATCCAAACCACATAAGTAAGGTTTGCCGGATCAAGTCTTTCTGCACCTGCAAAATTCTTTAAGTCTATTTTTATGATATAGTTCTCGCTTTTATCCCTGGTTACTTCTACATAACCCTCTGCTGCCGGCAGAACGGATGATTGAAGAAAAAAGGCCTTGTTGGAGCATGAGGTAAACCAAAATGCAATCATAATGAAGAGTGAAATTGTGAAGATTCTTGTTTTCATCTTATTGTTGTTTATGTAATGGGTGGAAGTCAATTTGCATATTTTGCCAATTGATTTAGTGCCTCTCAAAGTTTCATTTTTTCATCAACAGAGCCATTACATAATTCCGGAAAAGAATTATATAATTCCCACATAAGAAAAGCGGATAAACCCCTCTCTATGCAAGGGTAATGTAATCTCAGACATTTAACAGACAGAACCCGAGGTCAGGGTCTGAGAATGATCACTTCCTGAATCCCGATATATCGATTACAGATAGGAGGCATTGCCTTTCATCCCCTGTCACAATTCCTTCGACATATGCATGACAGAGTGGCCTGCCATTGTAGCCAAGGGCAAGCTCACAGGACTCCTTGGCATTGCTTGTATAGACTTTCCTGAAGAACTTATTGAATACCGGCTTTGACGATTCTGCAATGAACAGCTTAAAGTTACTGTTAATCAGGCTAAATCGTTTCTCTCCAAGTATTTCCGCGCCGGTAAAATTAAGATCAGCGATACTGGCGTCGGCATCCAGGATAAAGTAGCCCATAGGTGCAAAATCATAGAGCATTGTATAACGCCTTAGGGCTTCTTCGGCAGTGGCATTTGCCTGCTTCAGCTCCTCATTCTGCATCTCAAGCTCTATCTGATGGACCTGAAGTTCATGGAGAAGTTTCTTCGCATCAGATTCCTGGATCTCCAGTGGAATTTTCTTCCGCTTTTTCTTTAGCTTCTCTTCAGCCTTCATACGGAGTAACTGGCTTTCTGTGAAATTCGGCTCCTTTTTATTCATGGGTCTGCTGCATATTTGTTGACAAAATCAATCCTTCAGGCTTTTTTATTTTATTCAGCGATAAGTTTACAAAAAAATCCACAACCTCCATCACTCCTCTTGCAGTCAGTACCTTGATTTTTATTCTGCCATTCAAGCCCTTGTTTATCAACGCGTTAATATCTTTTTCAACGCCTTTATGGTATTTTTCAGGAACAAACATCCGGACAAAATCCTTATTTAGACACTCCTCCCGTTTCTTCCCGAAAAAGGATTCGGCTTCAGGACTGAGGTCTATCACTGAGCTGTCATCTGCCAGGACTATCTTAACTTCGGAGGCGGCGTTTATCAGAATTCTGTTTTCCTTCTCGCTTTTAAGTAATTTCTGTTCTGTTCTTTTATGTTCAGATATATTGATAAAAGTAATTACAAGTCCGTCAATCCTGTCATCGAAGGTGCGATATGGCATGATTCGCACCAGAAACCAGCCGCCGTCAATGGCCGGAACCTCTTTCTGGATAAAAACGAGAGTCCTCAGCACTTCGCGTGCATCATCGGCCAGCTCAGGATAACTGAGGTCTGATGCCTGGTCTGTAAAAGGCCGGCCGATGTCACTTTTTATGAGTTTGAAAATCTTTGTAGCCTGGAAAGTAAAGCGTCTGATATTTAGTTCCTTATCGAGAAACAGGGTGGCGATTTCAGTACTGTTTAGCAGATTCTTCATGTCATTGTTAACCCTGGAGTAATCATCTACCTTGGCCTGCAATTCAGCATTCACTGTCTGAAGCTCCTCATTCAGACTCTGCATTTCCTCCTTTGAAGTAGTGAGCTCTTCATTTGTAGACTGCAGCTCTTCGTTTGTGGATTGCAACTCCTCATTTGTTGACCGCAGTTCCTCCTGCGAAGTCTGCACTTCCTCAAGAGAATTCTGCATGACCTCATTCATACGCTGCAACTCGGCCTCAAGCTCCTTCTCCCGCTTTGAGTTATTCGAATGACCATTTGTTCTAGAAGCTGGTCGTATGGCAGCAACCTCTTTCACCTCAGTGAAGATGATCATTAATGTGCCGTATAAGAGTTCCGGCTTATCTATCCACTTAATGTCAATATTTACAATCTGGGAATTGCCATTGGCATTTATCCGGAGGTTGTGCAAAACCACAGTCTGCTTATTGGCAACAGCCCTGCGGAAGGCATTATGGAATTCGTTCCGGAGACCTTCGCGCAACATGGCAAAGATGTTCATGTTAGCCTTACCGACAGCCGGTTCAAGATATGTTCCCGTATGTCCGTGAATATAAATCACATCGCCATACTCATTAACAAGCACACCGGCAGGCGAATAGTAATCGAGCAGCAGACGGTCGGCAAGAGTCTGAAAATTTAGATCCTTGTTGTCAGGGAGCAGGTTCCTGGATACTGATGATTTTGACCTGGAGAATGATGATGGAAAATCAAAGTATTCCGGCAGATGATTGGATCGTGTCCTTTTATAAATTTTTAGCTTTGTGTCAACCGGTGAAAAAAGATGATTCTGGTTACCAAGGGTCTCGGAACTGCCAAGAAGCATTATCCCGTCAGGATTGGTGCTGTAGTAAAACAAGCCGATGAGTTTTTTTTGCAGCTCAGGGTCCATATATATCAGCAGGTTGCGGCATGACAATATGTCAATCCTGGTAAAAGGAGGATGCAGTATAACATTATGCTGAGCAAACACAACCATTTCCCTGATTTCGGTCTTGATCCGGTATCCATCTTCGGTTGAAATAAAATAGCGGTTCAGGCGGTCAGATGTAATATCGGCAGCA
>JBFYPM010000167.1:0-17372 GCA_041303295.1 Bacteroidales bacterium
AGACTATGTGCAGCATCACCGAACTTGGAAGAAAGAAATTTGCTGAGTATGTGGCGGCGCTGGGGGACTATTTAAAGGTCTGAATGTCAGTCCGCAGTCTTCAGTCCGCAGTCTTCAGTCATGTTTGACTGCGGGCTGCCGACTGGTTTTGACTGCCGACTGCCGATTGCCGACTGAGGACTGGACTATTGCCTGCTACTGAATCCCAGGCCGCTGCCCTGACCGATTGTCCAGTACGGGGGAGTGTAGTCGGGTCCTCCTTTAACCGGGCACCTTGCTGCATCAAACGAGGGGTCAAGGTCTATAAAGTCAAATCCTCCCACACCGGCAGCAAAGTGAACGGCACATGCCAGTCCCAGGTTTGTTTCAACCATACAGCCAATCATGAGTTTAAGATTGGCGCTGCGTGCAATCGCAGCAATATCAAGTGACTCTATTATACACGACTTCATCAGCTTGATATTAATGACATCGGCGCAACCTGTGCGGACAACATCGATGGCATCCGCAGCTGTGAATACCGATTCATCGGCGCCAATCATGACCTCGGTGTTGTCTCTCACATATTTCATCCCGGCGAGGTCACTCTTCAGAACCGGTTGTTCAAACAGTACCGGGTGAATTTCATGCTTCAGGACTTCATTGATGAAGCGCAACGCAGTTTTAGGTGAATAACCCTGGTTGGCATCAATAAGGATTCCGCACCCAGGGGCACCATCCTTTATTGCCAGAACCCTGTCAATGTCATCTGTCAGGTTAATCCCTACTTTAGTCTTAATTACCCTGAAACCCTCAGCTGCAAGATTAATCGCCTGCTTCTTTGCCTCTTCCGCAGGAACAATCGAAATAGTGTAATCAGTCTCTATCCTGTTCTCAGTACCTCCCAGGAAACGGTAAAAAGGAATCCCCAGGGCTTTTGTGTATGCATCAAGCAGAGCCATTTCGATGGCGCACCTGGCGGCTGACTGGGCCCAGAAAGAGCTTTTCAGGGTGTAGGCGATTGACCTGTAGTTATTTATATCCTGGCCGACGATAAACTCCTTACAGCTGTTCAGCGTTCCGAGGATGGTTTCCTGGTTCTCACCGTTGATCTGAATGATGGGTGCGGCCTCCCCATAACCTTCGATACCACTCTCAAGAACAATTGTAACAAGGGCATTGTCAAGATGGGTCATTACACCCAGTGCTATATGAAATGGTTCATCCAGCTCGAAATTAATCGGCTCAATGAACATTCCGGTGATCCTGATGCCATTCATTCCGCCCGGTCTGACGGAATTCCTGCCCTTGTCAGGCAGCATGCTGCCCCCTAATACGGTGGCAGTGGCCAGTCCGCCTGCGGTTATCCCTCCTTTTTTAATAAATGCTCTTCTGGTACTCATCACTTTATTGATTAATCTGCGTGCTTAAATTTAATCTTTTCCGGGAATCGTTTATCCAGAAAGGCTTTTACTTTTTTCAATCGCAGTTATGACCTCATACTGTCCATGGCGCCGAGCATGAAGACAAGAGGCGTATTCCATTTATGACTATCTCATTGCCGTTTTCGGGGAACGCCGGAAGTATGCATGAATTGACCTTATAACCGTCAAAAGTGATCTCCCATACTACCTTCGATCAATGCTCAGGATTACTGATCTCAATGTTTTAGACCGGCCCTCTGAATTTGTGTCTGACAGTTGACCCGTTCCAGATTTGCGGTTAGTCTTTAAGTTTATCCCACCAGGTGAATTTCAGAATGATGGTTGTCACTATCATTACTCCCGTTGCAACATAGAACTGAGGCCACTCGCGTATGACGAGGAACACCGGGAAGGCCATCAGTGATATCTGCCAGACGATTCCCACCACGATGTTGAACATATCCTTCCAGAAATCCCTGTTTGCCCTGAAGGAAGGCTCTTCTGCGATCACCATTTTTTCCACCGGCTTCCAGAATCCCCATGGGCGAACCTGCCTGTAAAACTTCTTCAGCGTGGCGTCATCCTCTTTTTTTGTGAGCAGTGATCCCATGATGCTGCCGATGAGAGAAATCAGGAAGATGACCGGGAAGGCGTTCATGCTGAAGTTCTCAGTCAGTGGCCAGTTCTGCAGGATGTCGAGGTTAAGCGCCGGCAGCAGAAGGGCTGCTCCCACTCCAGAGAGCATCCCCCAGAAGTACCCGTATCCGTTAAAGCGCCACCAGTACCACTTCAGGACGTTGGGGGCAGTATAACCGCCCCAGAGTGCGGCGGTGATCCAGAGCACCACATCGTTGATAGATGTCACCATGAAACCGACGATTATCCCAATCACTACTATCAGGAGCGAGGCGGCGTAGCTCATCCTGACATAGGTCTTTTCGGTGGCGTTGGGGTTGACGTAACGCTTGTAAATATCATTGACCAGGTATGCAGGTGCGGCGTTCACCGTTGCGGCGAAGTTGCTCATAAAGGCAGCGATGAGGCCTGCCAGAAGAAACCCCAGGAGCCCCACCGGGACATAGGTTGCGAGTACCTCGGGCAGGATGCTCTCGAAATCCGGATTGGTGAGTGACCCGGTATAAAGCCTGTCGAAGTTCACCAGGGCCAGTATTGTCAGTCCTGCTACCATGAAGTAACGTGTCGGGTTGAGCACCACGCTCACCAGCGAGCTCATCTTTGAAGCCTCCTTGGGATTTTTAGTTGCGAGGATGCGCTGCATGTCATAGTTGGGTGCCGGGCCGGCTGCGGAGACCAGTAGGCCCTTGAAGAGCATCATTACGAAGAAGAGCCCGAACAGCTCATACCCGTCGGTCTTGATCCACTCGTTGAAGGTATTGAGTTTCGGAGATGCGGTCGCAGATATGGCCTGCCAGTCGAGACCGATGGACCGCCCGAACCATAGGCTCTTCCACCCATCGGGGATCACTGCGTTGAGGGCATCGGGAGAAATATGCCTGATGGCGATGATCCCTACGGCTATTGATGCGATGGTGAGTATGCCATACTGTATCACCTCGGTTATGACCACGCTGAACATACCGCCTTTCACCACGTAAAATGTTGTGATAGCCATCAGGATCAGGGCGTAGAGGTTGACGTTTATCTGCGGATGTGCAATCAGAAATTCGGTATCGGAGACAATGGGCGGAAGGAATGCCGCAACGAACTTGCCTATGCCCTTGAATCCGTAAGAGAGGAATCCAATGACGCTGACGATGGCGAAGATAACCACAATAATATGTGAGAGATTTGAGGCACGACCGTCGCCGAAGCGGGTCTTGATCCATTCGGCTCCGGTCATGACATTGGAGCGTCTCAGCCATGAGGAGAGATAGACCATCAGGAAGATCTGGTTGAATACAGGCCAGAGCCAGGGTATCCAGAGGCTCTTGAGCCCGTAGACTGAAAGCCAGTAGACCAGCAGCATGGTACCGGCTATATCAAACATACCGGAGGCGTTGGATACACCCAGGAAATACCACGGCAGGCTGTTGCCGCCAAGAAAATATGACTGGATGTTTCTGGACGCCCGTTTTGATACCCAGTTACCTATGAAGACGGTTGCAACCAGATAGAGAAGGACGATGCCAAGGTCTATGATATGCACATTCATGGTTATGATGGTGAGATAAAGATTTCATAGGATGAAGGAGATACGTCCTTTTTTGTTTTTTCGTACACCTCGCGGCTCAACAGGTAAAACTGTGCCGGCTTGCAAGCTATCATTCTATTACAATTGGTAAGAGATAAAATGAATTAGTGTACAATGTGGGATTTCAAAGATATTGCAAACGAATAGCATAATCAACAGCCGCTAGAAAAAGCTTCAGGGATTTTTCCGGAGAAGTCATGAAACGCTTGCATTATATCAGACAGTATTGAATAGTTGATGTCATACCAAATGGCCAGCCAGGCGATATAGACCTCACAGGGTTATATATTCAAAACATTCGCCTTGAGCATAAATAATGACGCTAGATTATACCAGGAGTTTAATCATCGATCTGCCTGCTTTGATCAAAAAATGTTCATCAAAACAGGAAATTTTCCCGATGTTCACAGATCTGTTAAGTTAAAAATGCTTAATATTATTAGCTGTAACCTAACTGATCTGGTATATGAAAGTCCGGGGGTATATTTTTTTATTCCTGTTAATAGCATGTAATTCCATTCTTCGGGCGCAGGACCTGTCGGCAATCACCGGTGAAAACAAGTTTGATATCAGAGGCCAGCTGGGGGCCTCGCTTGTATTTTACAATGTTGAAGGACGAGAGGCTAACCGTCCGGCTTTCTCATGGATGGTGGTGGGTAACCCGGTAATAACCGTGTATGGAATTACCTTTCCGTTCTCATTTACTGTCAGCGAGCAGGAGCGCAGTTTTCAGCAGCCCTTTAACAGGTTCGGTGTTAGTCCTTCATATAAATGGGCAAAACTTCATCTCGGATACCGTAATGTGTCATTCTCCAGGTACACCCTTGGAGGGCACACAATCCTGGGGGCCGGGGGGGAGTTCTCACCAGGTAAATTCCGCATCGGGGTTATGTACGGGCAGCTTCTGAGACCGGTTCATTTTAATTCCATCCAGTATTCACAGACACAGCAGATACCTGCATACAGGCGTAATGGTCTCGCATTCAGGTTTGGCTACGGCACGGCATCAAACAACGCTGACGTCATTATTTTCCGAGGGTCTGATGTGACCGGGTCCATTGCAGACACAAGTCAGTTGCTGCTCCCTGGCTCAAATACAGTTATATCGTTCTTAACCCACCAGAAGGTTCTGAAGAATTTTGTCTTCGATCTGGAGTTTGCCAACAGCATTTACACCGACGACAAGCGCCTTGCCGGTGAACCCGGGATGTCCCTGCTACCCATTATCAGCAAGCTGATTGAAAATAATATCAGCACCACGAGCAGCAATGCAATTGAGGCTTCTTTTGGGTATGACTCCAAGCCCTTTGATCTGAAGATCAGGTTCAGACAGATAGACCCGGGGTTCCGCTCTATGGGCACATATTTTATGCAGAGCAATGTCCGTAATATTACTATTGAGCCTTCTCTCTCCCTGCTTGCTGATAAGTATGTTTTTGCCGGCAGCCTGGGGTTTCAACGTGATAACCTGAAAGAGAGTCTGGCGCACCAGACAAACCGCACAATTGGCTCTGTAAGGCTGTCAGCCAATCCGGCAAAGTGGTACAGGGCTGACCTGAACTTATCAAATTATGATATTGACCAGAAGGCAGGTCTTAACCCCCTTGATCCGCTGAATACTATAAATCAGATATCACAGACAACAAGCAGCATTAACCTGGTCCAGAATCTCAATTTTAACAGTAAATCACTCTCACAGAATATTATGCTCACACTTAATGATCAGGTTATGTCCGATCATGTCAGCAATACGGGAAATACTTATAAGACCCTTGTGGCCATGGGTTCTTACATTATAGGCTATATGCCGCTTAAGATAAACATGGCAGTAACCTACAGCTATTCTACTTTTGATATGCCTTCGGCAGTAAATACATTCCATGGTCCGTCAGCCACAATATCTGCTTCTCTTCTGAAGAGCAGGATATCAATGGCTGTAGCAGGCTCACGACTTTCAAATATCCTCGATAATAACCTCTCCGGCCATATAACCTCCGGTTCATTTTCAACAACTTTAAAAATAACGAAGATGCATATGGTCAGGGCCAGGCTCTATGTGAATAACAGTTCCGGCACCAATTCTTATACTGAAACAAAGGGTGAATTCGGTTATGGATTTATTTTCTAAAACTATGAAAAACTGCAGATTGCTTCTTCAAAGGACTGCCCTGGTGTTGATCCTGGCGTCGGTTGCTTTCATTAAGTCTGAAGCGCAAGTGACTGTAAACGTGGCAGTATTGCCTCCTTACAGTCCCAATATCGAAGACTATGCAGACAAAACCAGGATTAATGTTCTGGCGATGGACTTTAATGAGATGGAGTGTAGTCTACGTCTTAGAATAACCGGCGACAACGGAGTAGAGCTTGTTTCATTGCCTGATTTTGCCTACTCAACATTTACGGTTCAGAGTGGTGTTCCTGTCACTCTAAGCGGTCCGGACCTTTCTGAGTATTTTAATCTCAATCAACTCATAGTATCAGGCATTGATCCGGCTGAGCTTCAGACACAGGGACTTCCCCCGGGAAATTACCGGATATGTGCAGTGGTTTATAATAGTGGCCGGCCGCTGACTGAGGATACCCCTGCAAGTTGCAGTAACTATTTCCGTGTGAATTATCTACAGCCTCCAATGCTCATAACACCCGCAAATGAAAGTGTCATTGAGAGCACGCTTGCAAAGCAGATTATCTTTAGCTGGACGCCCTCACCCGGGGCTCCGGTGTGGACGTCATATATTCTGAAGATTGTTGAGATTACTGATCCTTCAATGGATCCCAATGATGCAATGCTGTCAGCCACCACTCCGCCTTTTTTCGAAGAGACAGTGAATGGCACAACATTTCTTTATGGTCCGGCACAACCATTACTGGACCCCGGGAAGAGGTATGCCTTTCAGGTAATTGCCTCGGAACCTGAGACAAACACCAGATTTGAAAATTTCGGGCGCAGTGAGGTGCATTCATTTCGTTACGGTAATGAATCGGATCAGATACTTTCATTCGTTGTTGCTGATGCAACGGCGGTAGGTCCGGCGGGTGGCCCTGAATTTAAAAAGCAGTCTTTAGGTGAAAATACCTGGACAATGCCCAATACTTTGGTAAGTGGTACCATGCAATATTACTTCCCGCAGGATCAGGGAACAAAAGGATTTATTAAAAATGTTCCACTGAAACTCCGTATCGGGTATTACCTTCTCACTCAAAGCAATCAGAAAGTGTACCTGACCTCGGCGCTCGGCTCTTATAAATGGGAACAGGATGTAGAGTCACATGGAGGAAACATCGGTTTCGCTTTGCAGCAAAAGGCTCCCTACCAGACAGATACCCTCCCGTCACCTGAAACTGATTTTGCATTCTGTACCACCCATGATGACGGAAGATTCATGTTCATGTTCAATAACCCGGGTCTAGGCATAGTGGCTGAAGAGATTACGCTGACACAAACTATAATCGGATTAAAGCAGGCCGGATTCTCAAATGGCGAACCTGTATATGTTCCGGATGAATCAATTGAGGTGACCAGGGGTGACCTTTACATGTATGCCAATATTATAGTTGATGAATTCTATTATACAAGCCCTACACTGGAAGTGTTGACCTCGAAGGGGGAGCAGGCTGATCTGGGGGTGGTGAACACCAAAGTCAGGTCATACGACCTTGAGGTCACAGTTAAGGCTGACAAGAGCTACGGCGAACAGTACAAGAATGAAACTGTGGAGAGCATGGTTGTCTATATCCTGAGGGACTTTCATCCAGCAGGTGTTCCCGCAAATGAAGGCAAGGATTCACAGCCGGGGGAACAGGGAGAGACACTGTTCAATATGGAGGTCGTGGCCAAAGAGGTAACCGGGAACACCGGTAAGGCCACGCTTCGTAATCTTGTAAGAAACAGGAGTAATGATCCGAACGACAAATACTTTATCTATGCCACTGCACTGCCATCCTCCGATATAAATTATACGATGGACGCGCCGGTACAATTTTCTTTTGGTTATCCGGCCGATGATGCACTCTTCAGCCCTGACTACAAACTACCTGCCCCCACTCCCGTGAAGGAACTGGTTGCCAGACCTCTGCCTCCGGCCATCAAAGGCTCGGTATACAGGTATGACAATCAGATGCAGCCCGTTGAGGGCGCCCATGTACAGCTGTTTAATATGAGCTATATGGTCCAGTCAGAGATTACCGGTGCCAACGGCACATTCAGTTTTGAACTGCCCGGCTCGAAAGAAGGCGATAAATGGGCTCTGTTTATTACGCGTCAGGGCTTTAAGTATAAATATGTTCAGATACCTTACTCCCTGATCCTCGGGAAGAAATATGTCAGGGAAGATATCCTTCTTGAACCTGAATCAATGGTTACGGGAACAGTCATCAATGAAAAGGGAGAGGGTGTCAGGGTCCACATGCGAATGGATGACGGGGCTTCTGAGGAGTTTCAGCCGTTATGTGTAAATTATCAGATATTCCAGGACGGAACCGCACAATCACAATCATCATCATCTGCAGGGTCTTCAGGTCTGACAATTTTCAAGGTAAACATCCCGGCCGCTATTGACCCCAAGATATTATCCGGCGGCACGGGCAGCAATACCGGACAGACTGCAATAGTTGCCAACGCCAGCCAGATCGTAACTGCACAGGAAGGCATCTCCCCCGGTTCACTTGTAATGAACCCGGGAGCAGAGCCCTGCACCGTCCCGACATCATTCTTGCTCTACTCAACCGCAGGCAGCCATAATATAATTGTTGATCCGGTAGATCCTGATTACCTGAGTGATACAATTCCAATTGAGGTTCAGAAAGGAGACAATACAATACCCCCTGTCACTGTCTATACTAAGAAGCACCGGCTCCTTGTCAAAGTGAGGGCTCTGGACCTGTCAGGCAATGTACTGGCCGGCACACCGATACTCAATGCAAAAGTAAAAGCAGGCAATTTCGGGACATCATATACAAATAATCTCGGGGAAGCGCGCTTTGAATACAGCTCTGCAAGTGACACCGTATTATTAAATGTGGAGGGTCCTCCGCAATCAGATTTTGTGCCGGCTGTCAAAACGGCTTTTGCTGACGAGTCAAAGGAGTTCAGCGTAATAAATGTATATCTAAGGCCTGGAGGAAGGATAAAGGGTACTGTTTATGCAGGGACCAGCGATTCTTCAGCAGTGGCATCTGCACGGGTCTATGCTGATATCCCGGGAGAGATTAAGATCGAAACACTTAGTGATGCGCAGGGCAGGTATGAGCTCCGTAACGTTCCGCTCAACATGAACCTTACTGTCAGGGCAGTGAAATCAGTCTCCAATTTTGTAGGGGACTCTCTCAGTGTGCAGATAACAAAAAAAATACCGTCACAGACCATTGTGCTTGAGGGAATTGACTTTCACCTCAGGGTATTCAATGATATGGACATATCACGACTGCTGGGATTCCCCGTGGAGGTAACACGCCTTAACCTGGGAGGTGCCGGGGGCAATGAGGTATTCATCTCCGGGAACTTTACAGATATACCGTCAAATGAGTGCTTCAGCCTGACTGAGGCAGTGACGGGGATGAGGTTCAACAATGTATCCATCGTACCGAGTCCATACCTTAAAAATGATCAGGGAGTTCCGTTATCGCAGCCGAAGGAGAGCAAAGTCACTACAAATAAGAACAAACTGACTGTCAGTCTCTACAAATTCTATCAGGCTGACCTGGTCGGGGATCAGCTATTGGGGCTGGAGGTAGTTGACATAAGCAAGGGTACAGGTGCCATAGCAGCCCGGGTGAAGTTTGATGAGGCTTCATTCACCACATCGCTGGTCACTTTCGACGAGTCTGTATGGCTTTCATCAGCCGGTACAGGCACAATGAAACTGCCAGCCTTCTCTACTGAAGCCGGTTACGTGAATTATCCCACGGGGCTGCACCTCTCTGATGTCAACGGCGGGGCGCTATCATTCACCTTTGACAATCTGAAGCTCGAGGCTTCGCGGTCATTGTCATATATAAGGGGAGATACAATTGCACTTAATTCCATTCTTCATACAAATCTTAAGAATGTGCCTGTGGCTGATGCCAAACTTCCAATGGGTAGTATGGTCTTTATAAAGGACGCCTCACAGCAGGTTTCCTTTAAGAGCATCTATGGCAAGGACCTGGTTATTCCGCTCTCACAGGGATCGATGCCCTGGAGCCTGAACATCACCAACTGGACCATTGGAAATAACACCGGGCTTCAGTTCGTCAACGGGTTTGTCAATACCGGGATTGTTACTGTTCCTTTTACAGATATTTTTGTTGAACAGACAGAGGAGGCGACACTTCTCAAGGGTGGTAATTACAACCTTGATCAACTGTCACTTGCCAACCTGGTGACACTTACAATCTCAGGCCAGAAACAGTTCGGATATGATGTGGGCAGGAATGCATGGAAGCTTTCCGTAAGCGGCCAGCCCGGCCAGCCTTGCGCATGGTTCGGGGGTCTTCCGGGGATGGCTCAGGGAGATAAGGTGGAGATAGAGAACTTCTTCTTCGTGAGTAACGGTAATCCTGTGTTCAATATAAGCCAGACGAGCAAACCCCTGATGCTATATCAGGTTGGCTCATTTACCCCGGGGCTGATAACAGTGATAAATAATGAGATTGCACTGGCAGGGATGATAGATTATGGCATCCCCTATATGAACAGTGGCAATAAGCTTGATTACAAGATATTCTATTTCAAAAAACCGGATAACACTACAGGTTTCCGTAATGAGGTGGCGGGCTTTCTTATAACGCCTCCCGGACCGGTCACAATGGAGTTCTTTCCGTTAACAGGTTCCCAGACGCTTGATGAAAAGGGGTTCTTTGCGAAGGGCAAGGTCTATGAGAAGATTGGCTCTGACAAGCTCTTCGAGTTTGAGGCATGGTTGTACAGGACAACTGATTCCACCTCATTGATAGTTGATGATAAGACCAATCAGATGTTCAGGTTTTCTGGTAACGGCGCCTCCTCGCCGAGACTTGAGAACGTTGCGGGCCGCATGAAGGCAATGGGTAACGGATGGACACCTTTCAACTTTGGAGGCAAACTGGTGAATGCCAATGGCGCAACAGGTTCTCTGAGTTTCACGGTTCAGGGTGATCTCGTTGCTGATAACCAGGAGATAACAGTCACCAACATACCCGGGCCATTCTCCAGTATAGGCAACCTGACGTACGACTTTAACAATAAGCGTTTTACAGGTATGCTGGATTTCAGCCGCACCCTGGCTGGCGGCGCCGCTTTCAGCGCCTCCGCTGAGGTCCTTTTCGATGCATCTGGCTGGTATTTCCTTGGGCTTGGATCAATCTCCGTGCCCTCGCCAAGCATGGGAGGGGATGCTGCAGTATTTATTGGCAACTACAACGTAAACCAGTATATAATTGACAAATTTGTAACTAACTCCAGGGTATGGCAGCTCTTTGGCGAGCCTCCGGAAAACTTTCCGGCAGTTAACCAGCTTTTCAAGGGCTTTTACATTGAGGGCGGGGTGCACCTGCCGATACCGATACTGCCACAGTTTGAATTTGACCTGGGCCTGATCAGTGCCCAGCTGAGCCATGAAATAGGTGCTGACATCCGCATGAGCATGAACTTCAATGAGGCAAACACATACCACATGGGCATCGGCATCTATGCCCGTATCACGGCAGGTGTCGGCGCATCAATGGGCCTGGTTTGTGCTTCATCAACAGTCACAGGCAAGGGGCTGATAAGCGCTGACGGACTATATTCATCCAACGGCACATGGTCCGCCACCGGCTACGCTGAGTTCGGAATCTTAGGAACCACAGAGCTGGGAGTTGGGACATGCACTGCATCATGTGAGGGTGTCCTTGGCGTAGGACCATGTTTTGTTGATTCTGCCAGCGCCGGCAAAGATCTCTTCGGTAAGTTCATTATCTCAGATTCGGGGACGGACTTTGAGATCGGGTTTAAATGATAATATGTTGATCCTAAAGATTTCATTAAGCTCATAAACAGGAAAGACGATGACAAACAAAAACTTTATACCAGGATATATTTGCAGGATTGCAGGGATTGTCCTTCTGCTGGCTACCCCGGTGATCGCCGCTGCACAGGCAGAGCGTGAGGCAGAGGCGGCATACGGGAGTCCGTACGGTATCTTTGTGCTTACCGGTAATGATATAATTGTGCCGGAACGAGCCTCAGACAAGACCTCCGGATACATTATTGAGAGAAGGAGAGAACGTGAGAGTCAATGGCATAATGTGGCACTTGTAACGGCTCCCGGCAGGATGAAGGATTTTGAGACCAGCCTGCAATACTGGTGTGCGAAGTTCCCTGAATGGGCTGATTATGCAAGGATACCGGTTGAGAAGCTGTTCACGGCGCTGGAGAGGACAGGCACAACAGACTCACTCAGGTACTATGGTCAGCTATTGCCGGTACGACTGGCGGCTGGTACGGTATGGCTCGATTCAACCGTTAACGATACACTGAAATACCAGTACCGGGTGAGCAGGGCATCAGCAGGGGAGACACCTAAACTGCTCTTTATATCAGTGCCTGCACGGAGAGAAGAAACAACCTTTCTTGGCAGACCGGTAGTCACCAGAAAGGTTGTCTCGGATAATGAGGTTATTATGACGTGCGGACTCGATCCGGGCTACAGGCCGGCGTTTTACAGAGTGTTCCGTAAAAAGGATGGGGAAAAGAGCTTCTCAGGGATAACTCCGTCTATGGTAAGATTTATAAGAAGTGACACATCATTTGTAACTGTACGGGATACGGCAGTTATGCCTGGCAGTGTATATTCATGGTATATTACTCCGGTGGACTATTTCGGGAGGGTCTCTGTTAACTCGGAGATTGTGCGGACGGGAATCTACAGCTTCAGTTCCGTCAGGGGCCCGTACAACATATCCACAGCAGCCCGGATGCCTGCAGGAGGAATTGAGGTCAGATGGAAGCTTGATGACCCATCGGCATTAAGGAGTCTTAATATTTTTCGCAGCGCTGACTATGATACCGGATATGTGCTGATTAAAAAGATATCCCCTTCCGATACTCTGTTCACTGATGCTTCAGTTGAGCCCATGCGAAAATATTTCTATTATTTTGTGAGGGAAGGGTTCTTTGACGAGCTCTCTTCTCCAGGTGTGAGGTTCTTTGGTATAGCAGAGAACAGGATTCCTCCCATCAGGCCTTTAATAGCTTCCTCTGAAGGAATAACTGACGGGGCCAGGATAGAGGTCAGGGTCTTTAATCCGGATGTCAGGGCAGTGAGAATCTACAGAAGGATCCAGGGAGCCCGGGAGTTTTCGCCGGTGGCAGTGGCCCCGGTTACAGAGGGCAACAATGTGATTTACACTGATACCAGCCAATATTTCGGAGGATATTCATTGTTGAGTTATGCGGTTGTAGCTGAGAACACGAGTTATGCTCTGAGTGAATTCTCTGACACGGTTTCTGTCTATCCTGTCTCTGAGACGGTGACAGCTTCGCCTGATAATCTTGTTGTCAGTTATGAGAATGGTGCTGTGAATATGATCTGGGATAACATCCGTAATACAAACCCTGAGATTATAGGCTACAGGGTTTACAGGAGGGTAAGAGAGACTGATCCTGCAAGGCAGAAGGAGTATACATTACTTGTTGACGGGTTCCTGCAGCCGGAGGTCAATTATTATACTGATGATCAGGTTGTTGCAGGAAATACTTATGAATATCTTGTCCGGGGTGTTGATTTCAGGAATGGAGAGAGCAAGGAAGGCGCTTCAGCCCTGATCACAGTCAGCAAGCCAAGGCCGTTGCCGCCGTCGGGCATGACGCTCACGGTCGGAACAGATGCAGTGTCAGTGATTTGGGAAGCACCTGAACAGCAGGATATTGTATCATTCAGGCTATACAGGTATGAGCGTGGGAAGGCGCCGGCAGTTATTGCAACTGTTCCGCAGGGCACGACACTTTTCACTGATACCACTGCACAGAAAGGGAAGCTATACTTCTACTATCTTACCTCAGTGCATGCCAACGGGGTTGAAAGCAGTATGGGGAAGGAAGAGGGAATCTGGAGATAGCCGGAGGGAAGTTCTTCATAGCTTCATTTGTACAAATATCCTTGGATTCAACCGTTCATTTGTCTGTTTATTTTGCTTAACTTCGTAGTCAAACACAATTAAGAAAGAAAGGGCTATAATCATGATTTATGTACTTGTTGGTTTATTTGTTCTGCTGATCTTCTTCATGGGGATCAGGATTGTCAGACCCACGCACAGGGCGCTTATCGAACGCCTGGGTAAATACGTTCATTTTGCCCAGCCGGGCTTTCACTGGATCATTCCCGTTATCGACAAGATGTACAGAGTCAATGTTACTGAGCAGATGGTTGATGCTGAGCCGCAGGAGATCATCACAAATGATAACCTGAATGCCAGCGTTGATGCGCAGGTATATTTCAGAGTCAAGGCTGATGAGGAGAGCGTTAAGGGATCGATTTACAACGTTGCCAACTTCAGGTACCAGATTGTCAACCTTGCCCGCACCACGCTCCGTAACATCATCGGGACCATGACGCTGAAGTCGGCCAACAGTGAGCGTGGCAAGATCAACGCCGAGCTTTACAACACCCTGCACAACGAGACACAGGGATGGGGTATTGAGATTGTCCGGACCGAGTTAAAGCAGATAGATCCGCCGAAGGATGTTCAGGAGACGATGAACAAGGTTGTAAAGGCTGAGAATGAAAAGATTGCAGCTATAGATATGGCTTCCGCCGCTGAAACCGTGGCTGATGGTGTGAAGAGGGCCAAGATCAAGGAGGCTGAGGGAGCCAAGCAGGCGAAGATCCTTCAGGCCGAGGGAGAGGCTGAGTTCATCAGGCTGGTTAATGAGTCGGCAGAGAGGTATTTTGTCGGTAATGCACAGTTATTGCGGAAGCTGCAGGCTTTGGAGACTTCATTGCAGAACAATACGAAGATTGTTGTTCCTGGTGGGAGCGACCTGGTGAATGTCATTGGAGACATGGCAGGTATTGCGCCGCTGCCCGGGAAGAAATAGGATTTCACAAATATTTGTTACTTTTGCCCCCGGAAACAACAAGGTCGGTTGTCCGAGTGGCTAGGAATCGGTCTGCAAAACCGGCTACGGCGGTTCGAATCCGCCACCGACCTCAACAAAATCCCCTGAGCATGAAGTGCTCAGGGGATTTTTGTTTTCAGACCGAAGCATCCTTGCAATGCTGAGGGCTGAAAACAAAAAGCCCGCAGACCGCTGCAGGCGGTCAGGGATTTTGTTGCAAAGGCCCCCTTTCTGCGGATCACGAGCCCCGCACAACGGTGAACAGATATTCTCAATTCACATCAGACTTATTGGATTATTGTAACTTGTGATGTCCGCAGTCATAGCACTTGTCGCTGGGTGGGTTAATTAAATTACATATTATCAGCATTTTATTACAATTTCCAATGACAGCCAATACCCCTCAGGAAACACAAAGATTAATAAAGATTTGTTTTTCAGGACAATATGCTGTAAATTCCCTGACTTGTAATCCCGGAGGCATGGACGTTGCAGTTTATTATCTTCGTGTAAATGCATAGCGGGTTATCCAAGAAATTACAGTCAACCATGAAGGACTTAGAATTTTCGTTTTCCGACGATCTTAAGAATGCGATTAGCATAGCACAGTCGATCGCCAAAGAATTTTCCAATAAGAATATTTCCCCTGGCCACCTGTTGAAGGCATTGCTGCATAGGGATATCGGGCTTACTCCTCTTCTCGAGTCCATGGGTAAGGATATCTTTTACCTTGAGGAGTGGGCAGAAGTCAGAATAGAAGCTTATCCGAAGTGTTCAAAAGTAAATGAGATTCCACAGGCTGATAATGAGCTGCTGGCGGTGATAAATGAGGCTGATAATATCCGGCTGAAGCTCTCTGCGGATAGTATAGACATTGTTTGCGTACTGGCATCTCTCTGCACGCCAGGGGTCGGATTTACGTATGAGCAGCTTAAGACATTCCCGCTGAGGGGGGAAGAGATTATCAATTCATTTGTCAGGGAGGCTGACCTGAAGGAGGCGGTAGGTTTAACCGGTGAAGATAATAAGAGATCCGCCGAAGGGAAAAAGCGTAATGCCATTCTTAAATACTGCATTGACAAATCGGCTGTTGCCCGCCAGGGGAAACTCGATCCGGTCGTTGCCCGTGATAAGGAGATAAGGATGATAGCCGAGGTTCTTGGAAGGCGCTCAAAACCCAATGTAATTCTTATTGGAGATCCCGGTGTTGGCAAGACAGCTGTAGTAAACGGGCTGATTCAGAAACTTGCAGATAATCAGATCGGAGGGAATCTGGCAGGGACACTTGTCTTTGAGCTGGATTACGGGTCACTGATAGCCGGAGCCTCATATAAGGGTGAGGTTGAAGACCGTATGAAAAATATCATATCTGAGATTAAGCAGTATGATAAGGCTATTCTTTTCATTGATGAGATACATTCACTCCTGGATAAGCAAGGTGGTGCATCAGGAGCCTCAAGCCTCCTGAAACCTGAACTGGCAAGAGGCGAGATAATAGTTATTGGTGCTACATCTGTGGACAACTATACAAAGTTCATAGAATCGGATGAAGCTTTCAGCAGAAACTTCGAGACCATCAGAATAGAAGAGCCTGATGAAATTGTTGCCCTGAGAATGTTGAAGGAGGTGATCCCCTGCTACGAAAAACATCATGGGTTGAATATAACTACGGATGTTATAGAGGAAACTATAAGACTTTCAAAGAGATACCTCAAAGAGAGGGCTCTGCCTGATGCAGCGATTGACCTGCTCGACAGGACTATGGCTGCTGTAAAAATGGTATCTGTGAATTCATCCGAAGATCTCAAGTCACTTAAGAGTCAGCTTGATGATCTGGCAAAAAATGTAAATGGCCTTACTGAAGAGGAGCTCAAAAGAGAGCTGAATTGGTACAATATACTATTGAGGCATAAGATCAGTGAAGTTCTGTTCACTGTTATAGAGGATGATAAGGAAGTTGGCAAGATTGATACCTCGAAGGAGATTATAACTTGGCTGGATGATGTTATCTGTAAATTGACAGACTTTGCCGGCCAGCCTCACGAATCAGTGGAAAAATCTGATGTGGCGGCCGTTGTCTCGCATAAAACGGGTATTCCGATTGGCAAACTGCAATCACAGGAGCGTGAACGCCTGCTCAACACCGAGCAATTTTTAAAACAGAGAGTAGTAGGACAGGACCATGCAATTAAGATTATCACTGAAGCAATTCTCGAATCACGGTCAGGATTAAGCAAGGCAGGTCAGCCCATAGGATCGTTTTTTTTCCTGGGGCCTACAGGAACAGGTAAAACAGAACTGGCCAAGACGCTTGCAGAATTCTTGTTCCAGGATGAGTCCGCTCTTATCCGCTTTGATATGTCAGAATTTAAGGAGGAGCATTCTGCGGCTCTTTTATACGGCGCTCCTCCGGGATATGTAGGCTATGAGGAGGGAGGACTGCTTGTAAACAAGATACGGCAGCAGCCCTATGCCGTCGTGCTGTTTGATGAGATAGAGAAAGCCCATGCTTCTGTTTTTGATATTTTCCTGCAGATACTCGATGAGGGTAAGCTGCATGACCGGTTAGGGAAGGAGGGCGATTTCTCCAATGCTGTCATTCTTTTTACTTCGAACATTGCAAGCCAGGCTATAATTGACGCTTTTAGCCGGGGAGAAATACCCAGGTCGAATGAGATCATGGAGATCATGTCAGATTATT
>JBFYPM010000168.1:0-6151 GCA_041303295.1 Bacteroidales bacterium
AGATCTATCAGAATGCCGGATTCTACGGATTTAAACATGCTGCCGCTCCGGTACACCTGCTGTTTAACCCGTCTGACTCATCCATCTATGCTGCCAATACAATGCCCAAAGAGCGCAAGGGTCTGCGTCTTGATGCCGTGCTGACTGATGAGTCAGGCAGGGAGATATGGAAGAGGTCACAGGAGTCCGTCCTGGATGCCAATAGTATAATCAAGGTCTGGGACGTTGATCTGAGAAGCGTTCCGGCAAAGGTGCATTTCCTGAAGCTTCGCATAACCTATGTCTCAACTGGCCTGCCAATAGATGAAAACACCTACTGGCTCCCCTTCAATGGTGACGGCCGGGCGTTGATGGATCTTGGCGAGGCAAAGATCGTCGGTCAGATGATGAAGAGCAATAACGGCAAATTCACTGTTGATCTGGCTAATAGTGGCAGTGTGGCTGCATTTTTTGTGCGCATGAAGGTCATCCGTGCCTCTGACGGCGGGATTGTGACGCCGGTCTTTTTAGACGATAATTACATTGTACTGCTTCCCGGCGAAAAGAAGAGTGTTCAGCTGGATGTCACACTGCTTAATCAGGATGACCGCCAGACTCCTCTGCTGCTTCATCTTGAGGGGGTAAACCTGCCGGGGCATACCATACGGTTATAAGAGGTCTGAAGGCCCTGCGGTCTGTCGCTACGCTCCGTCTTGCGGTCGTAATGAATTGACTGAATGTGAATTACCGGCCACTAATGCCTACTGCCTATTGCCTATTGCCTGAGTGAACTATCCGACTCTGCTTATTTCTTCCAGCCTGGAATGATCGAGGATGATGATGCTCTTATCCGACAGTTTAATGAGTCCGTCCTTCTCGAAACTCTTCAGTACCTTCACCGCACCTTCGGTTGAGATACCGGCGAAGTCCGCCAGTTCACGCCTTGAGAGGTGCCTCAGGAGATCCTCTCCACCGAAGTTATCTGGTGCGAGGTTTAGAAGAACCGTCGCCATGCGACCGTTGGTCTGCTGGTGAAGAACATGGTCAAGTGAGGTATAAAGCCTTCCGTTGTGCTCACAGTAACGCCTGATGATGCTGAAGGCAAATGCACCGTTCTGTTTTACCAGACCCGCAATGGCATCTTTCTCAATGAGAAATCCGATTGTCTCAGTTATGGCAACAACAGAGTAGCTGAAGGTATTGCGGTTGAAAACGGCAGATAGTCCGACCATCTCACCGGGGACGATAACACGCAGGTTGTAGTCGCGGCCGTTGCTACATTCAATATATTGCCTCGAGTAACCGCTTACAATAAAGATAACATATGATGCAAAAACTCCCTGTTTTGTGAGGTTTTCGCCGCGGCGGAAGACAACCTGTACCCGGCTTTCGCGGACCAACTCAGTCTCCTCCGCTGACAGGGCAGAGAAACACGGAAGGGTAATATCGCAAATAAACCCCTTGTCGATGTTGCTGATTGTTTTCATTCCTGGTGGATGTACGGCAAATTTAAACATTAACAGCATTGGAATTGTAGCCGATCACTTAATTATGACCAAAGTAATAGTTGAAGAGAGCTGACCTGTGACAGTTTTTTTGTTGTCCTGTTTCAATTCTCATGATGTCGGATGAAACCAGCTTTGACTGAAATGGCACTCTTAAGAGGTCTACCTTTGCAGAAATTATTCTGAAATAATGAAACACAAAGTAAAATCAGCCTGGGAAGGCAGAATGAAGTTTGATACTGAGGTCAACGGGCATCATTTCTATATGGACCAGGCCGGAGAGAACGGCGATGACAGCGGTCCGCGTCCCAAACCACTCATGCTTGCTGCCCTGGCAGGATGTACAGGTATGGATGTCATATCCATTTTAAAGAAGATGCGCCAGGAGGTGGAATATTTCAATGTGGTTGTAGAAGGCGATACTGAAGATGAGCATCCTAATGCGTTCGTGAAGATGCATGTTATTTATGAGTTCCGTGGGAAAGATCTTGATATGGAGAAGATAGAAAAGTCTATCAGCCTCTCTGAGGAGCGTTACTGCGGGGTGTCAGCCGTTTACCGCAAGGCAGGCATTGTGATGACACACGAAGTAAAAATGGTTTAGAGGTCTGAAGGTCTGAAGGTTTGTCGCTTCACTCCGTCTTGCGGTCGTGCGGTCTTGCAGACCTGCGGTCAAATTTGACTGCTGACTGAAGACTTCTTTGCCCTCCCTGCAATCTGGCTGCTTCGCTATAATGACCCACCGGGTCATTACTTTACGCTCGCCCCTCCATTGCCTATTGCCTTATATAATTGCAGATTGAAACTCACAAACAAGTAATCAAATAAATAAAGAAATGTTATACACGAATCTTAAACACATCGAGACTGCATCGCAGCTTGAGAAGATTATCAGCGAGAATGAGAATGTAATGGTATGCTGTGGCCGGATGGGCCCCATGTGCATACCGGTATATGGCGTCATGGAAGAACTGGAGCCGGTCTACAGCCATGTCAGGTTTTTCGACATGGAATTTGACAATCCCGAAGCCCAGGTCATCCGCAACACCCCAATGACGAGGAGCTTTATGGGGTTGCCATATACTGTATATTATAAGAATGGTAAGATGGTCAAGGCAACCTCAAGCATACAGAATATGTCACAGGTCAAGCACATCCTTGACACTGAGTTTGGTCAGCCTAAAGCCTGAGGCATGGAGAGCACTGCTCATTATGATGTTATTGTACTCGGAGGTGGTCCGGCAGGACTTACTGCCGCAATATATCTCTCACGTGCAAGGCTTAAGACAATGGTTCTGACTGATGGCACTCCGGGAGGTCAGATGAACCTGACACACGAGATTGCCAACTACCCCGGTATCGAGAAGATCAACGGGTACATGCTGGGATCGGTGATGAAGAAGCAGGCTACCGCCTTCGGTACGGTTGTAAGGGGTAACAGCGAGATAAGCTCAATGTCCCTCGGGGGGCCTGTGAAGAGCATTACCACAACTGAGGGCCAGGCATATACGGCCGATGCAGTTATTCTGGCCACCGGAGGGCGTTCACGCACACTCGGTGTTCCCGGAGAGGATAAATTCAGGGGAAAGGGAGTTTCGTACTGCGCCACCTGTGATGGTGATTTTTTCTCCGGAAAGGAGATCGTGGTGGTCGGCGGAGGGAATTCTGCCCTGGAAGAGGCAGTGTCACTCACGAAGTATGCCACCAAAGTAACTATAGTGCACCAGTTTGACCACTTTCAGGCATTTGCGTATGCTGTTGATGAGGCTAAGGCTAATCCGAAGATCAGTTTCGTAATGTCATCAACAATTGATGAATTCTATGGTGATGAGAAACTTGAGGGGGTCATGATCAGGAACCTGGTTTCCGGTGAGATTACTGATTTTAAAACCGACGGTGCCTTCATATTCATAGGATATGTCCCGAACACGGAATCTCTTAAGACCATCATAAGCCTTAATGATCGTGGAGAGATCATTGCCGGTGCTGATATGTCTACGAATCTTGAAGGAGTATATGCAGCAGGCGATGCCGTCGTCAAACGATACAGGCAGGTAACCACAGCCGTGGCCGACGGCACTGTTGCAGCGCTGGCCGCAGCCGAATATCTGAATTCCAATAAAAGAAAATAAATCAGGATGAGACCCGCATGGTATAAAAAATCAAATACATATGAAATTAGGTTCATTAACCTGTGGGTTCCATCGTATCATTAAAAATTAACATTTATACTGATGAAAATGAAAGTACTTATAATTGCAATTGTTGTGATAGCTGTTCTGGCTGTGCTGTTTATCCGGTCATACAACAAGATGAAGAATGCGCCGGCAGTTGAAGACAGTGAATTGATTGAACATCTTACCGCCCAGAATTTTGAACATAAAACTAAGAGCGGGGTGGTACTGGTAGACTTCTGGGCTGCATGGTGCATGCCGTGCAAAATGATGGCACCGATACTCAATGAAGTGGCTATTGCCACCGAGGATGAGGCGAAGATCTATAAGCTCAATGTGGATGAGCAGCAGCAGGTAGCAGCCAAATACGGCATTAGGAACATCCCGACGATGATACTGTTCAAGGATGGCAAAGAGATAGAGCGGATCATAGGGGTAAAACCTAAGGAATCCATAATATCAAGCATTCAGAAAGCCCGGTGAATGAGGTATCAGGAAAGTGTCACCGGGCAACTCCCGGAGTGACTGTTGAATGAGGAGAAAATAGTTTTGTGTGATTGGTTGGGAGGGTGTCTGGTGGTATACTACCTGTCAGAACCCTCTCTTGCTTTTTCATAGTCAGGAGCCTCGAGCAGGTCATTAAACCGTGCAGATGGTCTTAACCGTCCGAAGGAATCACGGTAAGCTTCCCCGGTCATGGAATCCCAGTGAATTGCACCGTGATAATATTGCAGGTTGTTAAAAATTCCGAGCGACATCAAAAGAAGGAAGGCAGTGATGATAATCACTTTGTGGAGCTTTATCCGGGCAGTAATGGCAGCTGTGAGGAGTGCCGCTGAAGGCACTGCCATGAGTACGTAACTGTCGATAAAGGCTCTCTGTCCGAATCCACCTCCATACCACCAGCACCACCATGAAAAGATGATGTATATGTTCAGCGGCATAAAGACTGTCACTGCCAGGGCATGAGGAGACCGTCTGCCCCATAGTGTTAAAATACCTGCCACCGAAAAGAGCAGGAGGGGGGTATATATAAAAAGTCCTTTGCGCCAGCTGAACAGTCCTTTTATGATCGCCGGATCACCAAAGAAAAAGCGTTCGTCGCTCCCGTAAGAGAAATATAGCCATTGCCCGGTCATCTCTTTCCAGTATATTATCTGAGGCAACCAGACAATTATTATCATCAGACCCATGAGCAACAGCTTCCTGTAACCGGAAAGGAGTGCAAAAATCCTGCTCTTAAGGTTGCGGGACGAAACAACATCGTAGAGAACAAAGAAAATGACAATAATTACGTTCGTTGGCCTGATGAGTGATATCATTCCAAGCAACAACCCGAGTCTCATTGCAGGCCACGGTCTTTGGTCGCCTGATTCGTGCCATTTCATTGAATACCAAATGAATGCATTTATAAGCGCAAAGCTGTAAACATGCGCCATTGTTCCCTGGAAAAGGGTGTACCAGTATAGGTTGGTTCCCAGGACAAAGGACGCAAGTACAAGGGCTGATATTCCATCAGAGGCATGCGCCAGCAATATTCTCCGTAAATAGATAAGTCCGATCATGAGGAACACGAGTGCAGAGACCAGCAGGAAGAACTTGTATGGTTCCGAATAGCCTCCGGCATCAGTTCCGGAGATAAGTGCAACCGCATGTCCGGCAAGAAAAAATGGCATCCATAACATTGACAGGCCCATTGTGGTTTTGATCACATATTTTCCTTCAGGACCTCGCTCCGGCCATACGATCAGCTTATGTGGTCCGTCATAGCCGTCGGCGAAGCTCAGCGACAGGTCGTGATGGATAAATGCAGCCGGGAGGTACGCATAATAGGAGATTGCATCCCATTCAATGACACGTTGCTCATTCTTCCACTGTTTTACCGATAGCATGTTGACTGTCATGAAGGTGACAGTAAATGCAATGATCAGCGCCGACAGCCAGTTTCTCCCTGCAAGGCCATACCTGAATATTTTGGTGAGGATGCCTAAGCCGTCGCTGATTCTTATTTTCTTTCCCTCATCTTTTCTTCGTGGCCGGTATGTCACATCAGCTTCGCCAAAGGTAGTTCCTGCCTGGCCCAGGGCTCTGAGCATCAGCTCCGTTTCAAAGCCGAACCGGTTCTCCTGCAGGATGAGTCTGTCATAAAGGCTCCTGGTGAAAACCTTGTATCCGCATGTGAGGTCGGTTATCTCTCTTCCTGTCAGCATTGCGGCGATGGATGAGAAGATCATGTTAATAGTGGTTGCCGGGAGAGCGTGGCCTGGATAACGATTTCCGGCTCTGAACCTGGTACCGCTAACAAGGTCAAGCTTATCGTTGTATAACTTTTCAAGAAGTGCTGGCATATCCGTCGGGTCAAGCTCCAGGTCGGCGTCCTGCACAATGATTGTGTCACCCGTTGCAGCCTTCACCCCGGCAGCCACTGCAGCCCCCTTGCCGCTGTTTACGGGAAGCCTGACTACTCTTATATTGAGTGCTCCGGGGGTTATA
>JBFYPM010000169.1:0-6578 GCA_041303295.1 Bacteroidales bacterium
GTGCAGCCTACCGTTGATACAGTAAACGAGATCCTTGGCGCAATTGCTCTGACTGAGAAGAGAGAGTCGGTTTATTTACCAGAAACCCAGGTGGCGGTGATGAGAGACAAGGATCAAAGCGGATGGTATCTGCTCGCCAATCCTGCCTCTGTCATAGGGGCACATGCCCATGCCGGCAGGCTGGGCTTCGAGATGTGGCACGCAGGTGCCCCGCTTATAATTGAGAGCGGATGCTGCAACTATGATGATCCGGCACTGGTATCGTGGTACAGGACAACCAGGGCCCATAACACGGTGGTGATCGATGGCGTTACCGAGGCAGCCACATCATCACGGCTCCTCTGGGTGCCACGGAGGGAGACACCCAACAGGATAACAACCTGGAATCCCGGCAACGAAATGTCATCCCTGGCAATGGTCTCACCGCCTGAAGAACTGACCAACTCATCCGTCCGCTGGACCCGTACAATTGCCATTGTCAGCGATTCCGTCGCCGTCATAAGTGATACCTTTGAAGCGGAAGGAGAACATAAATATGAAATACTGCTCCATTTCCCGCCCTCCTCAGTCACTCTGGACCAGGCGCGCAAAGCTCTGACAGTCAAATCAAAGAAAACAACTGAGGTGTTCGCCGCAGACAAAGACCTGATTAATAAGATAGGACTCTCCACCGGCCTGGTCAGTATTGGCGGCCTCAGTAAGGAGGCCCCGGTGGCTTCATTCATACTTAAAGGTACGGGCACGGTTCACTCCCACCTGATTGTAGTTCCATCGACAGGAGAGACTGGAACACCGAATGTGAAAATCAGTAAAAAGAGCGGGGGTACAATCATAACCTTAAGAGGAGGCGATGGTATTAAACGCAGGATTTCAATCTCAGACAGAGGTGTCACCATGGTGAAATAATAATTATTACAAATGGAGGTAAATTTCAATCAATAAAGCGGATGGGCAGAAAAGCTTTATATATTATCGGGGTGGTGCTGATTATTCTGGCAGGATGCCGGAATGCCGCACCGGGCACGCCGGCTGATCAGATTCCCGTACAGGTTACAGGAAACCAGTTCGGCGTAAGAGGGTTCCATGTAGATCTGCGTATTCAGGTTATGACCATGGATGCACTCATGGCCCTGGCAGACGAGCTGGCCGGTTTTGGCATAAACACTCTGGTGATGGAGTGGGAGGCATCATACCCCTACCTTAACAACGCAACAATCTCTAATGAGCTTGCATACTCCAGGGAGGAGATCGCTTCATTTATTGACTATTGTGAGGAGAGGGGGATAGATGTCATACCCCTGCAGCAGTGCTTCGGGCATGTGGAGTATATTTTAAGGCATGACCGGTACAGCGCCCTCAGGGAGGACCGCAAAGATATTTCCCAGCTGTGCCCGCTGGAGGAAGAGGCTGACAGCCTTCTGTTTGCTGACCTTTTTGCCGATTTGGCCTCAATGCATAAGTCGGAATACATTCATATCGGTGGCGATGAGACATACCTCCTGGGTCATTGTCCCGATTGCTCCCTCAAGGCTGCCACCGAGGGCAAATCCAAGCTCTTTGTTGACTACATGAAGATGATGTGCGACATAATCATCAGCCTGGGAAAGAAACCTGTGATGTGGGCCGATATTATGCTCAAGTATCCGGAAGCTGTCGCTGAGATGCCTGATGAAACCATTTTCATAGACTGGAATTATGGATGGAAGACTAATTACTTTGGTGACATAACTGCCCTCCAGGAGCAGGGACTTGAATTTTGGGGTTCGCCCTCTATCAGAAGCCATCCTGACAACGCATACGTCACCTGCTGGGAGAAACATTTCGACAACCAGCGCGATTTCATACCATATGCACGGAAGGCAGGATATACAGGCGTGGTGATGACATCATGGTCTACCTCAGGGCTGTATGGCTTCCTGTGGGACGTCAACTATGAGGTGATGGAGATGGAGCAGATACGCAACACCTATCCGCTGTCAGGCTTCAGGATCCTCCTGGCATCTTATGCAGCGGCTCTAAACCAGATTGAACCGATTGATCCACATAAGTTTGTTGTTCAGTATGCCAGTGACCGTTTCGGCCTGACAGAGGCTCAGGGAGAGCTTTTATGGGAGACTCTCACAATCCCGCCGGAACTTATTGTGAACGGCAAACCTGCCACCTCTCCCTCAATAAGCAACATGAGGGATACCGTAGCTGCCGCTGTTGCAAAGATGAATTCCCTCAAGCCTTTGAAAAACAAAGATGAGTTTGAGCATCTGAGACTGATGCTTGACATCAGGGAACATTACCTGGCGTTCAAGGAGGCTGAGGCCCGTTTCAATTCACCAGGTTTCTCAATTGATGACAGGGTAAGCATTGTCTCAGACCTGGAAAAGCTTATCAGGGAATCAAAGAGTCTTGACAGAAGGTTCTCAAGGCTTAACAAGGGCTTTCTGTATGGTACGGAGATAGCCGAACAGAATCTGATCAGGAACCGGAAGCTGATTCTGCTTCATGAGAGGCTCACCGGAAACAGGACACCATAAGATGGGAGGCAGGCTGACACGGTTTTTGTTGGTGGTGGTGCTCTTCTTGTTATCTGCCGCATTGGTTCAGGATGAACGTACCAGGTATTTTCCACGGAGCCGGGAGTATGTTGATGTCATGCCCCCCAGGGAGAATGTCTGGCTCTTTGTGCTTGCCGGACAGTCGAATATGGCAGGCCGGGGTGTTGTTGAACCGAACGACACAGTGCCTCATCCACGCATCTTTACAGTCACTCCGGATAAACGCTGGGTGGTGGCAAAGGAGCCACTGCAGCTTTATCAGCCGGCGCTCACCGGTCTGGGACCGGGACTGGCGTTTGCCAGGGCATTAATTGAGGAACTTGACGATGACATTTATATTGGTCTGATACCCTGTGCCGTTGGCGGCAGTTCAGTCGGCAACTGGCTCAGTGACTCACTATACAACGGTGTCAGGTTAAAGAGCAACTTCACTGACAAGCTGCTCTGGGCCAAAGAGTATGGAACGGTGAAAGGTATCATATGGCACCAGGGGGAAGCCGATGCCACTGTCGCAAAACTGCCAAGGTACAAGGCAGACCTTTCCCTTCTATTTGATTACTTCAGAGGGGTGGCAGGGAATGATGATCTCCCTATAATAGCCGGGGAGCTTGGAATATTCCCGGGAGTTGAGAAGAACAGGCAGGAATATATGATTCTGAATGACATCCTCCTTGAAATGTCGCATGAGGATCCTGATATTGCCCTGGTTCGCTCATTCGGCCTTAAGGCAAAGGATGACAACGTGCATTTTGATGGCCGGTCGCAGCGTATCATGGGGAGACGGTATGCCTCCGCATGGATGTCACTCACAGATAACGAAATCAAGTAAATAAACAGACATGCAGCTGATAGACTGGATAGTACTCGCACTATATTTTTTATTGCTTATTTCAGTAGGCTTCTGGGCATACAGGAGGGTAAACAACTCAGCCGATTTCTTTACTGCCGGAGGCAAGCTGCCGTGGTGGCTCTCCGGGGTATCTCATCATGTGTCGGGATACAGCGGTGCTGTGTTTGTTGCCTATGCAGGGATCGCATACACAAACGGATTGACGATTTATATCTGGTGGGCATGCGCTGTTGCCGCTGCCACCTTTCTGGGAGCGCACCTTGTTGCCCCGCGGTGGGCCCGGTTGCGTATCGCTACCGGCATACAGTCGCCCACCGAGTACCTCCTTACACGCTACAACCTTAACACCCAGCAGCTCATAGCCTGGTCGGGGGTCGTCATAAAAATCTTTGACGTGGGAGCCAAATGGGCTGCCATAGCAATTCTCCTGAATATCTTCGCCGGAACCTCTTTCCTTACCGGCATCCTGCTTGCCGGCTCTGTCTCTCTGATATACAGTACATTGGGAGGCCTGTGGGCTGATGTGGTTAACGACTTTGCCCAGTTCATTGTGCAGCTTATTGCCGGGATAACAATGTTCGTGATTGTACTGATAAACCTGGGCGACGGCGCGGCGGGGTTCCTGACGCTGTGGGACAGGCTGCCGGATTCGCATTCGGCTGCCTTCAGTGATCCCTATACCTGGCAGTTTCTGATTGCCATGGTTATAATAGACTTTTTCAGCTACAGCGGTGGCACATGGCACCTGGCAACCCGATTCATCGCCTCATCCTCGGGCCAGGTGGCCAGGAAGGCAGCCACTCTCTCATCAATCCTTTACCTGCTGTGGCCTATAGTGCTTTTCTTCCCCATGTTCGCTGCGCCATTGTTCCTCCCTCACCTGGAAGACCCGACGCGTGCCTACGGGATGCTTGCCATAAAGTTTCTGCCGGCAGGTCTGGTAGGCCTCGTGATGGCCTCACTCTTTACAAACACCCTCTCAATGACCTCCTCTGATGCAAACACGATCTCAGCGGTCATTACACGTGATATCCTGCCCCGTTTCATCAAGGGTTTCGCTGATTATCCCAGGAAGAAAATATTACTCTTCGCCAGGATATCAACCTTTTCATTCACCGTACTGACGATACTTATCGCCATAAATGCCGAGAGTTTCGGAGGTGTTTTCGGCCTTATCGTTTCATGGTTCGCGGCTCTTCTGGGCCCCATCTCCATACCGATGATCCTTGGCCTCCTTCCTGCCTTCCGCAGGTGCGACAGCCGGATAGCTATAATTTCCATCCTGTCAGGAATAACCGCATTCATTATAGTTAAGCTAATCCCGGGAGCTTCGCTTGCACTGGAGGTTGGAGTTCCGCTCTTTACGTCATTAATATTGTATATTGCCGCCGGCTTACTTATCAGGAGAGAGGTGCCGGAGCGGGTTGATACATTGATGAGGTCGCTGAAGAAATAGAAGAAACACCATCAGATGGATAGTAGTGAAACAGTGATTTTCGGGCGCAGTTACCTGGGCGGGAAACCGGTGCGGGTAGAAATTGCAGGCGGGATTATCAAAAGCGTTCAGGAGACCACTGAGGTAAAGGCTTCAGAATACCTTATTGCCCCCGGGCTGACTGATCTTCAGGTCAACGGATATGCAGGATATGATCTTAACACCGATCCGCTTGTTCCCGCTACTGTCAGGGAAATTTCCGCCAGGCTGTGGAGCGAAGGTGTGACCACCTTTTTCCCGACAATAATCACCAACAGCCGGGAGAACATACTCAGATATGCAGGAGCGATTGCCGAAGCCTGTCAGCTGTATCCGGAGGCCGCTGAGGCTGTGGGAGGCATTCACCTGGAGGGGCCGTTCATCTCACCTGACGATGGCGCCCGGGGAGCGCATCCGGCAGAGCATGTGCGGCCGCCCGACTGGGATCTCTTCTGCGAGTGGCAGGAGGCATGCGGGGGCATGATACGCATCATAACCCTCTCACCCGAATGGCCAGGTGCTGCTGATTTTATCAGGAGTGCATCAGAGAGCGGAGTTATAGTTGCCATAGGTCATACTGCAGCCACACCAGAACAGATAAGGGAGGCCGTGGCAGCCGGGGCTACCCTCTCGACTCACCTGGGCAACGGGTCACACCAGATGCTTCCCAGGCACAGAAACTACATATGGGAACAACTCGCCGCAGACGAACTGTATGCAACTATAATAGCCGACGGCTTTCATCTCCCTGACGCTTTGATGAAGGTCTTCATGAGGGCGAAGCCAGACAGGATGATACTGGTGAGCGATGCCACCGGCCTTACCGGGATGCCGCCGGGAGATTACAACACACACATAGGAGGGGCGGTAACCCTCACCCAGGCAGGAAAGCTTCATATGAGAGGCAACCCGGATATGCTGGCCGGATCAGGCAAGTCACTGATTCACTGTGTGGATACCCTGGCCTCGAAAGGATTGACAACACTGGCTGAAGCACTCAATATGGCCGGCAGAATCCCTTATAAGGTGGCAGGCCTGCCCGGCGAAGCTGTTCTGTCTTGTGGCGGAGTGGCTGACCTTGTAATGATCAGGGAAGGTATTGACGGCTTAAAGGTTGTAAGGACAATTAAGGCAGGGGAAACGGTTTTCAGAACGGAATAGTAATTTGGTCTTCTGAATTATATTAATTATGAATCAGATATTTCTTGTGTTATTATTGTTTGCCGCTGCCGGCTGCTCTGGTAAGGAACCTGAGTTTGTGATACCTGAAGGAGCGCGCGTCATAAACTTTTCGGGATATGAATGGGTGGTAAGAACAACGGGAGAGCAGAAGGTGGGCCCGGGGCCGAATTATTTCTCTGACTCGGAGGAGAATGTCTGGGTTGATGATCAGGGCAGGCTTCACCTGAAGATCACTTACCGCGACGGAAGATGGAACTGCTCAAGGGTTGAACTTGCCAGGCACACCGGTTACGGAAAGTATGTCTTTTATGTCTCGTCGAGGCCTGACAGCCTTGACCGGCAGGTGGTGTGGGGACTCTATAACTACAAGAACGACACGGAAGAGATAGATATCGAATTCTCAAGATGGGGCTTCGATAACAACCAGGAGGCCCAGTATGCGATTCAACCCTCGTACAAACCCGGGAACAAGGCCCGCTTCAGGATGAACCTGGAGGGCAGCTATTCTACGCATATCTTCGAT
>JBFYPM010000170.1:0-26160 GCA_041303295.1 Bacteroidales bacterium
ATGCACCCGAACTCTTATAGTCGATCTTCACATCCGCCTTTTCGACTCCCGCTGTAATCCACTTCGGGCATATGCGTACCCTTCTGAAGAGCTTGTCCTTATCCTGAACCCCTGCCAGTCCCTCTACAAAGGCATAGAGCATAGCTGACGAACCCCAGCCGTCAGTCGGTTTGGCCTCAGGCGAGGTGCTTGTCTCAACCGTGGAGGGCTTCCCGTCAGGAAAATACCACAGGTAGGTCTCCCCGTTGCGTGAGATAAGGTCATAATAGCGCATCAGGATGTCAATGCCATACTGTTCGAATCCATACTCAAGGGCAGCCCTGGCCAGCTCACCGCCGGTAAGAGGCATGATGCCTCCGTTGCAATATGCACCGCGTGATAGTTTGTAATCGCCGAAGATACCTGCCGGGAACGGTGGATCGATTGAGAACCACTCTGCAAAGGCAGCAGTGGTCTCACGCCGCTTTATATATTCATTGATGATTGAGTTGGCTATATGCGGTGAGGCGGCACCCCTGTTGATGGCTGCAGGATTGCTCAGGCTCAGCTGTGAGGCCTCATCGACGCCCTCAATGGTTACGGGGGTCTGTTTAACGAAATGAGTGTAGAACGACCCGTTGAAACAGGTGCTGTTGAGGCTCTTGCGAAGCTTCAGGGCGTGGTCACGCCACTGGGCTGACTTGACTTTGTCTCCAAACATGTTATACCAGTATGACATGTAGTGGAAGGCCTCGTAGTAACCGCTGTTGTCACCGTGGAAATATCCCCAGAAGGTGTTGTCATCTATCTGGAACTGAAGCCAGTCATGATGTCCTGCATGATATGCAAAGTCCCATGTGTCAATTGTATATGGTCTGCGGAACAGATATTTATCCCTGTCAAAATAGCGCCCCCCCATTACATATCCAAGTGCCCTCTCGAACGATGGCATCAGGTTTTTGATGAAGGCATCATCGCCGGTGGCCTGCCATGCAAGCCATGCAGCCTTGATGAACCGAAACTCGGTGTCAGCCTCTACCGGGCTCCGGACATATTTTGTCCAGTTTTCGCGCTCACAGGGCATCTTCTCGGGGAAGGTGGTAAAATAGTCAAAGATGCGTCCGTTCCGTGCCTGGTTGTCGGCAAAATGCCTTACAACGCTTTTAAGATCTGCCTCAGAATAGCGGAGAGCCCGCATCATGTCCGAATAGTTTCTTATCCATACGGACCGTGCATCGGGAGACCTGTAGCCTCTTATCTTCTCACCGTCAATATTCAGTTCAAGGAGATCCTGCTCAAGGAACCTGTTAATTCTCGGTATGAGCTCATCAAATGCCGGAGTACCAGTTCTGACGTACATTACTGGGATTTTAGGTTAGTTTTAAAGGCCTTAAAAATAACAATTAATTCACTATGTTCTTTGCTGCAGGCTCATTTTCTTCAGGGTCACTGTCCTCGTCCTCATCCTCCTTTTCGTAGAATGGAACAGGCCTCTGCGGTCCTTCGGCGCGATACCACACGGCAAGCAATAACCCTGCAGCGGCTCCGAGCATGTGTGACTCCCACGAGATATCAATCCTGAACCCCGGGAAGATGCCCCATACCATCTCGCCATACACAAAGGCCACCAGCAGTGAGAGTCCCATCAGCGGTATGTGTCGTCTTATTATGCCACTTATGAAGAGAAACGATGCCAGGCCGTAGACGATGCCGCTTGCACCAATATGCCATGCGGGTCTGGCCGTCAGCCAGACGGCCAGGCCCGTCAGAAGCGTGATCCAGAGAAGGACCCTGAATGATACCTGGGAATAGAAGTAGAACAGCGCCGTGCCAAGGATAAAAAGGGGAAATGTATTATTGAAGAGGTGCCTGAACCCCGAATGAACCAGGGGTGAGGTAATTATTCCGGTGAGAGAGAGGACTTCCCGTGGGAAAATACCCAGAAAATGAAAGTCGGTCTCAAAGATCACCTCTGCCGTCCTTACCAGCCACATGAAACTGACAAGCAGGAACGGGATGAGCATGCTGAGCAGCAACCTTCTCTTTTCTGCCGCGGCAGAACCCTCTTCCATGATCCAGGAAACCCTTTTAGAACCTACCGGTCACGTCCCGGGTATTTAATGCCGGCCTTCTCACGGATAGCATCAAGCGTCCGCGCAAGCAAAATTGAGAAGGAGAGCGGTACCACAGGACTCTCTGTCAGACCCCTGTCGAGACAGTTCATTACCTCCATCGCCTCATACTGGTAGCCCTGTGCAGGCGGCGTGAAGATCCTGTCGTCAACATCATTGGGATACTCTATCAGGAGATGCTGGTTACGGTCACGGCCCCGTGTAAGCTTCAGGTTACCGTTCTCACAGTTGAACTCGGTTAAGACACCTCCCATGTTCGCGAAAGAACTGTATGCCTCAGCCATACGGCCGTCACTGAACCTGAGAATAACAGCAGTGCTCTCATCAGCTCCTGTCGGTGCGAGGACAGAAGCAGCCACAACAGATTCGGGCTCACCCATAAACCTGAGTATGTCCATTATCGGATAAATACCTATGTCAAGCAGCGATCCCCCTCCAAGCTTCAGGTTATAAGTCCTGCGTTCAGGTTCGTAAGGCGAGACAAAGGCAAATTTCCCTCCCATGTGCAGGAGTTTGCCCAGCTTGCCACTCCTGAGGATTTCATCAGCTTTAATATACGAGGGCTGGAAAGGCGGCCACAGTGCCTCCATAAGAAAAAGTCCCTGTTTACGTGCCTCATCGGCCATAATTGTCACTTCCGGTGCATTTAAAGACATAGGTTTCTCGCACACGACATGCTTCCCGTTGCGCAGGGCCATCAGCGTATGTTCAAGATGATACGAGTGCGGCGAGGAGATATAGACTATCTCCAACCCCGGGTCTGACAACATCTCATCATAGCTGCCGAAATGTTTCGTGAACCCGAACTCGGAAGCAAACGCGGAAGCCTTTTCCGTATTACGTGATCCGACCGCATAAAGATGCGCGTTATCAAGCAACATCAGGGCCCGCGCAAACTTGTGGGCGATGTTGCCGGTGCCGAGAATTCCCCAGTTATATGCTTTCATGGTAATAAATTTGCATAAAGTTAGTGATTCCCTGCTATCTCCTGCAATCATCAAAACAGGTTACATGTTGCAAAATAAAAATATTTTTAAATTTTTGGTTCTATGTATTGCATGGTATTATTTTTTGTTTATATCTTTGCAAAGTAAAATTAATATGTATTAACAGGTACCTTATTTAAAAAACAATGAAAGTAACGGTTAACATCAATCTCGGCGGATACCCGTTCAACGTGGACGAGGATGCCTATGAGCGTCTCCGGCAGTATATGAAAAGCCTTGAAAAGGAGTTTTCCGGCGAGTCAAGCGCTTCGGAGATCATGTCTGATATTGAGGGACGGATTGCCGAACTGTTCAGGATGAGGCTCAGTCCCTACAAGCAGGTCATCACCATGAAGGATGTGACGGAGGTGATGGCTATACTGGGGTCACCGGAGGTAATCAGTGGCAGCGGTCCTTCTGAAGAGAGGCCTCCCAGGTCACAACGCCGGATGTATCGTGATCCGGACAGGCGCGTTTTCGGCGGTGTATGCGCCGGGATATCGGCTTACCTTGACTGGGATCCGCTGATACTGAGGATAATATTCGCGGTCCTGATACTGGCCGGAGGGTTCGGTCTGGGGCTGTACCTCATTCTGTGGATCGTCCTGCCGGAAGCCAGAACAACAGCACAGAAGCTGGAGATGAGGGGTGACCCTGTGACTATAGAGAACATCAAAGACTCCGTCAAGGAGGAGTTCGAGACAGTAAAAAAGAAAATGAACCTTTGATCACAGCCCTTGGCGGATCAAGCTGATAATAATGGAATTGCTATGAATACGGACAACACTAAAGCACAAATGCGCAAGGGAATCCTTGAATACTGCATACTGGCAGTACTCTCACGGAACTCCTGCTATGCCGTGGACGTCATCAACGAGCTTAAGAAAGCCGAGGTGATAGTCGTGGAAGGCACCCTCTACCCCCTGCTCACAAGACAGAAGAACGCAGGCCTCCTTAGCTACCGCTGGGAAGAATCTCCTCAGGGACCGCCGCGGAAGTATTATGAACTCACCGAGCTGGGCAAGATATACCTGAATGAACTCGACCGGGTCTGGGAGGAGCTGGTGGAATCAGTTAACCAGATACGCGACAAGAAATAACGGCAGCCATGAAAAAAACTATTGACATCAATATTGCCGGGCAGCTCTTCCGTATCGATGAGGAGGCCTGGGAGATACTTAAGCTATATCTGGCCCATGTCTCATCCAGGTTCAGTTCCGAGCAGGGCGGTGACGAGACTGTTGCAGACATCGAAGCCCGGATAGCCGAAATCTTCGGAGGCGGCAACGAACCACCCACTCTCGTATCAAAGGATATGGTGAACAACATGATCAACGTCATGGGCGCTCCCGAGGACTACTACGATGAAAGCACAGTGTCTGTCAAGAGAGGGACCTACAACCGCAAATCCCTGTACGATCCGAACAGCCTGTCAGCGCGGGTTGGGAAAGCGTTATCTGAATTCTTCAAGGCATTCGGCAAACTCATGTCGGCAATATTGAGGGTGATTGCCATATTCTTTGGAGCAATTTTCACCACCGTGGGTTTCACTCTGCTATTCGCCTTTACTATTCTGATATTTTTCAATAATACCCCATTCCTTACCTCTGCTGTTGAGCCGGAGATGGAAAACATCCATACACTACTTTCAATTGCGCTGAACAGTAATACGGTATGGCTGGTCCTGATTCTCACTGCAATTGTCGTTCTTATACCCCTGGCTGCCCTCACATGGCTGGGGATCAAGATGATCTTCAGAATCAGGGAGAGATTCCGGATCCTTAACATTGTGCTCTTCGTTATCTGGATAGCATCGCTCTGCGCCCTGGGTGTTATTCTCAGCCTGCAGCTCTCAGTATATTCCAACAACAGTTCGGTAGAGAAGCGGGTTAGCCTTGAACCGGCCCCTAAGACCCTCTGGATAGCATCCATGAAGAAACAATCAGACCTGAGTCATGACAAATACGCCAAGGTTGATAATTTCAAAATTTTCATTGACAGCGCAAATGACAGGCTTTATGCCTCGGCCGACCTGAATATTTTCGGCAGCGACAACGACACAGGTTATATCTCGGTGGAGAGAATGTCATGCAGCAATTCTGAAAGTGAGGCACGCGCCAATGCCAGGGAGTTGGATTATAACTGGAGAATGTCAGGTGACACGCTCTATCTCGATGAGTACTTTTCTCTCCCGGCAGGGTCAAGGTGGAACGGTTCGCTTGTGGATATAGATGTCAGCCTTCCGGAAGGTACAGAGGTCAGGTTTGTTCCCGGCACCTTACCTGAATCGCTTAAATTCCGTCCTTACTCTGAACAGACTCTTGCATGGATAATAGAGGAGGGTAATCCCCGCCCGATTGATGATTAAACAGGGCAATAATTGAGCACCTGCGTTTTTTTACTCTTCAATATCCCGGTCTGAACAGCCGGGATTTTTTCTTTTCATATCTTTGATGGACTAACTGCATTTACAAAATGGAACTGGGTGTCCTGAAGGATATCGTTATAATCTTTGCACTTTCAACCTTTGTGAACTTCATCTTCACCCGGTTAAAGGTTCCCGCACTCATAGGTTATCTTCTTACCGGCGTTATTGCAGGCCCTTATCTGCTGGGGCTTATAAGCTCGCCGGAGAATGTGGAGGTGATGGCTGAAATAGGGGTTATTCTCCTTATGTTCACAATCGGTCTTGAGTTTTCCCTGAACCATCTGCTTAAAATCCGCCGGATGGTTTTTTTAGGAGGATTCATGCAGCTACTCCTTACTGCCGGAGTGACGATGCTGGTGGCCAGAGTCTATGACTTTGCCTGGAATGAGGCCGTTTTCGTGGGTTTTCTCACAGCCCTGAGCAGTACAGCAGTTGTACTGAAACTGCTCCAGGAACGCTCAGAACTGACCACCCATTACGGAAAAACGGTTGTGGGAATATTGATATTCCAGGATATTATCCTGATACCACTTCTGCTGTTTACTCCTATTCTCGGGGGAGAGACCGCCGATGTCGGACATGACCTGCTCCTCCTGATACTGAAGACAATCGGCATAATGATATTCATCTGGGCCGGGACAAGGTGGCTCATGCCCTGGCTGCTTCACCTGATTGCAATGACCCGGAGCCAGGAGCTCTTCCTGATGAGTATCCTGCTGATCTGTCTTGCTGTGGCTATGCTGACACACGAACTTGGTATGTCACTGGCGTTCGGAGCATTCCTGGCCGGGCTGATGATCTCTGACACTGAATACAGCCACAGTGCCTTTGGCAACCTGATTCCCTTCAAGGATGTCTTTACAAGCTTCTTCTTCGTCTCAATAGGAATGCTCCTCGATCTCGGCTTTGTCGCCGAGCATCCCTGGCTGGTGCTTGTGACGGTACTACTTGTAATAGTGATCAAAACTGTTATTGCGGGATTTACCGCTTTTACCCTGGGCCACACCTTCTTCGGAACCGTAGTGGTTGGCCTCTCGCTTGCACAGGTGGGTGAATTCTCTTTTATACTCGCTGGATTGGGTCTTACCAATGAAATCATAGCGCCATCTCACTTCCAGCTTTTCCTGGCGGTGGCCATAACCTCAATGGCCCTTTCTCCATTCCTGATACAGGTTTCCAAGCCACTTGCAAACCTCATCCTGAAGCTGCCATTGCCCCCTTATTTAGTAAACGGACTATTCCCACTGAAACAGGTGGAAATTCCGGAGATCAGCAAACACGTGGTTCTGATCGGCAAAGACTCCAGGGCTATCAACCTGGCGTCAATGATAAAAACAATGGAACTGCCGTTCACCTCAGTCATCTTTGATACTGACCGTGCAAGACAGGAGATGGAGAAAGGTAACCTGGCCGTATTCGGAGATGCAACTTATGAGCCGGTCCTCCGTGAGGCTTACGTTCACACGGCTGAAATGGTTATCCTGTCAGTGGGAAACCTCATAACGGCAATGTCAGTGGTGGAACATATCAGGGCACTGAACAAACACGCTCACATCATCGTCAGAACCAGGCATGTGACTGATATTGAAGAGCTATATCGCCTGGGCGCAAACCAGGTGATACCCGAAGAGTTCGAGACGGCAATCGATTTCTTTGAAAGAATACTCGGTAAGTATCTTATCCCGAGGATGGAAATCGAAAGGGCAATTGCCCGGACCAGGGCGGACAATTACGGGATTTTCAGAGACCATAGCAAGATGGGAGGATACTCACTCCTGAAGGACATTCCTGATATTGAAATCGCTGCAGTTAAAGTTGGCGAAAAATCGGTCTTTGCCGGCAAGACCATAGCCCAGACAGCGCTCAGAAAAACCTGCGGCGTCACGATGGTGGCTATTAAAAACGGAGGGACTGTCATCCCGAACCCCGAACCGACGACTGTGATAAACGGTGACGATATTGTCTACCTGTTAGGCAAGCCCGAGATGATTGCCATCGCTAGTAATATTCTTTCAGAACCCCTCCCACGTTAGATTACCACCACTTTCGTAAACCGTTCCAGGAACAATTGCAGCATGACATTTGTTGTCTTGTCAGACAAGTGAAAAGATTATATTCGCAAAACTTTTCGTTATGCAAAGATTTACATATTGGAACTAACAATGCTATTATGAATAACGCCATTTACTCTATTCAAAATCCTGATAATGAGCCTTTAATGAGTTATGCTCCGGGCTGTACCGAACGGGCTGAACTCGAAAAGGAGCTTAAAAGAATTTCATCTGAGACCATTGAGATTCCTCTGATTATAGGTGGTAAGCCTGTAAAAACCGGAAAATTGGGGAAGGTTGTCATGCCTCATGATCACGGCCATATCCTGGCCACTTATCATATGGCCGGTACAAAGGAGACGGAAGAGGCTGTTGATGCAGCCCTGAAAGCCAAAGAGGAGTGGATGAATCTCTCCTGGATCGAACGCGCTTCCATCATGCTGAAGGCGGCTGAGCTTCTCTCAAAAAAATACCGGTATGCAATTGTTGCCGCCACCATGCTCGGGCAGAGCAAGACTGTTCACCAGGCTGAAGTTGAAGCTGCCTGTGAGACTATCGATTTCCTCCGGTTCAACGCCTATTTTGCAGGACAGATATACCGTGAACAGCCTCGGTCAGCGACTGACCAACTGAACAGGGTTGAATACAGGCCCCTGGAGGGCTTTGTTTACACAATCACACCATTCAATTTTACAGCCATTGCCTCCAACCTGAACATGTCCGTTGCACTCATGGGCAACACAACTGTATGGAAGCCGGCAACTGCATCGCTGCTATCAAGCTGGATTCTGATGAAGGTCTTCATGGAGGCGGGAGTGCCTGCCGGGGTCATTAACTTCCTGCCCGGTCAGGGATCTGTAATAAGCTCAGTGGTGATGAATCATCATGATCTGGGGGGCATCCATTTTACAGGATCCAACGGTACCTTCAACACGCTATGGAAAACTGCAGCGACCAACCTTGACAAGTATCGTTCATATCCCAGGATTGTTGGTGAGACGGGTGGCAAGGACTTCATCATGATACACAGTTCGGCCGCTCCGCTGGAAGCCGCCACGGCTATCATCAGAGGTTCATTTGAGTACCAGGGTCAGAAATGTTTAGCATCATCCAGGGTCTATATCCCGAGGTCGCTCTGGCCGGAGATCTCCGGTCACCTCAGGAGACAGGCCGGTGAGATTAAGGTGGGAGACCCGGCCGATTTCAGCAACTTCATGAATGCAGTCATTGATGAGAAATCATTTGACAACATAATGGGATATATCGGACTGGCGAAGTCATCACCCTCCTGTGAAATCCTCCACGGAGGTACTGGCGACAAGTCAAATGGGTACTTCATTGAACCGACGATCATCGTCACAAAAGACCCGGACTTTATAACAATGAAGGAGGAGATATTCGGTCCGGTTGTGACTCTGTACATTTATGAAGACGAAAAGTACGAGGAGACCCTTCACCTCTGCAATGAGACCTCTCCCTACGGACTTACGGGTTCAATCTTTTCAAATGACCGGCCGGCGATGGTGAAAGCATGCCAGGTATTGCGTTATGCAGCGGGCAACTTCTACATCAACGACAAACCCACCGGTGCCATGGTAGGGCTGCAACCCTTTGGCGGCGCCAGGGCCTCAGGTACCAACGACAAGGCCGGCGGGCGGCTCAATCTGATCAGGTGGACATCGCCCCGGACCATAAAGGAGACGTTCCTCCCGGCCATCGACTTCCGATATCCGTATATGGACTAGAGAAGGAAAGTCCAAAGGTCGGAGGTCTGAAGTCTGAAGGTCTGAGGTCGGAAGGTCTGAGGCCTGAAGGCTGCTTGTTAACAGCGTTTAAACACCGGTTAATAAAATTGTTTAACATTTGCTAACACTTTGTCTGGTTTTAGGTAAATTGGTCATCAGTAATCTCTGTTTAAACCTAAAACTGTTTTAAATGAAAAAACTCCTTCTTTGTGTTGCAGCAGCAGCCATGCTGCTGGGAGCGTGCGAGAGAGCTCCCGAAAACCTCGTGCAGGAAGATGATTACATCAAGACTTCACTTGAGGTAATCCCCGGTCAATATGTTGTTCTGCTTAAGGGCGACTTTGGGTTTGTCAAATCCGAATTAATGAGCTATGATGATGCCCAGGTTGCCATGACCGGCATGACCAGGGACATACTAGCCAAGGCAGGTATCTATCAGCGTGAACCTCTCAATGTCTATTCTTCCTCCATCCAGGGTTTTGCCGTCAATCTTAGCGACATCGAGGTTTCTGCACTTGAAAAGAACCCTAATGTCAGGGGCATATGGCCGGATATGATGTTCATCCTGGCAAAACCATCCCCGTCTCCAGTTCCCCTGCCATCTCCTGAAGTAACACCTCCCGGAATAACAAGGGTTGGCGGTGGTACCGCGTATACCGGAACTAAAAAGGCCTGGATCATTGACACAGGTATAGACCTCGATCATGCTGACTTAAATGTAAATTCTGCTGCCGGGAAGACGTTTGTCACAAGGACAACCACTCCCAATGACGATAACGGTCACGGGACACACTGTGCAGGCATTGTGGCCGCCAAACTGGGTAACGGAGGCGGAGTAGTTGGAGTTGCTGCCGGAGCACCGGTGGTACCCGTAAAGGTGCTCGACAAACGCGGCTCAGGTGCTATGTCAGTGATCATTGCCGGAGTTGATTTCGTAACCGCCAATGGCATAGCCGGAGATGCTGCCAATATGAGTCTTGGGGGTGGAATTTATGAACCACTTGATCTCAAGGTTGTAGCCATGGCAGCAAAGGGTATCTTTACCGCACTGGCTGCAGGTAATGAAAGTGATAATGCAAACAATCACTCACCTGCTCGCGCAAATGGTGTCAATCTTTACACAATCTCTGCTTGCGATGTAACCGACAAGTGGGCTTCATTTTCCAACTTCGGGAATCCGCCTATTGATTATTGTGCTCCAGGTGTAAACATTCTGTCAACCTATAATAGCGGAGGACTTGCAACGATGAGCGGCACTTCGATGGCAGCACCGCACGCTTGCGGCGTACTGCTTGCAACAGGGGGAAACCCTTCATTTCTTGGATACGTTACCGGTGATCCGGATGGTAATCCGGACCCGATCATCCATAAATAGAGTTCCGTAATAATTTTAGAAGGACCCTCCGATACCGCGAGGGTCTTTTTTTTCCCCGGATCACCTTCCCCCGGGGTATGCCAGGCAATTTAAATTCCAACCTTAAAAATTTCCGACTCGTATAACTGAAACAAATTCTTTGCTTATTATCAACAGATTAATGGAATTTATGTGTCAGTTGGTACGATTTTTGATTAAAATTAAGTGTACATTCTGCCCTAAAAATGAAAAAGTTTCTCCTCTTTTTACTTCCGGCAATGCTGCTGATCTCCTGTGAAAGAGAATATCTGTTGCCATCTGATGAGGTGCCGGGATGGCTTAAAAAAAGCATAGCCGATACCGAAGAGATAATCAGATCAAATTCCAGGTCAGGACTCAGCATGAGCGCCTGGATCAGGTACGAGTACAAGGATCAATATTATTTCGAGTGGCACAATGTCCTGAGCTCAGCCTTCCCTCCCATATATGATTTTGACGGTGAGATGATGGCATACTCATGGGACAGCAATGATGACTACCAGAAGGAGAAGTGCTGCAAGGAATATATCTGGAAGGGCCCTTCTTGGAGCGACGATTTTGATTGGTAGGTGATAACCTCCATAGCGAAATGGCTATTGCTGCTCTCCCCCTTCATTACAACACAAGTGACAGCAGTAACCATCCCTTTCTTCTTTTAAAGAGCTGTCTCTTCCCGTAAACAGCTAAACAAAATGATCACGCGGATATGAAAATTTCATATCTTTGATTATCGCAGACAGTGAGCAGGGAATGGATACACTGATGCAGAGAATGATCAAATCACTGTCGGGGCATCCTAAAATATCAGACCGATATGAGAAATCTTATTCCATCCTTCCTGCTATTCACTATGGCATTGGTATCCTTTCCCCTTGAAGCACAGAAAACATTCAAAGCGGTTTGTGACAGGAGTGACGGCACTGTAAAGATTGTTGACGGAGAAGACCGGGCACCCAATCTTGTGCCGCTTAAGGGAGGCTTTCCCTTTTACCAGGTGGCTCAAAACTGGGTTAAGGAGAACTATCCTGACGGCAAATGTGACCCTGCAGCTGCGGCGCAGCAGAACAAGGCAGCTACCTCTCCGGCATCACAGGCTGCCACAACCCCGCAACAAACAATCGCAAGCCAGGCCACACCGGCTACAGACCCCAATGCCTTCTTCGGTGTTGCTCGCGGGCAGACCCCGGCCGCGATCCCCACAGTCAGACACCGCAATACCTCAATGTTCTTTTCACTGCTGATCTCAGACTTTGGCAGGATATACAACCTTGATCCTCCGGTGGTGCCCGGACTAAACCTTGGCATTGAACATCTGTTCGGCAGAAAATTCTACATGGGTACAGGCATTCACTTCAACACCCTGTTAGGCCTTACCGATTCAAATGACGACATCAGTTCGTTCTATTTTTTCCGGGTACCACTTTTTGCCGGTTTCCGGCAGGTCACAGGAAAACGCTACTGGGGAATTGACTTTGGAGTGGCAGCCAACACCATGCTTAAACCCCTGACAAGTGATTCCCACCTATCGGGAGAGATTGCTTCCGACTTCTCCCTGAATACACATACCCGCGCCAGGATCGGAAACGAGAGGTCTGCCCTTGAATTCGGGTTTGACATATGGCTTAATGATATCCTGGTCACCTGGGAGGGATACCGGATGAAAGCATATTCGGTAGGATACCGTCATTCATTCTGAAACACCTCATAATGAACATCATGAAATTTTTCCGGAAGGCAATTGCCTTGACCATTTGCCTGATCCTGGCTGCTGAAGTATCAACCAGGGCTCAACAAAACACCCCTGCATATGCAAAGCTCACGGATGAACAAAAGGAGCTCCTGAATGACGCCCTTGAAACATCTAAGACCATGGCATCGGAATCACAGGAGAAGCTGACGGAGATGCTCAATCACTGGCAGATACTGAAGGACAATTTTCCCCAACTCCCCCGGGAGTTGCAGGAGGTCATAAATAAAATCGAAAATGAGGGTTTTTCAGCAAAAGTGAATTACACTCTCGGAAAGCTGGAACAGTTTGAGGGCGGTTTGAAGGAGGTTATGGATGCCAAAGAAGATCTTGAAAAAGCGGTTGATTTCTATGGACGTTATGCCCCTGATTCAGAGAACCCCTTCCGCTCACTGGAGGTTTTGAGCAACTTCTTCAAGGATGTTCTCACTCTCCTGCCAAAAGAGCAGGAATATGAGGCGATAAAGGATCCTGTGTCATTCATGCTCCGTATCGGTATCAGTTATTTCAAGGAGGGAATAGACCTGGCGCTCGGAGGACTCAGGAATATCCAGAAGCAGATCAGGGACCGCGCAGGCAACTGCATCGGCTACATCGGCGGCGATGGCACCGCTGACAGCTCCGATCCCAAAAGAAAAGCCTTCACTGACCTGAGAACAGGAAATGTGATATGCTATTCCGGCGTCCGGCCTGCCGGCGGAGAGATCTGGACCGATGAGACAGGCAATGGCGTATACATCTGGAGCTCCAACAAATGGACTGAATTAAAAGCAGCTTTCGGGCTCGTTACAGATATCTTTTCAAACTGGAGGCTGGCACACGGCTCTGTGATAACGGCCGATGAGATGATACGCTGGTGCAATAGCAACCTGAGACTCTATACCGAGGCGCGTGACTGGGGTCAGAAAGAGTTCACCCGGCTGGCTGCCATGGATTTCTGCCGCGAAGACATCCTGGAGAAACGTAACCGGTACAGTGACTGGATGAGCCTCATGGAGTCAGTTAATACTGATCGCAGCCTCTTTGTCGCAAAATACATCTTCAATAATGATGGTATCCGCGAAACAACCAAGCTCCTGACCGGAATTATGTACGATAATGTTCTTTTCAGGGGAATCGTAGAAGACCGCAACGGACAGAGAATCTCAAATGCCTCAGTGACAATAAAAACCCCCGGAGGAGTTAGCTCCGACGAGACAGCAGCAGGAAGGTTCACTGTCCTGATGGAGATTGCTGAAGCAAGCCGGAATGGCTCTTCGATTGAAATAACCGTTTCAGCGACCGGGTATCCTGACCTGAAGGTCAGCTCCCGGATATACACCCAGTGCCAGGATCTGGGGGTGATAAGGCTTGAAGAGTTGGATACAGTGCAGAACCAGAGTTGCGGCCCGAATGAAATATATGACCCGGTTGCCGGGGTATGTTACTGCATCGACGGCTATATCAGAAACAACCAGGGAATATGTGTTGAGGAAGAGGCTGAACCTGACATTCAACAGATACTGAACAACTCTGACTGCTCTCCCTATCCTAACACCCATCCTGTTTGGGATAATTCGAGGAATGAGGTTTTCTGCGATTGCCTTCCCGGGTACTCATGGAAGCCCGATTACACAGGCTGCGAGGAGACCGGCAAACTACTTGCTTCACAGGCAGATTGCTCAGGTTACCCGAATACTCAGCCGGTCTGGGATGATGTCAACAAGATAGTTTTTTGCGACTGTCTCCCGGGTTATGTATGGGATCAGAATTTCACACAATGCTACCCGCAGTCGCTCGCTCAACTCAACAATATCAACTGTACAGTCCTGCCAAATACCATGGCTTTATGGGATCCGGTGCGGCAGGAGCCTTACTGTGACTGCATCCCGGGGTTTAAGTGGCGTGACGACTTCAGCGGATGCGACCAGATCACGGCAACACAGATAGTGCAAGCCGACTGTTCACATATACCCAATTCACAACAGGTTTATGACCCTGCGAGTAATATGGTCTTTTGCGATTGTATGCCGGGCTTCGAGTGGAACAGTTCTTACACCGCCTGCGTACCTGAAAGAAAGAAACCCGCAATTGACATGAATACTCTTATGGACTTCATGGCAATCCTATCAGGCGCAATGAACAACAACATGCCCGGAGCTGTCAACCAGGGGAACATCCCTGCCAGCCAGCAACCTGCAGTGGTGCACCAGAGCCGGTGCAATGACACCCAGAAAGCCGGAGGCGACGCCCCAGAGGTACATCAGATTGACCTGGGAGTGACCAGCGGAGTCTTTCGCTTTGACTATCAGACCTATGATGTCAAAGACCAGATCATTATCTCCCAGGGTGGGATGACAATTTTCAATTCCGGCTGTGTGGGTGAAAGCCGGTCGGTGCAGGTACAGTTCGGCGGTTATACAACCATGATCGAAGTAAGGGTTAACCCCAACTGCGGAGGCTCAACAGGAACAGCATGGAACTTCACCGTCCACTGCCCGTCAATGTATTAATTTTTTACATTTACTAATTAAACGAATGAGTTGATTCCGCCATTAAATGCATAAAATAGTTGCTCTCCTTCTCTCCTTGTCTCTTTTTTCTGCCGCCTTAACGGGGCAGGAAGGAAGTACTGCAGACAGGGACTCCGTTATTGCCAGAATCATTGGACAAGTTGTGCTATTCCCGCAGGAAAAGATTCATCTTCATACTGACAAGCCTGTTTATATAGCCGGAGAGACCATCTGGTTCCGGGCTCATGTAGCCAATTCTGTCATCCATACCCCGCTGACAACCCAGTATGTTTATGTTGAGCTCATCAACCCTCTCGATTCAGTGGTCGTAAGAGTAAAAGTGAAGCCAACCGATGGCGCATTCAGCGGCCATATCAACCTTGACCAGGCTCTGCCCGAAGGAGACTATACGCTCTGTGCTTATACGGAAAATATGTTAAATCCCGGAGCCGATTATCTCTTCAGGAAACCTGTCCGGGTTAAAGGTCCGCTCTCGGCCTCAGTTCATACTAATATCGGTTTCAGGTTTGAGAAGGATAACAGGATTACGGCGGAGGTGATATTTGAAGATATCAAATCAGGTAAGCGGGTTACTCCTGACAAACTCAGCATGAGGATAAACAAACAACCGCTCAGCGAGGTCAGAACTGATGATGATACAGTCTCCAGGTTTGCTTTCCGGCTTCCTGCTGGTAGTGACAGGAGGGTCTTATCCGTGGAGACGGCAAAAAGCAAGGCTTTCATACAAATACCTTATCCGCAAAGCGATTTTGATGTCAGCTTCTTCCCCGAGGGCGGAAACCTGCCTGCCGGAACAAATTCAGCAATAGCATTCAAGGCATTGAACACGGAGGGCATGCCTGAAAAGATAACCGGACATATCCTCGACAGCGCCGGGAATATTTACGCCCGCCTCGAGACCGTTCATGACGGCATGGGAAAGTTCTTCCTGAAGGCGGATGAGATGACAACCTATTTTGCGGTCTGCACTAATGAGAAGGGCCTGGAAAAACGATTCGAACTGCCTCCGGCAAGCCGGGAAGCCCATACCCTTAAGGTATTGACTGTCGGGGACACGGTTCTTGTAAGTGTTCTCCATTCGGCAGAGCTACAGGACAGGCAGGAACTCTATCTTGTTATGCATACAAGAGGCATTGTTCATTATGCAAAACCATGGAACGGTAGTAGTAAACATATTCTCTTCGATAAGCGGGATTTTCCCTCAGGCATCCTGCAGGCTATACTCTTTGATGCCGCAATGAATCCCCTGAGCGAGAGACTGGTCTTCTGCCTGGGTAATGACCAGGCAAAAGCAGAGTTGTTGACTGACAGGCAATTCTATGAGAAGCGGCAGCAGGTTAATGCCGGGGTGCAGATAACAGGCCCAGACGGATTCCCCCGTACAGGGAACTTCTCCGTCTCGGTCACCGATGACAACGACATAAGACAGGACAGCTCGGCCAACATCCTGACAAGTCTGCTCCTGACATCAGATATCCGGGGCTATATTCATAACCCGGCATTTTACTTTGATGATTCCAACCCGCTGGCGGAATTATCACTCGATCTGCTCATGATGACCAACGGATGGCGGAGGTACAATATTCCGGAGGTGGTGGCGGGCAGCAAATACCGGGAACTGACATTTCCCCGCAAACAGGGTATGGAAATCAATGGAAGGGTCAGGACACTGATCATGGGCAAACCGGTGGAAAAAGCAACCGTGGTTGCATTCTCCTGGGAGTCGGGGTATATTGAGGAGACTCAGACAGACAGTGACGGGAGGTTTGCGTTCAGGGGAATTGAGTTTCCGGACAGCACGAGATTCGTCATCCAGGCATTGAATAAGGCTGGCAGACCGGGGGTCGAACTGGTAATCGACAATGACCAGTTTCCCCGGGTGGAAAAAATTCCCCCTGGGGTCGGGTCACATATTGGTACATTAAGGGAGGCTGAACAAATGAGTAGTTATGTTACCAAGGCCGATACCAGGTATACAATGGAAAACGGCATGCGTACAATCTATATCGAAGGGGTTGTAATCAATGCAAAGGCTCCCGAAAAAAAGGATTACAGTTTTTCGTATTATATGCCAAGAGTCAATCAGCCATCCAACAACATACTTGACTTCCAACAGATAGAAGAACTGCACCCGGCTTTTACCTCTGAGATCATTTACCAGATACCCTTCGTCAGGGTTGAGGGTGGAAAAGTAGTGATAGAAAGAATGAAATTCAGTATGAACGGAACAGTCTATGCCGTTCTGATACTTGATGACATGATTATACATGAGTATGACATCGATGAGATTGACCCGTACAGCATTGAAAGAATAGCTGTACTGAAGGGAAGCCAGGCAGCCATGCTGGGAGGTGACGGGGCAGGCGGAGCAATTGTTATAACGACGAGGAAGGGGACTGAGGCTTATAAAGAGACTCCGAAATTCAATATCAGATCTGTCACACCTCTGGGTTACCTGAGTCCGGCGGAGTTCTATTCACCCCGCTATGACACCCGGGAAGATAGGGAGAGCGGGCCTCCCGACCTGCGGACTACAATCTACTGGAATCCGAACGTAAAAGTTACGGAAGAAGGCAAAGCCTCGTTTGATTTCTATACGGCCGATGCTCCATCAGAATATACAGTACTTATCGAAGGCATCACTTCTGATGGTCTTCTAATTCACAGTAAAAACCGCATTTCACGCAGAAATGCAAATCACTGAGTGACGATAAATTTCGTGCTGCGGCCATCGCCGGTGATTATAATGTAGAGTCCGGGGCTGAAACCGCTGATATTAATCTCAGTGACATCAAACCCTCTGTAAACCAATACTCCCCTTGAATTGTACACCCGGCAGTCAACCGGCTCACTCAGCCTGATTACACCTCCGCCCGCAGGGTTGGGCCAGGCTGTCAGCTTAAGTTCTTCATCTACCTCAACGGCAGCGGTCAGGTTATTCGAACGGCCCGGCGTGGCAGCGGCGAGAATCACAATCTCCTTCGCCCCGTCGCTCTTTCTGCCTGTACTGATATCCTCCTGTTGCTCACCGAACGACAGGGTGTCAATTACAAGTAAGTCTGCCGAATAAATACCAATCTCCTCTCCTTCTTTGGAAAGCTTGAATGAGGTGTGCCGCATCCCGAGTGATGGTGTGCCGTCAGCCCAGAAAACCATGAATCCTCCCGGGGGGAGAACAAAGTCCGGCATTTGCCATTTGTCCGGGATATTGAAGTTGTCAGTAAGGAATATTCCCCCGAGAAAGACACCCTCATCATCGCCGTTATAAATTTCAATCCAATCGCTGTAGTTGCCATATTCGTCAGTCACGGTCCCTTCATTGTCAGCCATGAATTCATTGATAAACAGCAGGGGCGTATCGCCGGTTACAGGACTGATTTCCCTCAAGGCGCAGGGCAGAACCGTGACATTCCCGGATTCGTCTGTCGCCATGATTTGGTAACGCACACCTGCGGTTTCCGGGATATCCTCAACAATTGCAAAGAATGTCCCGTTCCCGTTGTCTGACATGACAGCCTCCTGAAGCCCGCCGCCGTCAACCGAAAACAAAACGGCAACTGTTACAGGCAATGCATCTGTCTCAACAGCAGCACTTACAGTTATGGGTTGTCCTGCCTGCCGGTGATGCCTGATATATTTAATCACGGGAGCCATTGATCCATCTTCGATCTGGTCTGCCATTGACAGTTTCCGCGCCTCAAGATAAGGGTACAGTCCCCATTTCACATGCGCACCGGGCGTCGAAGTATATGAGTTCAGGAAATCGTCATAGTGATATCCGTAATCAAGCGGATACCAGGGATCAGTGCCAACATAAGGAGCAATCATAAGCTTTCTCTCCTCAATAGCCAGTACCAGGGAGTCTGTATCGAGGGTGCTGGTGATGAACTGCTCAGCATAGCGGCTGAACTGCTCCCTCAGTACGGGGTGGTTCACAAGGCGGTTGTACAGAGGCCGCATCTCAGACCCTCCGGGCTGCCAGCCATAGATGTTGCGCGCAGCCCAGTCGATGTTGAACCAGTCAATGCCGAAGGTGTTATCGACATCGTATGGTATGTATTCAAACTTGCCGGTTAAGGTGTTGTGATACAGGTAGAAATTGTTCTTGTTGTAAAGATAGCCGTCCCAGTCGCCGCAAAAGATCTGCGCTGCCATCACCTTCATGTAGTCATATGTATTGAACACGGCATCCAGATCGCAGACCAGCCTTTCATCCGTGGAATTTTCCAGCACCCCGATGAAAGCCGCAAGGTCGGAGAAGTTGTTCTCCTCCTCATTCGTTGTCAGCTCGTAAACCCACCTGTCACCGGACCAGATTTTATAACTGTCCGGATCGGTACCACGGTAAGCCAGGTCAGCCGGCCAGAGGCATTTGTAAAGGTTACCGTCATTGTTCCCGAACCGCGATCTGACAAACTCCTCATCTATGTGTTCCACATTTATATAAAGACCGAAGTAATTTCCATTGATATAAACTCTTACATGATTGGCCCTGGGTGCCGGGATCTCCCATTTGCGGAGAATATCCCACATAACCTTGGATCTCATGATGGTGGGATCGTTATGTTCGCCGTTGAGGTTAAGCTTTTCTACGCCGTAATACTTGCCGCCGGGAGTAAATGTGTTAAACGAAACCTTGAAAGACTTCTTCTTTGATGTGCGCGAAGTGTTGCCCCGCAGGCGGAAACCAACCGGCTCAACGGTATCACGGACTGTGCCGTTGTCAAATACAAAAGCGGCATGGAACTCCCTGTCACTTTCGGGGTTGGCATAGATCCAGGAGAGAGTGTCAGGATTGACTGTTATGTCAATTCGCGGAACGACAGTGTCAACGAACAGCTGTCCGTTATCCGGAAAGGCCGGCTGTGACCGGGTGATGCCGGCTGCGCTTAACAGCAACAATATTAAATGCAGAGCCCTTTTCATCGTACAATATTACTCAAATTAATACCTTTATGCTCCGTATCGAAAAGCTGTAAATCATGATAACCACCCCGCTGAAGTTCACCGACGGAGTTGTAACCATTCGCAAGTTCAGGCTCAACGACAAATTCCGTATGGCGGAAATCGCCAATAACGAAAAGGTAGCAGTGAATCTTAGGGATGCGTTCCCCTCTCCCTATACAGAAGAGGATGCACAGAAATTTATCTCGATGTGCATAAGGCAGAAGCCTATCCAGGTGTTCGCAATTGAGTACGAAGGGGATTATGTAGGAAACATAGGGTTGCACAGGCAGGCCGACGTTTACAATAAGACAGCCGAGCTTGGGTACTTCATAGGTGAACCTTACTGGAATAAGGGTATAACACCACGGGCAGTGAATCTTATCTGCGAATACGGTTTCCGCGAGCTTGGCGTTATCAAGATTTTTTCGGGAGTCTTCTCGTTCAACACCGCCTCGCAGAGGGTGCTTGAGAAATGCGGGTTTGAGAGGGAGGCAGTGCTCAGGAACGCTGTCATCAAGAGAGGGGTGATATGTGACGAGATCAGGTACGCGAAGCACCTCAGCCCGGGGGATAATGACGTTGCGCTGGTTGGGAAGGCCGAAGCCGGAGTCACAAAGGCCGGAGCCGGGAAGATTACCGGGATGGATAATGCAGCTGACACCGGGGAGAGTTCCGGGAGCACTACCGGCAGGAAACAATGGTATGAGGACCTCTTTGAAAACTATGGAAAGAAGTACGACTCTGAAAATTTCACCGCCGGCACCATTGGTGAATGCGACTTCATTGAAAAGGAGCTCGGATACAACAAGGGACTAAGGATCCTTGATGTAGGATGCGGAACAGGCCGACATTCAATTGAGCTGACCAGGAGAGGGTACAATGTCACCGGTATCGACCTGTCGGAATCGCAGCTGCAGAGAGCCCGGGAAAAGGCAGCGGCAGAAAGCCTTGATATAACATTTCTGAGGCATGATGCCAGGCACCTGCCTTTTAACGGTGAATTTGACATGGCCATAATGCTCTGCGAGGGAGGATTCCCGCTGATGGAGACAGATGAGATGAATTTTGAAATACTGAAAAGCGCAGCCTTGGCGCTGAAAAAGCCCGGAAAGTTAATTTTCACAACGCTGAACGGTCTCTTCCCGCTTTACCACTCTGTTGAACAGTTCTGCAGTGACTCGTCAAAGGAGGGCAATGCCACCTACAGCAGCAACACCTTTGACCTGATGACCTTCCGTGATCATAATCTCACTGAGCTCGAGGATGACGATGGCAACAAAAAGAGACTCGACTGCAACGAGCGGTATTACGTGCCCAGTGAGATAACCTGGCTTATGAATTCACTGGGATTTAACAAGATTGATATTTTCGGTGCAAAACTCGGTGCATTCTCGCGTAATGACAAGCTCACCACCGAAGATTTTGAAATGCTTGTGATTGCAGAAAAATAACAGGCCTTCGCTCTTGACCTTTTATGACCGGTTCGACTCACATAATACTGTATGAGAGTCTAAGTTGGCTTAGCGCCGTTTCATAAAATTAACAATTTGAAATTGTTCATTCCCGGAAATTTAGTTGTATTTTAGATACAACTTTAAGGTAGTCTTCAGATAAGCAATTGCTTCCGGCTGGATAATCAAAAACCCCAATAATCCAAGTATCATGAGAAAAAAACTTACTTGCAGTGTCTGGTTAATTCCTGTTCTATTTTCAATCTGTAGTTGTGCAAGTCTTAACAGCACCAAATACCAGGCAAGAATCAGGGCATTAAATAAAGTAACGGATCAATCCACGTTGTTTAAGGTAGCAATGACGGATCCAAACTACGCGGTGAAAGTAGCAGCATTTAACAGAATAACAGACCCAACTCTTGTTGGAAAAATAGCAATAGAAAGTATAGAACAAAAATTACGTTTGGAAGCTACTGAAAAAGTAACGGACGAAAGTACTTTGTTAAAAATTGCAATGGATGATCCGGACTATGAAGTGAAAATGGCAGCTTTTAACAGGATATCAGACCAAAACAATGTTTGCAAAATAGCATTAGAATGTCAAGAACCTAAATTACGGCTGGAAGCAACAAAAAACGTTAGAGACCAAGACATCCTCTATAAAATAGCATTGGACGATCGGGATAACATCAGGGCTGCTGCCATGAACAGGCTTTTACCTGACAAATTAGCAAGATTAGCCACCGATTTTAAAGACTTAGATCTGAAACTTAAAGCAATAGAGTTACTGACCGATCAGACCGCATTATTGAATGTTTCTCAAAATAATGAAGTCTGGGAAGTTCGGAAGTCAGCATTCAGGAAGCTTGACAATAAGTCATTGAATGCATTATCCCGTGAGGCAAAAGACCCTGCTGTTATGCTTTCTGCAAAAATCAGATTAGGACTTATCACCTGGAATGAAGCCTTTTCCGGCAAGGATGGTTCAACAGAAACATTGGGCAATATTATCGGCGCTGCGGCAATAACGGATTCTCCAAAACCAACATCTTCAGATATCGTTTCAGCATGCCATAATTTTATCCGGCTTGGGGATTCTTCAAGGATCCCGGAATTAGTATATCTGCTAAATACGTTTGGAGACAAATATTTAGCTGAGGATTACATGAATTGCGGTGAGAGCACACTGGAAAATGCCGGATGCCAATGGGGCAGAGCACACGGCTATAGCTGTTCAACCGGTAATGGCTCAAACAGAGTAAGATGGGGTTCAAAGAGGTAGTAAAAAGAATAGAATGACCTTTATATCCATCTGCCTTCAGAAGGGTATTCATCTGTATGATGCCATGTGCATGTCAGGCCATTACGGTTACAGGGGATCAAGCCCTGCATCAGGATAACCCGCCAACATCTGAGGGCGCAGGCAAATAAATGGAAGATCTGATTCTAAGTACTGCTTTTATCCAACTCATCCAATTGCAAATGAAATAAAAGTTACTTAAATGGATTTCGAGGATCAATTGTGGGCGCTTTTTGTAAGTTTATGACAATATGAACAGAATAATTTTCGCTGGAACAATATTCACGGTGTTTTTGACGGCATATTTTGGGTTTGATAAAATAGCTGGTGAAGAAAACCATGGAAACTACCAGGGATTTTCACCGGAATTGATAACCCCATACCCTTCAGGATTTGGCTCTGAAAATAATGGTGATCCAAAGTTTCCTTACTGGAAAGCAACCATGGCGGCAGTGCAAAGTGGAGAAGAGATCGTGGACCTATTAAATGAAAAGAAAATAGAACTGATAGTTAAAGGGGCTGGAATTGAAAAAGTTCTATTAAGTATGCGAAAGCTGGTGCCAGATCTGGTCACGGTTAAAGTGCCCTTAGGCAGTTATTTTATGTCACGGATAATATTGACCCAAAATATGGTCACCATAGCCCCACAAAACATTTTGCTGACAGATACTGCATGGCATACAGTTTCCGTATCTGTCGCCTGTGCAAACATGACAAGATGGGTCCCTGGCGAAGGAGCCACCTTTAATGTTTATAGGGTGTCCCCAATCAGCGAACTTAACCTGATCCTGCCCTTACTTAATGATTCAGGTCTTGATTTTGCAGCCCGGCAGGCAGCTGTATGGATTGTTACAGATGATGCCAACTATTCTGAAATGGGAGAACTTGTTTCCGAATCCCAATCAATTTTCAATAGTGGCAGAAGAGTAATTAACGAAGATGCAGTTGCTCATGCATTGGAAATATGCTCAAATGCAGGAATTATCTTGTATCATAAAAGAATTTGGAATGACAGGCAAACAATACTTTTTGGATTAACAGACGCAAAATTAATAAATCTGATAGGGAAATTACAAGCGGAAGAACCAGTATACAACGCAAAAATCAAGGAATTGGAACCATCCTACAAGGAAAAGGTAAGTGGCCTCATCGAATGGATTGATATCCCCGAAGGCAAATTCACAATGGGTACTACTGAATGGGAAAATGAAGCTCAACACCTTGTGAAACTGAGTGCCTTTAAGATGAGCAAGTTTGAAGTTACTTTTGAACAGTATGATCTGTTTTGTGAAGCCACTGGTAGAATAAAACCAAACGACCAGGGTTGGGGACGAGGCAACATGCCTGTAATAAATGTAAGTTGGTACGATGCTACTGCTTTTGCAGAGTGGATTGGCTGCAGGTTGCCTACAGATGCAGAGTGGGAGTATGCCTGTAGAGCAGGCACAACTACTGTCTTCAATACAGGAAATAACCTTTTAACATCAGATGCAAATTACAATGGTAATCATCCCTATAAAAACAATGCGAAGGGGGAAAACCGGGGAAGAACATTACAGGTAGGAAGCTTACCCTCCAACGCCTGGGGGCTTCATGATATGCATGGCAACGTATGGGAGTGGTGCAGTGATTGGTACTATGCTTATTCGAATGAAAAACAAACTAATCCGATTGGACCTGAGAAAGGAGTAAATCGAGTTGCACGTGGTGGCGGATATACAAGCAGAGCACAAGAATGCCAGAGTGCGAATCGCAATCCATCCACTCCAGGGAACAAGTATGTCTATATCGGCTTCCGCCTCGCAAAACCCATTTTTTAATATATTGCAAGGCCGGATAGTTAAGGTAACTTTCTCCTAATAGCGAGATTACCTGGTTCCAGAGGTCGCTTAGATTCCATAAAGTGATATTTTCGGTGCCAAACCCGGTGCATTCTCGCGTAATGACAAGCTCACCACCGAAGATTATGAGATGCTTGTGATTGCATCTGATAATGGTTGATTAGCTATAGCCTGTCCAGGGCCTTTTTCAGATGTTCACCCACCATTGCGGCCACCTCGGCTACTACGCTGTTGTGAACAGAGATCATTGAATCTGCGGGGTTGACGAATGCAATTTCTATTTCATTATCGCCCTGTTCTATGACCAGCACGTTGCAGGGGAGCATGACTCCTATTTTATCCTCGGCCTGCAAAGCGCGGTAGGAATATGCCGGGTTGCATGCCCCGAGGATGCGGTATTTCTTAAAGTCGACCCCCAGCTTATATTTGATTTTCTCGTGCAGGTCGATCTCTGATATCACGCCGAATCCCTCGGCTAGGAGAGCCTCGGTTACCTTGTCTGCTGCATCACTAAATGATGTATGGAGCATTTTAGAGAAGTAGTATGCCATTGTTGCAGGTTTTTGTTTCTGTAATAGTATAACAAAAGATAAACAAAAATACACGGATTTGGTTCGGGAGATTATTGGACTAACCACAGGTGAGGGGTTTGTCAGATAGTACGTTACCTAAAATCAATTGACTGCACTAAATAAACCACTACTTGTTATCGGATTATTGTTAACTTTAATGCTCCTGAGACCTGGTTACCTGCAATGCTTAACCTACAAGAAATGAAAAACATAAAACTTCTAATGGTTTTATTATTCCTGCTGTCAGGATGTTCCGTGAACAGGTACCTGCTGACAGATGTTGGGCCTGATGAATTATACCTGATCGGAATTATTAAGGAAATGGCCGGGGATGGTCAGATTTCAAGAAAACCCCTGGTCCTTGTAAACCTGGAGCCCCACGTCTACCCTGAACAACTAAAACAATACAGGTTGCCACTGTCAAAAGAGATGATAGAAGAAATCTGGAGTCTGGAAGCATATGCCGGAAAAGCCATTTATGGGAAATCCGCGGAGGGCGGTGTTGTTGTGATAAATACAAGGGAGTTTCTAACCTCCATAAGAAGCCGGGATAATTATGATAAAGTACTGTTTTTACTCGAGATCCACCGACAGAAAGAACCCGGCAAAATCCTGATCTTACTTGATGATAAAAAGATCTCAAAAGAAGAAGTGGATAAATTGAACCTTAATCAGCTCAAATCTATCCAGCTGGTCACCGATACGTCAACCTTCGGAAAATACTCAACTGAAGAATACGATAAAATCTACCTGTTGAAACGGTAACGACCCCATAGAGACTGCAGGGCGGGATTCTCACCTCTTGAGCCACCCGATAATCTCCAACAAAAAAAACAGCCTTTCAGCTGTTTTTTCTGTTGACCCACAGGGGGGACCGAGCGTTAAAAAAATGTCCGGTGGACATTTTTAGCGAAGGGGACAGACTGCAGGGCGGGATTCTCACCTCTTGAGCCACCCGATAATCTCCAACAAAAAAACAGCCTTTCAGCTGTTTTTTCTGTTGACCCACAGGGGGGACCGAGCGTTAAAAAAATGTCCGGTGGACATTTTTAGCGAAGGGGACAGACTGCAGGGC
>JBFYPM010000171.1:0-35789 GCA_041303295.1 Bacteroidales bacterium
ATGATTTTTCAAAATAAAAACCCCAAATTTGGGGTCTGCAAAAATACAACTTATTTTTATTTCGAGCAATATGTTGTACTTTTAATTTCTTTATCATCCGGATGTTCAGCAGACAAGCAAACTGGACCATATATTTTATCTGCCTTCTCCTGGCTGCATTTCTCATGCCGGTATCGGTGTGGCTCCTGTCTGTGGTATCAATAGTCATCTCTTTGAACTGGCTGCTGGAGGGCAATTACCGGGTCAGACTCGGCAGGCTTAAGACTCAGCCCGGGATCATTGCGTTACTCATGCTGTTCATGATGTATCTTGTCTGGCTTTTCAATACCTCTGACATCAGCGGTGCCCTTTCAGAGTTTATGCTCAAGCTGCCACTTCTCCTCTTTCCTGTGGCAACAGGTACAGCGGCAGGCATGGGCGCACGTGAGTTTCGGCTGGGGCTGCTTGTTTTCATCACCGGGTGTGTTGTAGCCCCGGGGGCAGGATTCCTTGCGCTGGCCGGGGTCTGCCGGCAGAGATAGACAACCCGCGCGACCTGGCCCTGTTTGTGCCTTCAATAGGGTTGTCAATCCTTATAAACTTCGCACTCTTCTCTGCATTTTGGTTGAGCCTCAATACAGGCTGAGGGCTCACAATCAATACCTGACATTCGGTGTCACATTCGGTATCCCCGGTATGATTCTGGCCATAGCGCTGGTGCTTATACCGTTGCTGACATGCAGGAAGAAGGCTTCTTATACCTTCCTGCTGTTTGTTTCCCTCGTTCTTGTTTCGATGTTTAGCGATGATACTTTCAGTTCGTTTACCGGAGCCGTTTTCTTTTCTTATTTTTACACGCTGTTAATAGTCACAAACAGTAACAATGAAACTCAACGGAGAGGAGAGGAAATTCCTTAAGCTGGCGATAGATACCGCTGAAGAGAACATCACCGAGGGCGGCGGACCGTTCGGGGCAGTGATAGTACGCAGCGGCAGCGTATTGGCAACTGCAGGCAACAGGGTGGTGCCAGGTCATGACCCTACAGCGCATGCCGAAGTTCTGGCAATCAGGATGGCGGCTGAAGCCCTGGGCACACATGATCTCAGTGACTGCGTGATATATGCCTCGTGCGAACCCTGTCCCATGTGCCTGGGCGCTATCTATTGGGCAGGAATCCGGAGGATAGTGTATGCAAGTGACCGCTATCGGGCCGCTTCAGCTGGTTTTGACGACGAAAGAATCTATGCCGAACTTGCCCTTGGCACAAGCGAAAGAAGCATCGTCATGGAACACGCCATGGAGGATGAGGGCAACCGCGTTTTGAAGAAATGGGAAGAGTTCCCTGACAAAATCAAATACTGACATTGCCAATGCCGAGGATTGACAGATCATTCTTTATGAACGATGCGGTGACAGTGGCACAGCAGCTTCCGGGAATGGACATTGTTACAAATTCAGGCCAGGGAACCGGACGGTTCATGATAACAGAGACGGAAGCTTACCTCGGTGAAGAGGATAAGGCATGCCATGCCAGCAGAGGCAGGACCAGGAGGACGGAGCCAATGTTCCTCGAGGGAGGACATCTATATCTCTATTTTGTTTATGGCATGCACTGGATGCTGAATGTTGTAACCGGTCCGGCAAACCATCCCCAGGCCGTCCTGATTAGAGGGGTGGACCAGCATTCCGGTCCCGGACGGGTCACAAGGGGACTTGGTGTTGACGGATCATTCAACAGGGAGAACCTGGCAACATCTTCCAGGATATGGATTGAAGAGGGTGGTCTGCGCCCGGAACTGGCAGCGGGCCCACGGGTGGGCATTGACTATGCTGGTGAGCCATGGGTGAGTAAACCGTGGCGTTTCATGATAAAGGACAACTTAAAAGAAAAATAGATGATAAAAGGATTCCGGCTATGGAACAATATTACAGGGTGGGTGATCTTCGCTATCTCACTCCTGGTGTATCTCCTGACAATTGAACCGACGGTCAGCTTTTGGGATTGTGGTGAGTTCATCCTCTGTTCCTACCGTCTTGAAGTGGGTCACCCTCCGGGAGCCCCGTTCTTTTTACTCCTGGGTCGCTTCTTCACACTCTTTGCCGGTGGCGACACATCAAAAGTCGCCATGATGGTAAACATCCTCTCTGCTTTTGCCAGTGCCTTTACCGTCCTCTTCCTTTTCTGGACAGTGACCAGGCTCATCCGTCTTGCGACCGGTGACGGTGAAGGTGTCAGGGGTGGAAAGGCAGTAGCCATACTTGCCTCGGGCGTCATCGGAGCACTGACGTATGCCTTTTCCGACACCTTCTGGTTCTCTGCCGTTGAGGGAGAGGTGTACGCCACCAGCTCACTCTTCACCGCAGCGGTCTTCTGGGCTATACTCCGGTGGTATGATGAGGCAGATGACCCCCACGCCAACAGATGGATAATACTGATAGCCTATCTGATGGGCCTTTCCATAGGGGTACACCTGCTGAACCTGTTGACTCTGCCGGTGATTGTTCTGCTCTGGTACTTCAGGAAGTATAAGGTTACGGGAAGGGGAGTAGCATGGGCCGTTGTAATCAGTTTCCTTCTGCTCGGGGTTCTTAACTTTGTCTTTATCCCGGGTGTACCCAAGGTGGCAGGTTGGTTTGAACTTTTCTTCGTGAATACGCTGGGTATGCCATATAATACCGGCCTCTACATATACCTGGTACTGTTGGTGGGGCTTATAGTCTTCGGTATCTGGTATTCCCTGAAACAGAATAAGGTTATCCTTAATTATGTGATGACGGTTGTGGCGGTGCTCATGCTTGGATACTCCTCCTTCGCCCTTATTATTATCAGGGCCAATGCCCATCCGCCAATGAATCAGAACGATCCGTCAGATGTCTTCTCATTCATCTATTACATAAACCGGACCCAGTATGGCCGTGCGCCCCTGGTCTACGGACATTATTACTCGGCACCGGTTACCGGTGTCAAAAACAAGGTTGGAGGATACAACAAAAAGGAGGGTAAATATGAGCCTTACTATCTGAATGATTATGAATATGACAAACGGTTCATGACGCTCTTCCCAAGGATGTACAGCAGTGACCCTGAGCATATCAGGCAATACGAATATTGGGGAAAGGTCACAGGAAGGAAGATCACTGTCCGGTCAGGCGGAGGAAGCGAGCAGGTCACTCTTCCAACCTTTGGTGAGAACCTGCGCTTTTTCTTCAGATACCAGGTAGGTGTGATGTATGCACGCTACTTCATGTGGAACTTTGCAGGGCGTCAGAATGATGTTCAGGGAAACGGCAACGTCATGGACGGCAACTGGATCTCAGGAATACCCTTTTATGACAACTGGCGCCTGGGTGACCAGTCGAAGCTTCCTGCCGAGAACCGCAACAGTCCTGCACGCAATCCATATTATCTGCTGCCCCTGCTGGCAGGACTGGCCGGGATCTTCTGGCAACTTAGCCGTGACCGCAGGGGACTCTCGCTTGTCATCCTGCTGTTCCTGATGACCGGTCTGGCCATTGTTACTTATCTGAATCAGAACCCCAGCCAGCCCAGGGAGAGAGACTACGCCTATGCAGGTTCATTCTATGCCTTTACAATATGGACAGGCATGGGAGTTATGCTTCTCTATGACCTCTTCAGGAAATTTATGAAGGAATATCCGGCGGCAATAATACCGTCGGTGGCACTGATGGCAGCACTGCCTCTCCTGCTTATCCTTCGCAATTATGATGATCATGACCGGTCTGACAGGTACACCGCACGCGATATTGCGGCAAACTATCTTGCCTCATGTGATGATAACGCAATTTTACTGACCTACGGAGACAATGATTCATTTCCCCTTTGGTACATACAGGACGTTGAAGGATACCGTACTGATGTGCGTGTTGCCAATCTGAGTTACCTGCAGAGCGGGTTTTACATCGAAACCATGAGCCGCAAGGCTTTCGAATCCGATCCACTGCCGTTTACTCTTCCGAGTGAGAAATATGCTGAGGGCCTGCGTGTGCAGCTGCCCGTTGAGGATCTCATCAAACAGCCAACTCCCATAGCCAAGGTGATGGAGTTTGCCGGGTCAGATGATCCCAAGGCCAAGGTTGATTTGTCCGGCAGAGGTGACTTCTTCAATTTCATTCCTGTCAGGGAGTTCATTGTTGATGTTGACTCCGCGCATGTGATTTCTACAGGTGCCGTGAGACCATACCATGCTGACAGGATGCTTAAACCAATGATCTGGAAGTTCAAAGGTACAATGGCTATCAAGGATGACCTTGCCGTGATGGATGTCATGGCAGGAAACAACTGGGAGCGGCCGTTATATTATGCCGTCACCGTACCTGCATCCAACTACATCGGGCTGGAGGATTACTTTCTCCTGGAAGGCATGGCTTACAGGGTCAGTCCGATAAAAATTGATGCTACTGATGGAAGAGAAACCGGGATGGTTGACACCGGGGAGATGTATGAGAACATGATGAACCGTTTCAGATGGGGTAATGCCGGGGAGGAGCACGTCTACCTTGACGAGAACAACCGCAGGATGATTGATGTCTTCCGGCGCCAGTTCGCGAGACTCTCAAAAGCGCTTTTGCTTGAGGGTGATACTGTCAGGGCAGTAGCTGCTGCGGAAAAGGGTCTCAATATTGTCCCCCCAAAAAAGATGCCGTATGATTATTTCAGTGTTGATCTGGGTGAAGCCCTGGCAATGGCCGGCCGTAAGGAGGATTCGGAAAAACTGCTTACTGCCATTGTTGACAATGCGCTTGCATCACTGACCTTCATCGCCGCCCTTCCTGATTATAAAACCTATGGCCTTGACTTCACTGCATCTGTATCATTGCAGGCGCTGGTTGATGTATACCGGATCGCAGGCAGATTTGCCATGCCTGAGCTGGCGGAAAGGACTTCTGAGGAGCTAAACAGGTACTACGGAGAGGTTCCGATGAGATGATCAGGAATTTTGGCAGACCGTTTCCGGCGGGAGTAATATACCCTGATGCCGTCTACAGGATAAATGGTATGGGCAGGAGGCTTTATCTCACCTTTGATGACGGGCCTGACCCTCTCTCCACGCCACAGATCCTCGATATACTTCAGGAATATAATGTCCATGCCACATTCTTCTGTACGGGAAGCAAGGTGCTGGCTTCCCCCGGGCTTTTTGCCCGCATTGCATCTGAGGGTCATACAATTGGTAACCATGGTTTTAGTCACCTCAACGGGTTGAAAACGCCTGTCAGAACATATTGTTCAGACATACTCAGGGGCAGAGACATCACTTGCAGCAATCTGTTCAGGCCTCCATACGGCAGACTGAGAGTGAGACAGTACCGGATACTGGAGAGGAGTATGCAGATTGTATTCTGGGATCTGATGCCCTATGACTTTGACGTTAAGCTGACGCCTGAGGCTTCATACGGCATTTTGATACAGAGGATCAGGCCCGGCTCGGTGATTGTCCTGCATGATACAGGCTCAAGCAGTGCTGCTGTTTACCTCGACAAGTTCATAAACAAGGTGCTCAAGGATGGATATTCTTTCGGTTCCCTGGATGAATATTCACTTCGCAGCTGAGTTATTTCAGCGAAATGTTATTTTTGAAAAGGGAAAGAACTGAATAAAATGAATATACTCATACTGGGATCTGGGGGACGTGAGCATGCCATCACCTGGAAGCTGAAGCAGAGCAGCAAGCCACTCAGGCTCTATGTTGCACCAGGAAACCCTGGTACCGCGTCCCTGGCAATTAATCTTCCGGTTGATCCGCTTGATTTTCAGGCTGTGAGGTCAGCAGTACTGACATATAATATTGATATTGTTGTAGTCGGACCTGAGGCGCCGCTGGCGGAGGGTATTGCAGATTTCCTTGAAGATGATCCGGCCCTGTCGTCAGTGGCGGTGATAGGCCCCCGGCGAAGCGGCGCGTTGCTCGAGGGAAGTAAGGACTATGCAAAGGGATTCATGAAGCGGCATGGAATACCAACGGCTGCCTACGAGACTTTTACTTCTGCCAATGTTGATGAAGCAGCGCGTTTTATGAGATCTCTCTCCCCGCCTTATGTGTTGAAGGCAGACGGATTGGCTGCGGGGAAGGGGGTATTGATCATTAACGACTTTAACGAGGCGCTGGCCGAGCTGAGAGCGATTCTTGCAGGCCGGTTCGGTGAAGCCGGAAACAAGGTGGTGATAGAGCAGTATCTGAAGGGAATTGAGATGTCTGCTTTTATAATAACTGACGGCATATCATACAAGCTTCTCCCTGAGGCCAAAGACTATAAACGGATTGGGGAAGGCGATACCGGGAAGAATACCGGGGGGATGGGAGCAGTGTCTCCAGTGCCTTTTGCAACACCTGCGTTCATGGCGAAAGTTGAGGATAGGATTATCAGACCAACGGTGGATGGGCTCCGGGCTGAGGGTATCGATTATCGGGGTTTTATTTTTTTCGGCCTCATGAATATCGGTGGCGATCCATATGTGATAGAGTATAACGCCCGTCTGGGTGATCCTGAGACTGAGGTGATACTTCCCCGTATTGAGAGCGACCTGTGTGATCTTCTTGAAGGTGTTGCCGGAAGAGACCTGGCCGGCCGCGACCTTGTTACAGACTCAGCCACGGCTGTGACAGTTATGATGGTTGCGGGCGGTTACCCTGACAGTTACGAAAAGGGAACTCCGATAACAGGTACGGATAATATTGCTGAAAGTACGGTCTTTCATTCAGGAACAAAGGTTGTCAACAGGCGGCTGGTGACATCCGGCGGAAGGGTTCTTGCAGTAACATCACGTGGAGCAACCATGCAGGAGGCCCTCGATAGGAGTTACAGGACTATCTCCGGGATATATTATGAAGGGATGAATTACAGGAAAGATATTGGTTTTGACCTGAAAGTCGTGGTGCAATGATAAAATTTTTCAGGGGTTCAGGTATAGGTCCGGTGTTGCTGCTGTCACTGGCAGCCCTGGCGCTCTGGGGTCAGTATTTCATCTCACCTCCTCCGCTGGCGGATTCCTCCGGAGGTGACCCTATGCCATTATGGGGACTGATATTGAAGGCGCTGGAAAGCTCGCCGTTGCTGGCTGTCATCCTTTCCTTCACCCTTATGCTGATAGTGGCAATCGTAATGGTGAGGTTCAACACCGCGATTTTTTTTATCCCGAGAAGGACCTATCTCCCGGCTCTCTTGTACATACTTTTATACGCTCTCTTTCCTGGAGAGATGGTGCTTAATCCGGCCCTTCCGGCCGCACTGCTCATCCTGGCAGGTATATGGAGGATGGTCTCGGCATATCGTGTCAATGGTATGACATTTAATTTTTTTGATGCCGCACTGCTCATTTCCGCCGCCGGATTGTTTTATGCAGGTGCAGTCTGGTTTGTCATCCTCGTCATCATCAGTGTTCTTATACTCCGGAGCCCTGACCTGCGTGAGATGGCATTGACTCTTGCCGGAGCCCTGCTGCCATGGATAGTGTTTTATGCTGTCTGGTATCTGACTGGCGGGAACATGGCAGATCTTACCGAAACAATCGGCCACAACCTCTTTGATCCTATTCCCTCTTTCAACTGGGGCCGGACCCTGGTTATTCTGCTTGTGGTAACCGGACTCAATCTGCTGCCTGCTCTTTTCTCGCTGGTAAGGGAGATGCCGACATACAAGATCAGGTCACGGAAGACCTTTGAGCTCTTTCTTTGGATGATTGCTTTATCAGTAGCTGCCATTCTTTTGTTGCCGGCTGTTTCCGTAGAGATGTATGCCGTACTGGCAATCCCGGCAGCTTTCATAATGGCCGGTTACTATGCTTTCGTCAGGCGTGTGGTGACAGCGGAAATCCTTTTATGGCTGATGGTGATTATGCTTATTATATCGCGAATCTGGCCATGATGATCATTTGATCATGCAAACCACACCCACTCCGGAGCCCTGTTCACCGTTGATAAAATCATACCAGAGCGTATACAGTCCTGTCTTGTTGCAGATAAAGTCAACGGAGCCGTACTTTTTAGCTGTGGTTTTATTGAATGAGGAGATAAGTTGCTTTCCCTGGTCGTAGATGGTGATTGTAAGTTCTCCTTTTGAACCGGGAGCATCGCATACAGAGAACCTGTATTTCATATTTTTCATCAGGTACATATTGGCCTTGTAGACCGGAGTTGCCGCATTGGCTGATGCTGCTGGCAGCTGTACCCGGAAATCTTTCAGGTAAGTGGTATTGTCGCCGGCGGCGAGGACGCAACTGCTCACAAGATCGTCAGTTGCAGGCTGACCCTGCACCCATGAGGGCAGAATCAGCATGGCGAGGGATATGATGATGAACCGGCTTTTCATCTTATTTGCCATATATTAATTTGGTTCTTACATCTTTTGAGATGGCAGCTATCTCAGCCAGCTGATCATCACTCATTTCAACAATGCTCTCCTCATGCTGTACCATTACCAGCCGCCCATCCTGCTCAACCGTTTCAGGTTCGCCCAGCCTGTAGGTGATGCGAACGTCACGATATGTACCGGCTATGGCCTCCATCATGTCATAGAGTGAGGCATAGTCAGCACTGCTTTCCCGGTACGGGCGAAGGAGCATCAGCAGGTCCCCCAGTATGATCTTCTGTTCGCCTATGCGGTCCCTGAGTACTTCGTCATGATTGCCAAGTGCAACCTGTGATGCCAGGTATTGCCCTTCAATCCATACCCCGGCTATCATAAGTGCGGAGATGGATCCCCGGTTGTTATCCCTCAGGTATTCGTCTATCTGGTTGTATGAGTTAACAGAAATAAAGAGCAGTGAGTCAAGGTTTGACTTGCTGACAGACAATCTCTTCAGCGTCTCGAAATCAAAGTACTGACCCACTCGCAGTCCGTCTGCCAGCCGCTTAATTGTAGAAAGTACATCTACTGAGTTTCCGGTTTTCTCATACATGTTGAGGTACCCGAGATCGGCTCCGTAAATGCCAAGCATCACTGCCTTCTGGAAGTTGGTGGTTAGCCTGTCAGCTCCCTGAGTGGGAGCCAGGTACTCTGCCGAGAATGGCACCTCCATACTCTGTAGTATTGCGGCTATCTCAACCGGCGAGGCAATGTTCTGCACAATATCGGCAACGGCTTCTTCACTTAGCTTAACAGCCTCACCTGCCGGTACAGAATCGGCTACAGGGAAGCTGAGACCTCCCTGTCTGGCCCTGCTGTCCCCGCATGCCCAAACAGACATGAGCAGGATCAATGTGACCAGCTTTAAAATCGTTCCTGTCATCAGGTTTTTTTGTTTATTTACAAATGTATGAAAAATGGTCATTTCTGGTTTACCGGCCTCTTTTTTTCGAAACGCAGGTTTTCAATGTATAAAACGATCCGTCTGAGGGTTTCAGTATATAACAATATGTAAAGTAGCACTAAAGTAGAAAGCACAAGCAGGATATTGAACCTGAAGGTGTCAATTGTGAGACCCATGAACCTCTTAACCGGCGCCATGAAATGTGTTCGGAAATCAAGCTTTCCGGATGGAGCCGGTTCAAGATAAATAAGGTCAGCATTCTGTACGAGCCTGTTTTTATATTCAAGCATCTTGTTTTTCTCGTACACTTTCCTCATTATGTCTTCAAGCTTGTCATTGTGGTAGTTGTTGTAAAGAATATCGAGTGCCTCCTTATTGCTTCCGATATAGTTGTCAAGGCTCATATCGGCAAGGTTGCTGAGCCTGCGGTACTCCGTGTCGGCGCTGTTAATCCAGAGGGCGAGCCGGTCTCCCAATCCGGCCGTGAAGAGGCCGGGTTTGATTGAGTCAATACCGGTGAAAGGATTGATTATTCCTGCTGCCGACAGTGTTGATGACTCGTTTTTCAAGAGCATCAACTCGGTGTCACCCGGTTTTAATCCGCCTTCACGGTCAAGCTTCTCCATGATGTTACCAAGGGCATCATTAACCCTTGGTATCCGGTATATGGTGTTGAAGTCGGAGACGCTCATCTGCTTCTTAAGCGGGTAAACCCTGCGGCCATATTCGCTGCCGGTGAACTGCTTGACCATGAGCGCTTCATAGGTCCAACGGGTTGGCATTATCTCTGCTATGACAGGCACCCTGTCAGGATTGGCAATTTTCCTGTTAAGCTTGTCAAAGGGGAACATTCCTCCGCTGAGCACCATCATTGGAATCATCAGCAGCGGGATCACGATGTAGATCGTTACCGCTGAGTTCAGTGCCGAGGAGATGTTCAATCCTATCATGTTAGCACAGAAGGCCGTGGCGAAAAGCGCCAGCCAGTATTCGAAAAAGAGTCCGTGGATACCCAGAACCGGGTTGGCAACCAGGAGGAAAAGAAATACCTGCAGGGCTGAGATTACTGCCATTACTGCCATCTTGCTAAGCAGATAGCTGCTACGACTCAGATGGAGGAAATGTTCCCTCCTTAGCATCTTCCTGTCCCTGAATATCTCTTCGGCGCTGATCGTCAGCCCGAGGAAAAGGGCAACGATTGTGCTCATGAATATATATATGGGGATGTTCTCGTTCTCCCTGAAGATATAGACCCTGGAAGAGGGGTCTGCTATGTATCTTATTATATACGACAGGATAACCCCGAGAACCGGTCCCTCAAGCAGAGTCAGCAGCATGTATTGCCTGTTGGCTATTTTGCTTCTGATATCACGTGAAAGGAATATGAAAGTCTGTTTCAGCCATCCCGGCCTCCGGAGACTTGAATAGGGCTCGGCAGCCTCTTCCGGATGAGGCAGGCCTTTGGTTTTTCTGAGAAATGCTTCAGCCCATTCAGCCGGAGAGACTTTTCTCTCGTCAGTGTACCTTCCGAATTCATCAACCACCTTGGTTTCAAGAATTTTAAACAGGGTCTCGGGATTCACCGTACCGCAGGTGGGACACTCAGCTATCTCACTGTTTATCTGTGACTCCAGGGTTTTAAAATGTACAATGGATTCAATGGGATTGCCGTAGAAGACCAGGTGTCCCTCCAGGTCAAGCACCAGCACCTTGTCAAAGCTCTTGAATATTTCCGACGAAGGCTGGTGTATCACTGTGATCACAAGTTTACCTCTCAGCGTCAACTCGTGCAGAAGTTCCATTACGTTCTCTGAGTCTCCTGAGGAGAGCCCTGAAGTAGGTTCATCAAGGAAAAGAACCGATGGTTCGCGGATGAGTTCAAGGGCAATATTAAGTCTTTTTCGCTGGCCGCCGCTGATAACCTTGTTCATGGGTGAACCCACCCGGCAATCTCTTTTTTCATATAGTCCGAGGGTACTGAGTGACTGGTTCACCACGGCGGTGAGCTCATCTTTAGATTTTCCCGCGAAGCATAATGAAGCCGCGTACCAGAGGTTCTCAAACACCGTCAGGTCCTCCACGAGAAGGTCATCCTGAGGGACATAGCCAATTACCCCGTCAAGCCTGTCATCCTGACTGAAAAGGGAGATCCCGTTGATCCGGACATCACCGGAGAGAGGCCGTACAAGTCCGGTAAGCAGGTTAAGGAGAGTGGTTTTACCTGAGCCGCTGGCTCCCATGATTGCTATCAGTTTCCCTTCCCGTGCTTCAAAGCTGACATCAGATATAGCCGGAACGGTATCTTTGAAACTGTACCTGAGATGTTCCGCAACAAAAGAGATTCGGTGGATGTCATGGCCGGATACGAATCTTGTAATTATGTCGCTGTAATAGATTGTCGGAGCGTAGGGTGAGTTCACAGTGCTTCCCGGGGCGAAAGTATAGACTTTCCGGCATACCAGGGGAAGTCCGTTGAGGTACGAGGTTCCTCCGCAAAAGCACCTGAGGAAATAGAGGTTTACGCTGGAAACCTTCAGGAATACTATAAAGGCTTTATTTGACTGGTCAGCGAGAGTGTGACTTCCGGTACTGAGAACCAGCATCGTGGAACCGGTAAAGTCTTCCCTGTTCTCCTCCCTGACAAACTGCATGATACTGTTGAACTCAACATGAGAAATTTTAAATACCTCGGCGATTGTGTTGATAATGTTCATACGCTGAGGGGTATACTGCTTGTCATAGTCGATGAGCTCAAAACAGCGCATCAGTACAATGACCCTCTGCTCCTGGGTAAGGGTCTTGTTAATCTTTTTGCAATTGTTTAGTATTCTGATGGAGTCTTTTACCGAAGCAGCTTCTGAATCACCCTTCCTGCCTTTAGTCTGAACAGGACCTGCATTTTCAAGGAATAGGTTCATGAACTCATCAGCGCTCTGATGTGATAGCTGTTTTGTCAGAAAGGCTGAGACAAAGTCGCGCTCACCCTCCAGCATACCTCCATCCTGCTTTACTATCAGGGCGAATAGCTCCATCATCGCCCGCAGGATCTCTTCACTCATTTATCAGGTCAGGTTAAGTCAACTGTAACCGCCAAGTTAAGAAAAAAACGGTAGAAAATCCGGCATAAATAGTGTACTAATTGTTTTCAGTCATTACCACTGTTTTATAATTCATAAATTTATAATCCTTCGGGTTATCAAACCGAATATCGGATTCTGAACCACTTAAGAACAAACCCTAATCATCGATGAGGAGAAAAGTAATTTACTTCCCTTTCATTACCCTGATAGCAACCCTTACGTGCAGTTGCAACAGTAACCCTGAGAGCTCAACCACCACCTTCACGAACCCGGTGCTGCATGCTGATTATTCTGATCCGGATGTAGTCAGGGCCGGTGATGATTATTACATGGTGGCTTCATCGTTCAACTGTGTTCCAGGACTGCCTCTGCTGCATTCAAGTGATCTTGTGCACTGGAGTCTGACGGGTTATGCCCTTGACCGGCTGGTGCCGGAAACTTATTTCTCAAAAGTGCGGCATGGGGGAGGAGTGTGGGCTCCATGCATCCGCCTCCATAATAATGAGTTTTATATTTTTTATCCTGATCCCGACCATGGCATTTTCATGGTCCGGGCCCCTGATCCTTCCGGGCCCTGGTCAGAACCGGTCACTGTCATGCCCGGCAGGGGACTTATTGATCCCTCTCCTCTCTGGGATTATGACGGAAACGCTTACCTGGCGTTTGCCTTCGCCGGAAGCAGGGCCGGGGTGAAGAGTGTGCTGATGGTATCCCGCATGAGACCTGACGGCACAGGCGTCATCGGCGATCCGGTGATGGTTTTTGACGGGCATGATGACAACTCTACAGTTGAGGGGCCGAAGTTTTACAAAAGAAACGGGTTGTATTATATTTTTGCCCCTGCCGGAGGTGTTACAAACGGATGGCAACTGGTACTGAGATCAAAAAATGTTTTCGGCCCGTATGAGAAGAAGATCGTTCTTCACCAGGGTCAGACAGACGTCAACGGGCCTCACCAGGGTGCATGGGTGACAACCGGCACCGGAGAGGAATGGTTCATCCACTTCCAGGATAAGGGTCCATATGGACGAATAGTGCACCTGCAGCCGCTGACATGGACAGACGACTGGCCTCTGATTGGCGAGGATGCAGACGGTGACGGAATTGGTGAACCGGTGACCTCTTGTTCCGCACCTGATGCAACAGGGAAAGAACCTCCCGTTACCCTGCAGGCAGAAGATGAATTCAATTGCAATTTAAAAGGTCTCCAGTGGCAGTGGCCTGCCAATCCCTCAATTACATGGGGATACCCCTCTGAAGCATACGGTGTCTTCAGGCTTAACTGTATTGCAAGGCCTGACAGCATTGTCAATATGTGGGAGGTGCCTAACCTTTTCCTTCAGAAACTTCCGGCTGAGGAATTTTACGCGACAGCCTCCCTGAAATGCAACCTCAGGTTTAATGGCGAAGAGGCTGGCTTTATTGTGATGGGCAGAGATTACCAGTACATCTCATTGAAGAGATCAGATGACAAACTGTGGGTCAGAATGGTACGGTGCATTGAGGCAGACAGGGGAGCTGCCGAGGAGGTCATCTTTGAAGAAGAGTGGCCAGACGGGGATATAGTCTTCGGGGTGAAGGTGTCACGGGGGGCAGTGTGTACATTCAGTTACGGCACCGAAGTAAAGGGTATGACAGCAGCAGGTGAACTCTTCGCCGCCAGGGAGGGGATGTGGATAGGAGCAAAAATTGGTTTCTTTGCATTGCGCGACGGATATATAAATGATGCCGGAAATACTGACATCGATTGGTTCAGGATAAATACAACAGATTGATATGATAAGGTTTATTAGGGTATTGTCAATAGTCTTGATGACCGGGCTGCTTACAGCCTTCATATCCGGGCAGACTGTATCCGATGGCGGAAGCAGGATTAGAAAAAAGATTACAAGGGTGTGGCTGATAGGTGATTCAACAGTGGCCGACTACTCCAAGGAGGAGAACTACAGGTCTGAAAGATACCCGATCATGGGCTGGGGCCAGGTTTTACAGGCTTTCATGACATCCGATTCCCTGAAAAGTGTCCGGAATATAATCCGCAAAGACAGCGTCATCGTTGAAGACAGAGCCAGGAGCGGACGCAGTACGCGCTCATTCTTTGAGGAGGGCAGGTGGTCTGAGATATACAGATCGCTGAGCCCGGGTGATGTGGTAATGATCCAGTTTGGCCACAATGATGCCTCGGTAAACAAAGGCGAACGGTATACCGCACTCCCCGGCTACAAGGAGTTTCTGAGACTCTATGTCAGCCAGTCGCGTGAAAAGGGAGCAATTCCCATTCTGGTTACCCCGGTTGCCCGTAACTATCCCTGGAAAGAAGGCAGGCTGGGGAATACTCACGGCGATTATCCGGAGGCAATGAAGTCTGTGGCAGTGGAGACGGGCGCTTACCTGATAGACCTTAATGAACTGAGTATGGACTTCTTCAGCAATAAGGGACAGGATTATGTAGCAACAACCTATTTCATGAACTTCCCACCGGGATTATATGAGGGATACCCGCAGGGTAGCAGTGATAACACCCATTTTCAGCCTGCGGGCGCCTCGGCAGTGGCATCACTGGTCTTCGAAGCAATGAAGGAGCTGAAGAAGGGGAGTGCGGTTACGGCATCACCCGGGAGATATTCTTCACTTGCAACTGCAACTGCAACCGCACCGTCTCCTGTGTTACCTTCGCCGGCGGTAAACCCGGCAGTATCAGACCTGCCATTGGCACCCGTTGCTCCGGCAGGTGAAATATACAGGAATGTTGAATTCAATATGCCCCAGGTCATTGAGCCGCAGATACCTGCCAATACGGTGACAATTACTGATTTCGGGGCTGTTGGCGACGGCCTGACGCTTAATACGGATGCAATACACAAAGCCATAGAGGCAGTCTCATCAAAAGGCGGAGGCACAGTAGTCATCCCCCGGGGAACGTGGCTTACCGGTCCGATAATCTTGAAAAGCAGATTACGCCTGCACGCTGATGAGGGGGCACTTGTAATCTTCAGTCCTGACAAGAGCCTGTATCCCCTGATAGAGACCAGTTTTGAGGGTTACAATACTGTACGGTGCCTTTCGCCCATATACGGAAAGGATTTGGAGAACATAGCATTCACCGGAAAGGGTATCTGGGACGGCAGCGGGGAGGCATGGAGGCCTGTTAAGCGGGAGAAAGTTCCGCCGCCGTTGTGGAATGATATTGTGAACTCCGGCGGCGTTGTAAGTGATGACGGCAAGATATGGTATCCCTCCGAATCTTACAGGAACGCACAGGAGAGAAGTGAGATGAATGTTCCCGTGCAGGCTGTGAGCTTGGCAGAATATGAAAGTATCAGGGATTTCCTGCGCCCCGTAATGGTAAGCCTTGTAAGCTGCAAAAAAATATTGATTGACGGCCCGGTGTTCCAGAACTCCCCGGCCTGGTGCCTGCATCCGCTGATGTGCGAGGATCTGACAGTCAGGAATATAACTGTAAAAAATCCCTGGTATTCGCAAAATGGCGACGGGATAGACATCGAGTCATGCCGGAATACTCTTCTTTACAACAGCAGCTTTGATGTTGGCGATGATGCAATCTGCATCAAGTCAGGTAAAAATGAAGAGGGCAGGCAGAGAGGCATGCCGACTGAGAACCTGGTGATCAGAAACTGCATAGTCTATCATGGCCACGGGGGTGTGACAATCGGAAGCGAGATGTCAGGGGGCGTCAGGAATGTCTCAGTTGCCGGATGCACCTTTATGGGAACGGATGTGGGTATCCGATTCAAGAGCAACCGCGGCAGGGGCGGACTGGTTGAGAATATTTGGTTAAACGATATAATTATGACCAACATACCCTCGCAGGCGATCTCATTCAACCTCTATTACGGAGGCCTGTCGGTATCTGAGATGCTTGCCGAAGGGAAGAGCGGGGAAACCACCGAAGGTCTCATCCCGCCGGTAACGGATGAGACCCCTCACTTCAGGAACATATCCATGAAGAACATAATCTGCCGGGGCGCTGAACAGGCGATCTACCTGCAGGGACTGCCCGAACTCAACCTCGAGAATGTCACCATGGAGAATATTGACATGACTGCCGAAAGCGGGATGACCTGCATCGACTCACGTGGTATAATCATCAGGAAAATGAGACTGGTTACTGAAAAGAAACCGCTCCTCAAAATCCTGAACAGTACTGATGTGGATATAAGGGGTCTGATTGTGCCTGAGTTGACTGAAGGACTATTTGATATCTCCGGCGACAGTTCGCACGGAATTACAATTGAAACGGTTACCCCTGACGGTAAAGTCAATGTAAAGAAAGTAGAATGAAGAAAATCCTGGCTATATTTCTACTGATTCCGGCTGCTATGCTGTCTGCTGTGGCACAGCTGCCAGCCTTCCCCGGTGCCGTCATCTGACTCAGCGGTGAGACTGTATCCATTGAATCCGATAATGTCATTATAAGACATATCAGGTTCAGGTGTGGCAACCAGACTCCCGGCGAGGAGCCTAAGGACGCTATCTCATGCATCAGGCAGAAGGCAATAGGCAATAGTGAGTCGGCAATCGGCAGTCCACAGTCGGTAGTTTGTTTCACCGACACAGGAGGAGACTCAATCTCGCATTAGAAGTATTATGAATTGATAATCAGCAGATTAAAACTACTACCTACTGTCTATTGCCTATTGCCTATAATGTATTGCAGATATGGATATGGACTCATACCTTTGGTATCAGACCATTATTTATTATAACCCATATATGAGGTATCTGCTATTCATTTTATTTATTTCCCTGACCGGCTCCCTCGCCGCCCAGCCCCTCCCCGGATTCAAGCCATCCGGGTCATTTGACGAGCAACAGATTGTCATTGAAGATTCTCCTCCGGGAACAAGAGTCCTGATCAATGCACCTCTTACAGGTTTTGGCCAGGATGACCGCGTGTTGCTGGTTCTCTATGCCTTGCCTAACGGCAATACAATTGAACAAACCTTTGGAAAGAGACTACTGGAAGGCGACGACTGGCATTTTGATATTCAGCATATTGGTGCGCAGACAAGATTTCTGAGGAGTGTTGTGAGCGACAGGACCATTGTGGTGGCATACCTCGAGAACAGTCGCAAAAGCTGGCCTGCATGGAACGCTGCGAATCCCGATTACCGTGATCAGGTGAGACGGATTGTGGATGATATCACTGGAATTTTCACTTCATGGAAGCCAGAACTTGTTCTGAACGGCCACAGTGGTGGCGGACGCTTTATATTCAGCTTCCTTGATGCTCATGAGGAGATACCGCGGGAGGTGGCCCGCATTGCCTTCCTTGACAGCAACTACGGATATGATGACACCAAATACGGACCGAAGATTGCAAGCTGGCTGAAAGCCGGTAATGACAGGTACCTGTGTACTATGGCATACAATGACAGTGTGGTAATCTACAACGGCAAACCACTTGTCTCACCGACAGGAGGCACATGGCACCGCAGCCGGATGATGAAGGATTATTTGGCCGGATCGTTCAGGCTGAGGGAGCGGCAGCGCGATTCGTTGCTGTGGGTAGCCTCACGCGACAGGAGGATTGAGTTCATCTTCAAGCCCAACCCGGAAGGAAAGATATACCACACCCTGCAGGTTGAGTACAATGGCTTCATCCACAGCATGCTGAGCGGGACGAGGTATGATCAGAAGGGCTACCGGTATTTTGGTGACAGGGCCTATTCGGAGCTGATCACTGATACCCTTGTTGTTCCGGTGCGGAGGTTGAATATACCTGTTCGTGATCCTTCGGCTGAATCCGGATCGGCGTTCATGACTCGTATCACTGATATGCCCCGCGAGGCGCGGGAGGAAGAGATCTTTAGTGCAGCCGCGTCAGGAAATATTCCCGGATTCCTGAGGGAGACAATCACCCTCAGGGGGGAGTTCAATGACTTTAACGGAAATCCGCATACCCTTGAATATGAAGTTATGCCTGATTATCTGGCAATTGGAAGTGACGACGACTTCTTCCGGATCCCCATGAATCCGCGGACTGCACAGAGGCTTGCTGATCTGTTCGGGGCCTCACTTCTGACGGCAAAACTTTGTGACCATATCTGGGCCAGTGCTGAAGTCAGGCTCATACCGTTCAACTATGTCCCGGTCGGCAATGCGAATGAACTTGTAACGAAATTTGAGGCGCATAACGCACAGGTAGAGAAGCAGCTCGCTGAGGCAGGAGGGAGTCACGGGCAACTGGTGGCAGGCATAAAGAAGGATATAATTATTTCGTCACGTATTGCTGAACGTCCGGACAGGGTGGTGATTTACGGATGGCATAAGACCGACGGTACCCCAATACAGCCAGTTTACAGCGGGCATGTATACTGGTATGTCGATTACAGCCACGGTATCCGGTTCCTGAACAGGCAGGTTATGGTTGACGGTAAACCGGCCGATGTAAGGGAGTTGCTTAAAGATCCGGTGCTCTTCAGGATTCTCAGCAATGAGGAAACACCGTGTGAGGTGCCATTTTATCAGGTTGAAATCAACCCTATTGCCGACTCGCTATTCAGTCGGCAGTCCTCAGTCGGCAGTCCTCAGTCGGCAGTCCTCAGTAAATGAATAACTTACATGACTGCTGACTGCTGACTGCTGGATGCCACGCCTCCCCTGCAAACTGGCTCCTTCTCCGCCAGCTGGCGGATCGGCCCTCTACTGCCTGTTGCCTGACTCTATATATCCCGGTCCGCGGACCACGCGACCGGGGGTGGCGCCGGTGTGCACACCGTCACGCAGAACCTGCACACCGTTGACGAAGACGTGCACCATGCCTGTCGAAAGCTGATGAGGATCTTCGAAGGTTGAGTGATCCTGAATCTTATCAGGGTCAAAGACCACCACATCGGCAAAATATCCCTCCTTCAATTCCCCGCGCCTTTCAATTTTCATGTTGGTGGCCGGGAACATTGTCAGCCTGTGTACTGCCTCTTCAAGAGAAATGACCTTTTCGTCCCTGACATACCTGCCAAGCAGCCTGGCGAAGTTGCCATATGCTCGCGGGTGTGTTGCTGATTTGAGGGAGACGCCCTCCGGTGCCATCGACTTGCCATCAGAACCGAAGGCCATCCAGGGCAGAGCGATCTGTTTCCGGAGGTTATCCTCCGACATTGAGAAGAATACCGCTGAGACATTGCTGCCGTCATCTATAATGAGGTCCATCACTGTCTCTTCAGGTGAAGTGCCCCTGATGGCGGCAATCTCAGTAAGTGTTTTCCCCTGGAGGTATTTCAGGGAGTCAGTGTTGAACCCGATAACAAGGACCTTTTCAGGAGAACCCTGTTTTCTAAGGATGGTTTTCATGATCTCCGGTCCCACCACTTTCCTTACCTCCGGGTCTTTCAGGCGCGAGACCCACTTCTCAAACCCACCCTCCTGTACCCATTCAGGCATTATTATTCCGAGGCCGGTTGAGCTTGCCGGGTAGTTGTACATATCAGCTGTGATTTGGAGCCCTGCTGTACGGGCAGAGTCGATCTTCGCAGCTGCCCTGTCGAGTTTTTCCCAGTTTGTTCTGCCAACCTGTTTCAGGTGATATATTTCCGCCCTGATACCCGTCTCATCAGGAATCTTCAGGAAGTCGTCGATAGCTTCGAGGAAGGTTTCATCCTCGTTCCTGATATGTGAGATATACATGCCGTCGTACTCAGCAGCCACCCTGCAAAGTTCTGACAGTTCTTCCGTAGATGCGAAGCTTGCGGGGATATATTCAAGTGCGGAGCTGACTCCTATAGCTCCCTCCTCCATGGCCTGCCTGACCAGCAGTTTCATCGAATCCATCTCGGCGGCAGTTGGAGGGCGGTCGTCATAACCAACCACATGTATCCTTAGTGTTGAGGTCCCCACAAATGATGAGATGTTTGTTGAAACGCCCTTTTTCTCCAGATAATCGAGGTATTCACCCAGGGTTGTCCATTCAATCTCATACCTGATATCGCCCTGCGATGCTTTCATCTCCCTTTTCATACTTTCGCTCCACGGACCCCAGGAGTCACCCTCGCCAAGAATCTCCAGTGTCACTCCCTGGCAGATGTCGCCCATCGATCGGCCGTCCTCAATAAGTGACTCCACCGACCAGCTGAGCATGTTGATGAAACCGGGGGCAACTGTCAATCCGGCTGCGTCTGTCTCTATCACTCCTTTGGCCTTTCCGAGGTTGCCAATGGCCGTAATGGTGTCAGACATAATACCAATATCCCCGATAAAAGCGGCCGAACCTGAGCCGTCAATGATGCTGCCGTTCCTGATCAGGAGATCATACTTTACAGATGAGGAGCATCCGTAAAATATTAATAGCAGAGGAAGAATTACTTTTATTAGTCTCATATCGCGGTCAGATTATATTAAATTATTCAGGTATATCTAAGCAAGTCTATAGATAACAAATTTAATTTTTTCCCGCTGAAGATGAAAAATTAATCTTCTTTTCAATTTTGTATGACATATAAATTGGCTCTTTTTCAATGCCGTACCACATTCCCCGCGTTCTGAGTCAGTTGCTCTGGCCTGCATCAGTTGCGCTTCATGCTCTGTCTCCCATGGTGTGTGACATATATGCTTTTAAACAGTTATGATGTAATACAAATTTCTTTTTATCGAATTCAATTATGTTGTAACTTGTCAAGGTAAACCATTAAACTAACGCGCTTTCTCCATGAAAAAACTGATCTTCATTTTCTTGTCGGTATTGCTAGTCAATGCCGGCATGGCGCAGACACGTGTCACCGGAACGGTGACCGCCTCTGATGATGGCTCTCCAATCCCTTATGCAGTGGTGCTTCTGAAGGGTTCCAGGGGAGTCGGAACCAACACTGATGCTGACGGCAGGTTTGCCCTCAGCGATATCCCGTCTGATGCTGTTCTTGTGTTCAGCTATGTCGGGTACAAGACACAGGAGATCCCTGTTGCCGGCAGAACAGTAGTGAATGTTGAGCTTGTAACCGATGCTCTTGCTCTCGATGAGGTAATCGTCGTGGCCTATGGAACATCAACGAAGGGGACCTTTACGGGTGCCGCCAGTGTGGTAAAGGCGGACGCCATCAGGGATGTGCCCACCCTCTCCTTTGAGAATGCCATGGGTGGAAAGATCGCCGGTCTGCAGATAACCACTCTTTCAGGCCAGGCAGGTTCGACCTCCTCAATACGAGTCCGTGGTGTGGGCTCAATGAACGCATCCAACGAGCCTCTCTATGTTGTTGACGGTGTACCTGTCATCTCAGGTAACGTTTCCCAGATGGGAATCTACACCTCGAGTAACGTCATGAGCACTATCAATCCCAACGACATCGAGTCGATCACTGTCCTGAAGGATGCTGCAGCATCTGCACTATACGGCTCAAGAGCAGCCAACGGTGTAATCATGATCACCACAAAACAGGGCAAGCAGGGCAAACCCGTTGTAAATTTCAAGGCATCAGTGGGTATCACTCCTTCATTTGCTACTGATAACTATGAGGCAGCCAGCACAGAACAGCAGGTAGAGATGTACTACGAGAACTTCTGGAACGCCGGGGTTTATTATGAGGGAGCCACCAACGAGGAAGCCAGCATTGGCGCACTTGCCCAGCTTAATAAAAGGTTTAACAAGCACGGGTATATCTTCACTGCTCCGGACCATACGGTAAATTCGCTTACAATTGGCGGAGAAAGAGCAGGGCAGTATTTCGACTGGGAGTCGGAACTCTTCCGTACGGCAGTGTTCCAGTCCTATGACTTCTCCGTCAGCGGCGGCACCGAGTCTTCAAACTACTATACCTCATTCTCCTATACCGATGATATGGGGCGCAGCGTGATCAACGATTTCAACCGTATCACCGGCAGGCTCAACTTCGGACAGAAAGTCGGGAAGTTCATCGAGCTGACAACCAACATTAACGTATCGTCAAGCGCCAAGGAGGGATTCAATGACACACGTGCCCTCGGGAATAACTATTTCCTTCAGAGCCGTAACCTGCTGTGGGGTCTCTACTGGCCGACAGACTATCTGACAGGAATGCCCTGGACAGCAAGGTACGGAAGCTATGCATACAACCCGGTCTATTACAACAATGAATGGGAGAATAACTCGAAGACTCAGCGAGTATTTGCCAATGAGACCGTGAACATTAAGATACTTCCGGAACTTAACTTGCGGTCAATCTTCTCATTTGACAACACCCAGACATTCGATCATCTCTACTACAGTGCGCTTCACTTCAGCGGAGCGAGCCTCAGCGGGTCAGTTACGGAAACCAGCACGAAGATCAATGAGATAGTTTCATCCACCACCCTCAACTATAACAAGAGTTTTGGCGTACATACCGTCGGTGCACTTGTCGGATGGGAGGTGGCAAAAAACCAGACGGACTATCTGAAGGCTAACGGAACCAACCTGCCTACCAGCGCCCTGCATACCGTAGCCACAGCAGGGAAGCTTGATGCCAGCGCATACTACTGGGGCAACTCAATGGCCTCGTTACTTTCACGCATTGAGTACAACTATGATGATAAATATTATGCATCAGCATCTTTCCGTCGTGACGGTTCCTCACGGCTCGGCCCTGAATCACGCTGGGGTAACTTCTGGTCCGTTGCCGGATCATGGAGGATAGACAAGGAGAGTTTCATGAATAATGTGCCGCTTATCAGCAGTCTGAGACTTAGGGCCTCATACGGTGTTAACGGCACCCTTCCGACTGCGAACTACGGATGGAGGTCTCTGTCAAGCTATGCATACAAATATATGGAGCAGCCGGGCGGGGGTGTCAGTACAATAGCCGATGCAAACCTCTCATGGGAGACCAGTTACACGTCCAACATTGCTCTCGAGTTCGGAATACTTGAACAGAGGCTGTCAGGTTCAATACAGTATTTCAACAGGGACTCAAAGAACCTTTTGCAGGATGTGCCTATCTCGACGGTAACCGGTTTCAGCTCTACACTCAAGAACGTGGGTGAGATCAACAATAAAGGAATTGAAATTGAGCTCTACGGAGATATCCTCAAGAGAGGGGACTTTACCTGGACGGCAGGACTTACTGCTTCCCATGTGAAGTCAACCGTTTCAAAACTCTATGGCGGACAGAATATAGTCTGGCCTGAGCCTACAGGGGGAGACAACCGTACCAGGTTCATATATATGGAAGGCGAATCCACACTGGCTATCTACGGCCGCGAGTGGGCAGGTGTTGAGCGGGAGACCGGTGTGAATGTCTGGTTCCTGAACAATGATGCCGCACCAGACCTGACGATAGACGGCAGACCGGCAACATATTCTTATTCGGAAGCCTCAGAGGTTATCCTTGGCGATGTCCATCCCAAACTCTATGGTGGTTTCAACACCGACTTCGGATGGAAAGGGGTGTCACTCTCACTGAACTTCATCTATAAACTTGGTGGGTATACATACGACGCTGCCGGCAAAGACATAAATGATGACGGCTATTACTGGGAAAGGATAATGTCACTCGATGCCTATGAGAACAGGTGGACACCTGAAAACAAGGATGCCATCTATCCTCAGAGGGTAGCAGTTGACTTTGAAGACGTCAACCAGAAGAGCAGCAGGCATATGCATCCGGCTGACTTCACCAGGTTGAAGAGCATTACCCTGGGCTACAGTCTGCCAACCGACCTCCTGCGCAAAATCAAGGTTTCAGGGGCGAGGGTATACTTCAACGGATCCAATCTCTGGACACTTGCCGCTTACAAGGTATATGACCCTGAGGTCAACGAATACGGTTCCAGGGGATGGGAGATGCCGTTGGGCAAGACATATACATTCGGCATTGAAGCCAGTTTCTAATCTAAAAAAGGTACTACGATGAAAAAGATAACTATCATACTTACGGTACTGGGCGCCATGCTGATAACCTCATGCGAGGATTTTCTTGATGTGAAACCCAGCAACCTGGCAAATTCCGAGACCTCTATAACCAATGCTGCTGATGCAAAAGTTGCTATCAACGGGTTGATGCGAAAGATGGCCTCTGCTGACTACTACGGGCGTAATTTTGTAATTTATGGAGACGCCAAGGGAGGTGATTTGGCTATCCGTTCACAGGGCAGGGGACTTGATTATTACTACTCGTTTAACCATTCGGCCACCTCAGGTTCGGGTTCCGGTTTCTGGACACAGATATATAATAATATCCTGCAGGCCAATAACCTGATAGTGAACATTCAAAGAATGGAAGATGAAGGCAATGGCACTTCTGCGCTCACTGATTACAAGGGCCAGGCTCTGACAGCCAGGGCTCTGATGTATTTTGACCTTGTCAGGATATACGGAAAGCCTTATAACATGGATAAAACATCATTCGGAGTCCCGCTTGTGCTTGAACCTCTTGATGCTTCAGACCAGCCTACAAGGGAATCTGTGGAGGCAGTCTATACACAGATCCTCAAGGATCTGGCTGATGCAGCACCAATGTTGACGAAGAATAAGCTCAATGGATTCCTGAACTACTGGGCTAATAAGGCAATTGAGGCAAGGGTTTACCTCTTCATGGGCAACTATACCGCCGCACTGGCTTCGGCTGAGGAGGTCATCAACAGCGGTAAGTACACGCTCTATTCAAATGCAGCCTGGGTAGGGTCATGGTCAGCGCCATTTGGCTCTGAGTCTGTATTTGAGCTGGCAGTCTATCCTGCCGAGGCTGACCTGACTACAGGGTCACTCGGCTATTATCTTCTACGCCTCGGAAAAGTAACCGGAGCCATGGGCTATTTCATGGCAAGCGATTACTGGATTGCCCGTATGTCACAGGATCTCACGGATGTTCGCTGGGGGATAATGGATTACGATGAGTCTTCAACAACCAGATTCGGGTCATCGCTCAAGTACACCGGAGTGGACCTGAAAGGTGATAAGGCATCAATTTCTGCCGTAAACGTAAAGGTTATCCGTCTCTCTGAGATGTATCTCCTTGCTGCTGAGGCTGCGCTGGGTCTTCCCGCTCCGGATGCTGTAAAGGCAGCCACTTACCTGAATGCTATCCGGAAACGGGCACCTGCACTGGCGCCTGCAACGGACCTGACAGTGTCGGTTGACATGATCATGGACGAAAAAAGCAGGGAGTTCTTTGCCGAGGGCCACAGGTTCTTTGATATGATCCGCCTGAATAAGACAATCGAGTTCAATGACGAATTCATCTCCCCTGCTGTTATTATACCGCACAGGACGAAGACCATTGACAGGACTTTCTACAAGGTCATTCTCCCGCTTTCACAGACTGAGATGGATGCCAACCCGGCAATCAAACCTCAGCAGAACCCCGGATATTAATTTTTTGGGTTAGTATATCAGGAGGGTGCCTCATTTGGGCACCCTCTTTTTTTAACTAAAATTAAGCCTCCGGGATCGGTTTACATTGAACAATGAGGATGGCCTGTTCGTTAATGATACATATGATATTTATACGAATTCTAAATAATTTAAACTTTAAAACGATGAAAAAGGCTATTCTTCTTGCAGCAGTATTGGTCTTCGCAACCAGCCTATTACCGGCGCAGGCAGATGAAGACAAGGATTTCAGGATCCCCCTTATCGGGGAGAGAGCCCCATCTTTCACAGCCGAGACAACCAACGGCACACTTATTTTTCCTGACGATTTCGGAAGTCAGTGGAAGATCCTTTTCGCCCATCCTCAGGATTTCACACCTGTATGTTCTTCAGAGCTTCTGGAACTGGCACATCTCCAGAAGGAATTTGACAAGCTGAATGTGAAGCTGGCCGTTGTCTCAACCAGCCCGCTCGAGACCCATCGTCAGTGGAAGAAGGCCCTTGAAGAGGTAGAATACAAGGGCAGGGCAGCAACAAAAATTAAATTTCCCCTCATTGATGATGACAAAAAGCTGATATCTAGGCAGTATGGGATGATCCATCCTTCTATCAGCGGCACTAAGAGTGTCAGGGGGGTGTTTATTATTGACCCCGACAACAAGGTACAGGCGGTCTATTTTTATCCTCTCAACGTAGGCAGGAGCAGCGAGGAACTGCTTAGGTCCGTTGCAGCACTGCAGGTTGCTGATGACAGGTTTATGACACCTTCAGACTGGAAAGCCGGGGATGATCTCATGATTGCAGTGCCTCCGGTAACGGACCAGAGAACTGAAAATGTTCCTGATGGATTCTACAAACTCTCATGGTTCATGTGGTTTGAAAAGGCAAAAGACAGGAATCTGTAGTATTTTTTTGTGGGTAACGATCAAGGCTGCCGCAATCTATATTGAGGCAGCCTTACTTTTTTTATGGAAGTCCAGTCCCGGTCAGCGTCTTACATACAGGTAGCCGCTGACAGCCAGTCCATTCTCCGCGTTGATAATGTAAAAATATGTGTCATCAGGCAATGGCTCGCCATTATAGTTGGTGCCATGCCACAGGTTGTCATAGCTGGGATTCTCATAGACAAGTGCACCTCTCCTGTCGAACACAGTAAGTTCAACTCTCCCAAGGGCCTCTATTCCCTCCAGGAAAAAATAGTCATTTAAGCCATTCATGTCAGGGGTGATCAGAGAAGGAATAGTGAGACCCCTTACTGTTATCATCACCTGATCGGTTGCTGGCGGGCATACACTGTTGCTAACCGACCAGAGCAGGATATTGTCACCTACGCTCAGATTGCTGACGGTGGTTGACGGATCATTCTCATCCGCAAAGAGTCCTGACCCTGTCTCCACAGACCATGTGCCTGTTGAGTGCTCATCGGGTGCATCCGCACCGAGAGTTGTTGTGAACAGGTACGTCATCTCCTGGTCAGGTCCGGCGTTGGAAAGCGGCGGTTGGAAAGCCGTGACCGTCACCGGTTCAGTAGACGAGCAGCCTCCGTTGATAGTTCCCCTTATATAGTATGTTCCTTCGGAAGCAGCGGAGGGTGTTGTAAGCGGAAGGGTATTCTGTACGTCTCTCCAGTAAGTGAGAATAAGGTTGGGCGTTGAGCCGGCGGTGACAGCTGGTTTTGTCAGATCAGCGGTGCCGGGTGCACAGACAGGGGCCGGGTCGGTGATGACAAGCGTTGGGAAGGGTCCGGGTTGTGAATTGATGACCACGTTGCTGGAGACTGCCGAGGTACAGCCGGAGCTGTTCGTAACAGTGAAATTATAGGAGCCCGTATTAAGACCAAGTACTGTGAATGTTGTTCCTGATGCAACAACTGTTATGCTTCCCGGGAATCGCGTCAGTGTCCAGCTTCCCGGTGACGGCAGGCTGTTAATAACCACGCTTCCGGTAGGTTGGTCACAGGTGGGTTGTGTGATTTCTCCCGGCGCCGGTGGTGCCGGTGTGGCTGGTTGCGAATCAATGACCACAGTTGCTGATGGGGCAGAGACACAGCCGTCGGCATTTCTTACAGTGAACGTGAAGCTTCCTGCCTCCAGGCCTGTGATGGTGGTACTGATGCCTGTTCCTGAGTAGATTACGTCGTCAGGATACCTTGTCAAAGTCCAGGAACCGGATGCCGGCAGCTCCGCTAAAACTAAGCTCCCTGTTGATATGTTGCATGATGGTTGAGTCACGGTACCGGGCACCGGAGCAGAAGGCACTGCCGGACCGGCCAATACTACTATATCTGCTGAGGGTCCGGAGGTGCATCCTCCTTCATAGGTAACCGCATAGTTCCATGTCCCGGGCTCAAGGCCTGTGATCACGATGCTTGTACCTGTTCCGGTGAATGTGGCTCCTCCGGGAGATCGGGTGAGAGTCCAGGTTCCTGAGGCAGGTAGTCCTGACAGCATTACGCTTCCCGTGGCAGAGGAGCATGATGGCTGTGTAACCACGCCGGGCACCGGGGGTGAGGGTGAAACCGGTTGTTGGTTTATTACCACATTGTCAGAGGCAGCCGAGACACAACCCTCGGCGTTGGTGACAGTGAAATAGTAAGTGCCGGGCTCCAGTCCTGATATTGTCAGAGTAGTGCCATTGCCCTGGAAGGTCTCGGCTCCCGGGTACAAATGGACGGTCCAGGTGCCTGCAGCAGGTAACCCGGCGAGCGACACCTGGCCTGTGCCTGTTGTACATGTGGGTTGTAAGACGGATTCAATAACAGGTGCTTCAGGTGATAATGGAGCAGGGTTGATAACGATATTCTCAGACGGCCCGGAGGTGCATCCGCTCAGGTTTGTGACAGTATATCTCCATGTGCCTTGTGGAAGTCCAGTAACAGTATAGGTGCCGCCAATGCCTGTGATGGTTTCACCATCAGGTATCCGGGTAAGCGTCCACGATCCTGTTGAAGGAAGGCCCTCAAGAACAACGCTGCCCCCCGGTGCGGAGCAGGAAGGCTGGGTGATCTCACCCACCCTGGGTGGTGCAACCGGGGTGCATATAATCTTAATCATATGGTCCTCCACCTCACCTGAAGCAGCAATACCTGTTGGGATGCTAACCCGGGGACCAATCCTGAATCGTGCGAAAACCGGCGTTGAGGTGACTGCATTGTCAGGGATATCAACTGTCAGGTTGTATGTGGGTGACAATGCTGACATCCTGATATTCTCGGCAACCCTTTCATTCTTATCGTCAAAATCCCCGTCGCCGTTCCAGTCAAACCATACACTCAGATAAGCTGTAGTGAAAAAAGAGACTGTAGTCTTGACCGGGATCACCACTGTTGTTCCCTGTTGCATTTCAGGGAAGGCAGGGCCATCTTCGTCATCGGTGCCATTCAGGTCATCGCCGTTGGCTTCTTCAGAAAACTGGCTGGCAGCTTCTCCGTCAGGCCTGGATCCCATATAAGGATAGTCTGTGATCACATGCCAGACAGAACCGTAACTTTCCGGCGCATCCCCGAAATCGTAGGTATCATCGTCCTGCATGAGAAGTAAATCAGTATGAAGTATCCCTGTGTGCAGAAGATCATCGTTGCCCGAGGGACTGCCGGCTGTCACAGCGAAAAAAGGCAGGAGTACCAATGAAAAAACAAATATTGTAATGGATACTTTCTTTACCATCATTCAGCTGTTTTCAGGCGAGGCGGTCAGCGGCCGCCCTCAAATGTTACAAGTTAGAGACGATCGGGGGCAAATACAAAGATAATTTGACAGCCGGAAACCGTTGTTTTGCAGTAGACATTGCCTCACGCTACCGTATGTTGGTCGTCTGTGACTGAAAAAACTGCTCTTCAGCATAAAATCCTATTTGACGAATAAATGTATTCAGTTGATAAGTTAACCACTGAAATGCCCAATTGTTCTGAGGAGTAACTTAATTTGATTTTTATCAGTGACTACTGTAACTTTAATGGCCGGAGCTGGGGAAAATCAAAATCTTAAGATTTATTTTCACATTATAAAAACACTCAACAAACAGGGAGGGCTTAAATATGAAAGAAAGAATGCAACAATGTACACCGGCCTCGGGCGCCGTTTACGGGCTTGGCCTGATTGGCGCTGCCATCTATTTTATTTCCGCTGCCACAGGATTCTGGATGGGGGTACTCGGATTCCTTAAGGCAATTGTTTGGCCGGTCTTCCTGGTAATGGAAGCGTTCAAGAGCCTGGGGGTCTAGGGCAGGCCTGTTCTTAAAAATACAGTCTTTTTGATTTTCAGGACGAGATTATTCCTGTGTCTGTTCATGTTGCTGCTCACCACAGAAACGGCATAATTTTGCGGTCAGCTGGATCTTTTCACCGCAATTAGGACATTCTTTAAGGTCTGCGGCCCCTGATACCACCCTCTCCTTTTCCACCAGAATAATTCCCTGGAACAGGTTAAGTTCAGTGTCAGTGATGAATTTAACTGGTTGTGCCATACTGCCCCCGGGATACTCTATCACCAGGTACCTCTTTTTAAGCCTGATGATAAGAAATATGCCTACGGCTACTGATAAAAGTGCAACCACCAGCATTATAATAGTAGATTGCTTTACGTCTGACAGCAATCCCAGGGACGCAGCAACGGCACCGAAAACCACCAGCGCTGATCCGGGAACGGGTTGTGACATCTCCTTACTTGTAGCGGCTGTGACATCCTGGAGGCTGACGATCTTTTTTCCCCTGTTAACCAGGAGTCCGCCGCCATGTATCCGGCGACCAGACTCGAATAGTTTTCCTACCTGGTAAACCCGCTTGTCTGAGACGATTATGGCTGAATCTGAAAGGTCGTCATCAACCAGAAGTGATGAAAAATAGTCCTGACCCAATATCGCAATGAATTTCTCGTGCTGCGACGCGAAGAGGTTTTTGTAATTGTATTTCATCGATATTGTCAGTTAAGCGGGAGGTCACCAACAGTCTTGAGATTTCCATTCGCCTGCCCAAATTTCGCGAATTAACCTCATAATCTGTGCGTGCAAGTCCTTAAAAGGTAGATATTTTTGACCAACACGATGGAGAATAGGACAAATGAACTTTGTTCTTAGATTATACGATCTGTTCGGGGAATGTTATCTCACCTTCCGGTTTCAGGGTTGCCTGGTGCCGTTAAAAGTACCGTCAAGGGCGCCCGATGTGAGGGTATAGGTCAGTTGATCCCCATTCACATTACCCTCGAGGGTGTTACCGACAATAGAATAGGATAGATAATAGATATCGTCACCGTAATTGCTAATCCTTACCCCAGGGATATCAAGAGTGCGTGAACCGGCGGTGATATGCAGATCAACCCTGGTATCAGTGAATCTGGCAATTACAGTGATTCCCTGCACATTGGTTGATCCTGTTGTTACCACACCTGAATATGTTCCCTCAATGATATCGCCGTAATCGGGTTGAGACTCACCCCCGGCGCATGAGTTACATGCCAGTGTTACCAATACCGGTAAGATGGCCAGCAGTAGTGCTCTTTTTATTCGAAGTGGAAAGAGAGTAACCATATACGTGACTTCAACTTCTCAATCGCATTGCAGTACTGGGGATAATCGGGGTGTGGATCATCTGCAAGCATGTCATTGAATCCACTCGACATCTTAAGCTCCATTGAAATTTTAATATGCTCAAGATAAAAGTCCATCCCCGTGCCCATCTCATAATACAGATCCTGACGGTCAAGCCGCAGGTATACAGGCCTCTCGAGCCTGTATTTGTCCTTGGCATAAAAATCATACCGGTAATTTAGTCCGCCGATGATGTACGGCTTGATATTCCGCATCCTCCAGCCATATTTGACAAGCAGGGGGAGTTCTATAAAGCTTGACTCCAGCTTTTGCGGACCGTAGGTAACTGTATCTGTCAGGCTCCGGCTGTCATAGTTTATGATTCGTTGCCCGAATGATACTCCTGGAAGCAGTCTGATATCAAAAAACTGGTTCAGCCTGAAATTGGCTATCAGGTGGATATTTATGCCGGGGAAGAGTCCTACTTTGCCCGGATAAAGGGAATCCATGGCAGTGAATTCTTCAGAAGGGTTAATGCGAAAATCCATTACATTAAGCCCCAGGGTGTAACCCATATTAAAGAGTTTTTCATCATCCCACGGTCCGGCCTCCGATGCCTGTTCCTGCCCGGTTAAGGTTATGGTTAACAGAAATAAAAGTATCGAAATGCTTATCTTCTCTGTGCTTAATTTCATCTGTGAGGCCTCTTCAATGTTGGACTCCCTGGTTAATAATGATCAGATGGTGGTGCTCTTCAGCAAATAAATCTGTTTTAGTAGGGTGTGCATTGATAGCCATACGACTCCAGTTTGCTTTTGGTCATCGAATCACAAACTGTCTGCCATTCGGCTGTGTTATGAGCATTTACACAGATCCAGCATATGGGTACCGTGTCGCAGGAAGTGAAACTCAGCATGAATAGAAAAAGCAGTGCTCCGATGGTTTTGTGGATTGATTTTCTGCTTTTCATACATTACCTGATTAATAGTGCAATAATATTAAAAAATGCGATTGCCGGTACTAATAAAAAATTGCAAGAGACGATTCCATCTGCGAAAGAGAATGTGTGATATTGTTAACCAGGAACTTCCGTCAATTCCGGGAATAATTTCCGGAATTCTATTTAAACAAATAGGCAATTGATTTAGTGGAGTTTTGCAGTGTAAACTCAGTATTAATGATTGATTGGGTGCCATATACCGTATTGAGCAAAATAACCTGGCAATATACCTTCTGTCCGGATTTTAACAGGGGAATAATTTCCTTCAAAATGACAGGTTTCGCCTGAGGATCAGACTCCGAAGCTATCTTTTTTACCTCTTTGTCCCTCGAATCTTCAATCCTCCACAGTTGCCAGTCAGATTCTATGATGAATTTTCTGGCACCGTTATCCCAGGATTGTTTGAAGGCCGCAGGCCGATGAATATAAATTTTGGGGTTTTCATCAAACCTGAGAACCAGTCCCTGAACCGTGTTATCCTTGTCAGGCTTGTTGTTCAGCAATATCTGACCGGTGATCTGTTCGTACGGGTCAGCCGGTTTCTGTTTGTCGGAAGGTGTTATTGTGCGCAGTATCCTGAGCGTTTCACCACCACTTTTTGATGTAACATATGCCATCCTGAATGTCCTATCATATGTCTCTCCGGATTGGGCTTTCCATTGGCCTGAAGCTGAGCTGCACAACAACAATACTGTCAGGCTGGCGATAAGGTTTTTCATTTCTTCGGGAGAATTAAATTTACACTGAGATGCATAACGAAAACAGTCTGAGGCAAGTAAATGAATGCCTCATACATTACAACGTCTGATATCTCATAATGTTACATCCTCGCCGGCAATCGGCATCAGTGGCAGTCAGTTGCGATATTCTCTCTCATCGAATGACCGATCCATATCCTTATACCAGGGAGGAGGGTAACGGCCAGGAAGATTGTTCCCAGACCAAGATAGGCGACAATTTTCTTCCAGATTTTTTTCATACCGCAATGACAATATTATTTCATTACTACTGGATAACTGACAGAATCCGGGGATGTATGAGCTTCTACTTTCCCTGCCATCGGACAATCCTTTACTGGGCAATTGATGATTTTGTGTTCCTTGTTATCCGCAGGCTCCCAGCCGAGTATGAGGTAGAGGGTAAAAAAGCCTATTATGAAAGCAACAATAACATGCCATCCGTTCTTAATCCACAGCACGACATTTCGCGCCTCAGGGAATTTGTTGGTGATTGCTACGCCTGCCGATGAGCCGAACCATATCATTGATCCTCCGAAGCCTACTGAATATGCAAGCATGCCCCAGTCGTAATGCCCCTGGTCGAGACATAATTTCGTCAACGGAATATTATCAAACACTGCTGAGAGGAATCCGAGGGCGAAGGCCGTCACCCATGATGCATCCGGAAGCTCCTCCACAGGCATCATTGAGGCGCAGGTAACGAGACTAAGGAGGAAGATGGTGCCTTTCAGGGCTCCCGGTACCTCCTTCCATGGCACTCGGCGTATAAAAGCCCCGACAACAATTGCTATCCAGACGCCCAGTGCCGGCATGTCATAAAGGATGTTGGAAATGATTGCTCCGCCCAGGATAAGCGCCACGCTGACCAGTTTGCCCCAGTCGATTTTAACGTTGGGATTGGCATTCTTCTGTATCGGCTGGTATTTGTCCTGCTGATGTGCGCCAAACCAGGCAAAGAAAAGCAATGCCGCAAAGGCTGCAACATATGCATGCAGAACGTTGAATGCGGCCACACCGTCAATCCACATCATGGTAGTAGTGGTATCTCCGACAACACTTCCGGAACCGCCGGCATTGCTGGCTGCTACAATCGCAGCAATATACCCGATATGTACTCTGTTTTTGAAAACCACCAGGGCAATTGTTCCGCCGATGAGGGCTGCAGCTATATTATCAAGGAATGATGAAAGGATGAACACAAAGATCAGCAGCAGAAACGGTCCCTTCCAGTCATCCGGCAGATATGCGGGAAGTTTGTCCGGTACCCCGGATTCCTCAAAGATTTTCGAAAGCACGGCAAAACCAAGGAGAAGTCCGAGAAGGTTCAGGATGATGCCCCACTCTCCCTGTCGCAGATCCTTGTCAAGGATCTGATCAACAATTGGTGTGGTGCCAAAGAAGTGCTCAGCAAGGTTAAATCCCGGGTCGAGGATCAGCTTGACTGTCAGCAGTACGGTAACACCTGTGACAGCCACCCAGAATGTTTGTTTGTGGAACAGCGCCACCCCCAGGAGCACCAGCCCGAAGATGATAAACTCAATACGAACGGGTCCGACAGACGGCATCTCACCGCCAGCAGCGAATATAAAAGCCGGAGAAGCCATGATGACTGCAGTCATCAGGATTCTTTTACAGTTCTCAGCAAGGAACTGCTTGAAAAAACAATACATGGTGAATGGAGTTAACGGTTATTTTACTGGGTATAAAGCAGGGCAAAGTTATAATGTTTTTAATCCGGTATTCGTAATTAATGGCTATAAATTAAGATAACCCCGTTCAGGTATACCAAAATCCTTATCGGGCAGTTATATATTTACTACTGATCTCCTGATCATTTATTTAAGAGAGTAACATGATACTGAAATCCAAGGCTGAAAGCACGGTATGCAGGATAATTGCAGCAGTGTGTCTCTCCATGCTGACGTTTGGCGTTTCGGCCCGGACGGTACCTGAACCGGTTTTTCCCCCAGTACATACAGCGGACACCACGGGATGCGCAGACCTTACATCCCGGTATAAAGATCTTTACCTGAACAAGGAGTATGACGAAGCCCTTGGATTCTGGCGACAGGTCCTCGCCGAATGCCCTTCGGCTTCTGAAGATCTTTACACAGACGGAGAATCTATTTATTCAGATCTCTACGGCATCACAGCCGATGTGGCATACATTGATTCAATTTTAATGGTCCTTACCCAGCGCACATATTATTTCAATGGCAAGCCATCAAATGACCTTCATAAATCTGAACTTCTCTTTGAGCTCGCAGGGGATGATCCGGCTTACCTGGGACTCTGTTACAATATTTTGACGGAAACGGCTGAGAGTTTTCCTGATCAGATGGGATGTGACCATTTTGTGCGTATGGCCACCGCTGCTGCAAGCCTCTATGCTATGGGAATCATTGATGCAGGAGAGTTGGAGCGCGCCTTCATTACTGCTCTCGGAACTGTAGATTACCGGCTTGCGACCGGTTCTGACAATTGCAGCAGCGCTGATGACCTTGAAAATATGGAAACATTTTACCGGACCAGCGGCGCAATGACCTGTGGCGGTATTGAGACGCTATACACCTGGAAGGTTGACCGCGACTTTCATGATACCGTGATGATCGCAAAGGTTAATGCCATGCTCACGGAGTCTGGCTGCACCAGCTCTGATCTCTATTATAATGTTGCGGTGAAGAAGTTCGCCAATGACCGGTCGGCTGAAAATGCCGTCAGGCTGGCTGAACTGAACATTGCACGTGATAATATCGAGAGAGCCATTTCCTACTTCACCGAAGCCTATAACCGCGACACAAGCAGGCTGGTCAGGTCTGAGGTTATAACCAGGGTTGCAATGATGGAGCTTGCAAGGGGAAAGAGACAGGAGGCCAGGGACCGTGCCGAACATGCCTGGCAGCTGAACGGCAGGAACGCCA
>JBFYPM010000172.1:0-23697 GCA_041303295.1 Bacteroidales bacterium
AAGTAAACCTGCATAATTGTAGCCCAATCAGTATCCGGACCGCTCGAGGCTACCTGTACCAGGCACCGGTTCCCAGTCCTGACAACGTGATCAAGGGAACTCTCAGGATAGAGTTCCTCACCGCTGACAAAATCCCAGTCAGAGATAAATACCCTGTCCAGAGCAGCTACCGCCTCCCCTTCCAGTTTGAGGTGGGTGTCAACCCATAGACCCAGATCAGGCAGCCCGTGAATATACTTGTCCGCGATGTTGAGTCCACCGACAAACCCGATCCTGCCGTCAACAACCAGTATCTTCCTGTGGTTACGGTAATTTATCTTACTTGAGAAGCTGGGGAACCGCACAGGCATGAAGGGGAAAATCTGCACTCCTGCAGCCCGCATCTGCTTGAGATAAGGTTTATGAATATTCCAGCTGCCGACGTCATCATAAATGACCCTGACCTTCACACCTTCACGGGCTTTGCGTTGCATCAGCTCACTAAACTCTGTTCCCAGGATATCCGGTTCAATGCGGTAAACCTCAAGATGGACATAGTGTTCTGCCGATGCAATGGCATCAAGCATGGCAGGGAAGGTCTCCTTCCCGTTAACCAAAAGGTCAATCCTGTTGTCAAGGGTAAGAAGTGACCGGTTGTTCTTCAACATCAGGTGGATCAGGTGTTCCTTTGACCTTACCGTTTCACTCTCAGATCCGATTACTGTGGGAAGCATCTTCACCTGGTGGTTGACATGGTCAGCAAGCCTGACGCTGTCAGCCATGCTCTTTCGGTTGTATATCTTTTGCTTACGGTAATTTCTGCCGAAGAGTGCATAGACAATCATCCCGACACCGGGAACAAACAGAATAACCAGGAGCCACGAAAGTGTCTTGACAGGATTTCTGTTCTCAAACACTATCATAAGACAAACGGAAAATACTGTGATCAGGTAGAGAACCGCGAACACATTCTTAAGAACAGATATTATATTTCCTGCAAGAAGCATCTGTTTTTCTGCCACATATCCTTCCGTAAAAATAAAAAAAAACTCCTCCGCCAGATAACGGAGGAGTTGATTTGTATGCTATTACTTTCAGAAAATGAAACCTACCTGAAGAAGCAGGGCTCCTGTCCTGTCATCAAATTCAAAGGTCTCTCCTCCGATTGTTATCCCATCTCCAAACTGGTTGAGGTTTCCCTCATATCTAACATCCAGGGTCAGCTTCTTGAAGAGATCAAGTCCTACACCTGCCTGATAACCAAATGTCGCTGTTTTGTAGGTTGCAATATCAGCCATATCTGACGGTTCGGACAGCAGAATGGAAGCAGCCGGGCCTGCATTAATCCTTACAGGTCCCAGTTTGAAACCAAGCAATACAGGAATATTGAGCTTTGTAAATTTCTGTTCCAGCAGCTCATCAACAGGCTGACCATCAACAATACCTTCGTACATCAGTGAATTTGTTGCAGTGGCCAGGAGAAACTCAGGCTGCAGGTAAAAACCCGCAAAAGATACCCTGAGGAACGCTCCACCCTGAAAACCCCATTCAGCGTTTTTGGCATTCTGGAGAATTACATCCACGCTTGCCTGTGACAGATCAACATTGGTGAATGTGAAGTCAGTGCTTGCTCCGGCCTTAAGGCCAAACTTAACCTGCGAAAAGAGTGGTCCTGCAAGAACAAGTGCAAGAATAATGACAACGAATTTTTTCATTTTACTTCGGATTTTAGTTAATTGAACCAGTAGTTGTTCAGATTAACGCAAGAATAGGGCCAAAGGTTGCATTAAAGAATGAAAATGAGGAGCTTTTTTTTACTTTCCGGCCAGTTCAGCGAAGATGACCCCCTTCATCTGGTCAAATTCCTCTCTTTCGAAAAGGCGGGTAAGGAAGATTATTTTCCCGTCTCTGTCAATAATAACATTACGGGTTACACCGGCTTCTTTCTGTGCAAAAAGCCCGAAAATATCCGCCCCCGGGTCAAGTGCAAGAGGATAGGTAATCTTCATGTCGTTCTTGAATTTAACAACAGTCTCCTCCGGCTCGTCGCGGTCAATTCCTATCACCACCAGTCCCTTCTCCTTACCCGGCAGCCATATCTCCTTCTCTATGAACGGCATCTCCTTACGACAGACACCGCACCAACTGGCAGTGAACTGTAACATAACAACCTTGCCCTTCAGGTCCGAGAGACGATAAATCTTACCTCCGGCTTCCCTGACTGAAAAATCAGGAGCGGTATCCCCGGCTTTTACCAGGTATCCGTGCTCATAAACCTCGTGTTCCTGTGAAAATGCTGAAAGTGTCAACAGTGTTGCAGCTATAAGAAGTATGTATGTTTTCATTTCCTCGGTTGTTTGTGCTCCAAAAATACAATTTTTGTTTCTTGGGCGGCCCTCACAATTCGTAAATCGAAAGTCTCTAAAGTCGAAAGTCCATAAAGTCAAAAGTCTGCAAAGTCGAAAGTCCATAAAGTCAAAAGTCCGGAAAGTCGCCTAATCGACTATCGCCAATCAGCAATCGACAATTAATTTATTCTTCCTCTGCCATAATTTCCACGTAGCTGCTGTTTGTGCGCAGTTCGAGATACCCCTTATCCGACTCCCGGAAACCGTACTCGAAGCAGTAAAACCACCTTATGCCCTCCTGCGTTTCCACCAGGTGAGTGAAGAAGGTGAAGTTGTAGCCCTGGGCGATTAGAGCATCGCGATGTATCCGCTCATGGCCGTCTTCAAGAAGATCGGACAGTATCTTGCGGTTGCGCCTGAGCTGGGCATGGACATTTCTTACATAATTATTCTGATCACGGTTAAGACGGTTGTTGTAGTTGTTTCGGCACTGGTCAGAACAGAATTTCTTATCAGACCGGCCCAGGAGCCTGGCTCCGCAGTCAAGACATACTCGTTCCACAGCGAAATGTTTTGATAAAGTTAAAAAATAAAACATAAAGCATAATTACATATCACATTGATTTTGATTGGTAAAAGCGTTTTCAAACGGATATAACCGACTGCTAACCGGATAGAAATGGTTAATAACCGGATCATCTGCCGGAGAGGGTGCACTTTTGTATCGTTAACAGCATTAATAACCAAAAACAAAAAACGATGAATGCATTGAGAAACAAAGTCCAGCTGATCGGCCGTCTCGGCCAGGATCCGGAGATGAAGACGCTAGACAGCGGAAAGAAGGTGGCACACTTCAACCTTGCTACCAATGAGAGCTACAAGAGTGCCGACGGCACCAGGACAGAGGAGACGACATGGCACAGCATCGTTGCCTGGAACGGGCTGGCTGAACTCTCTTCGAAGTTTCTGAAGAAGGGTAAGGAGGTCTGCATCGAGGGCCGCATAAACTACCGCAGTTACACCGACAAGAGCGGAGTTCAGAAGAGCGTCACTGAGATCATCGCCTCTGACATGGTTCTGCTCAGCTCGGGTGGGAAGGCCAAGGATCTGATCTCCTGAATTATAGTGGAGGATGTGTGGAGATGGAGTCTCGCTGGCAGGCTCCGGTTTAAAGCCGGGGCCTGCCTCATGCTGTTGACCCGTGGGTCTTCAGGTTAATGTCCCAAAGGTTCAGATTGTTACCTGCCCGCAGCTGCCCGGCCTGCTCTGAGTGCCTGGATATTAAGACCGACAACCTCATCCCCCTTTCGGCTGAAGAGTTGCCTGACTGCATTTTCAAGAGTCTCAAAAGGCATAGAGATGAATGATGAGGCAGCGCCGAGAATAACCATGTTTCCCGACCTTGATGACCCCAGGTTCTTTGCTATGGAGTCAGCATCAAGTACAATGGAATTCCCTGTCTTTTCAAGCTCAGCAATAATGGCCGGGGCTTCAGGATAATCGGGAATGTTAATGTATGGTACAGAACTCGTGACCACCCAGCCGCCGGGGGAGAGCCATGGAAGGTATCGCAGAGCCTCCATGGGCTCAACACTGATGATCAGGTCGGCTTTGCCGTGGGGTATAAGATCAGAGTGTATCTCCCTGTCGGACAACCTGAGGTGTGACTGCACATCACCGCCACGCTGGCTCATGCCATGGACCTCCGACTGTTTCAGGAACAGATTCGCTTCAACGGCAGCAAGGCCAATGGTGGCAGCGATGGTGAGGATACCCTGTCCCCCTACTCCTGCCAGTATAATATCACATTTCATCTTATTCAACTGTTTTGTTTTTCTCTGCCGCTCCGGTCTTCTTATTTCTGGATGCTGTCTGAATACACTCTCTTCTTGCCACAATGACTGACAGCCCGTTATGTTTCAGTTCCTCCCTGAGGACCGCCTTGTTCTCTTCATGATTTTTCCGTAGTGGTATGATTACCCTCAGGTGCTCGCGGCTCACTCCAAGACCGAGACAGATGCTTTCTATCCTGTCAGTTGCCTGAGACTTCTGGCCACCGGTCATGCCCGTTGTGGAGTTATCAGAGATGATCAGGGTGACCGGAGAATCTTTGACAACGGCATCAAGCAAACCTGTCATTCCCGAGTGGGTGAAGGTGGAGTCACCAATGACGGCCACCGCAGGACTGAGACCAGCATCTGCCGCGCCAACAGCCATCGTCACTGAAGCCCCCATATCGACACAGGAGTTGACCATGTTAAATGGTGGCAGAGCCCCCAGAGTGTAGCAACCAATGTCAGAGAAAACCCGACCGGGTCCGAACTCATCCATCACCTCTGCCAGCGCCGCAAAGACATCGGCATGGCCGCACCCCTTGCAGAATGACGGTGGTCTCTGGCGGACAACCGGTGGCACATCTTTGCCAATGGTAACTTTCATACCAAGCGCTGCAGCTACAATGGAAGGGTTCAGTTCCCCGTCGCGGGGCACAGTACCGTCCATCCGACCGAGCACCTTCACGTCCCTGTCGAGGAGTCCGCGAAGCTGCTCCTCGATGATGGGATAACCCTCCTCAAGCACCAGGACCCTGTCGCATCTTCCGACAAGCTCAGCTACCGTCCGGCTGTCAAGAGGGTAGGCAGCTACCGACAGAACGTGGTAATCTTCACTACCGTCCGCAACGTTCTCCATAAGATAGTTATAGGCTATACCGCAGGTGATGATGCCTGTGCCCCGCCCATTCCCTGCCGACAGCCGGTTGTAGCCGGCAAGGAGGGGATCTGTACGCAGAGTCTCATATAGAGATGTAAGTGCCCTGTACTGTTTTCTTGCTATTGCTGGCAGCAGAACGAACTGACGAGGGTTGGATGGCAGCCGGATACCGTTCTGCGTCCTGACAGCCCTCCCCGTCACTGCAGCACGTGAATGAGCCAGGCGGGTGGTAATGCGGAAGAGTACCGGCAGCCGGTACTTCTCAGAAAGGTCAAAAGCTTCAAATATCATGTCATACGCCTCCTGCTGGTTCCTTGGCTCAAGCACCGGCACCATTGCAAATCTTCCGTAAAACCGTGAGTCCTGCTCATTCTGAGAAGAATGCATAGATGGGTCATCAGCTGAGACAACCACCAGCCCGCCATTAACACCGGTGACAGCCGAGTTGATAAAGGCGTCCGCAGCAACATTGAGCCCGACATGCTTCATTGCAACCAGGGCCCTCTTGCCGGCATATGACATTCCAAGCGCAGCTTCCATGGCAGTCTTTTCATTTGATGACCATTCACGGTGCACTTTGTCTCTAACAGCCTGTGGCGAGGCCTGAACATACTCCATAATCTCGGTCGATGGTGTTCCGGGATAAGCGTACATGCCACTTATGCCAGCATCCAGAGCTGCCTGCGCAATAGCCTCATCGCCAAGCAATAACAGTTTATGCATATATATTTAGCTTTAAAATTTCATTAGTCTGATGACAGTAAAGATCATTAAAGTTAAGTTAAAATCAAGATTCAAATGTCATTATTGTTTACTTTACAACACAAAATTATCTGTCATTGAAGAAGTTTTTAGTGATTTGTATCATGCTGGCTGTTTCATTTGTACGTGTCAGCTCGCAAGATGAGGAAAGAAGGTTTATTCAGATCGACGGGCTGACAGCTGACGATAAGGGATTTATCGTACCTGACGTCAGCATCTACTCGAAGCATCTGAAGCGCGGTGCTGCAAGTGACCACAGGGGCATATTCTCTATTATCAGCGTTCCAGGAGATACTGTCTTCTTCAGCGCCATAGGGTACAAGTCAACCCTTCTTACTATTCCGCCTTCTGTGGCTGGAAGTCACTTCATCACCGACGTGATCATGGTGACTGACACAATCATGATCGGCGAGGTGCTTGTCCTCCCTTGGAAGACCTACTCAGAGTTCAAAAGGGCTGTGATAGAGAATAAACCGGTTGATCCCCTGATGGAGAATATGGAGTATAACCTTGCACTTGTGGAACAACAGATATGGAGTGACATGAGAGCCACCCCCGGCGAAGCATACAGGTACACCATGCAGCAGATGGCTGACAATCTCTACACACGCGGTCAGATGCCTGCAAACAACCTCCTTAATCCCTTCGCATGGCAGAAATTCGCCAGAGAGGTAAAAAGCGGACTGCTTAAAAATGAGCCCTCTAAAGCCAGCAAGGCAAAGAAGATCAAGCCCCGGAAGAAAAAAAAGAATGACTGATGGCACTGTCATCAAGGATAACACCCCTTATAGTTTTTGTTATTTTACTTCTGCATACATTACTCCTATCAGGACAGGAGAAAGCGCTGCGCGGTACTGTCACCGATATCTCGGGAGCCCCGGTTCAAGGCGCAACAGTCTACATGCCTTCCTCCGAAAATGGGACTGTGACAGGAGCTGACGGAACATTTGTCCTCACCCTCGCACCAGGAAAAGAAACAGGTACCCTGGTCATTTCATGTATCGGATACCGGGCTGACACTCTCACACTGGATGCCTCATTACCTCCATCAGGTATGAATATCATGCTCATTGCAGAGACTATTGGCATTGAGGGTGTGAAGGTTACGGCATCAAGGCCTGACAACATCACGGTGATCAGTATCCCTGTCGTTGCCGGCGCCGTCATCCCATCCGTTGCCGGAGGCATCGAAGCCGCCATCTCAACACTCCCCGGGGTAGCCTCCTTCAGTGAACTCAGCAGCAGCTACTCAGTTAGAGGCGGCAGCTATGACGAAAACCTCGTTTACATCAATGGTGTTGAGGTCTACAGGCCCTATCTTATCAGGTCGGGACAACAGGAAGGACTAAGCAGGATCAATCCTGATCTCACTGCCGGGGTGAACTTCTCCCCCGGCGGCTTCAGCGCATCCTATGGTGACCGCATGTCATCGGTGCTTGACATAACCTACCGCGAACCGGAGAAGAGCGAGGGTGCTGTATCACCTGGACTGCTCACTTCATCAGCCTATGCCGGGGCCAGAAGCAGCAACAACAAATTCTGGTTCATCACCGGAGCCAGGTATCGCTCCAACGCAATCCTCCTCGGCAGTCTTGACACAAGGGGAGAGTACCGGCCCCATTTTGCCGACCTGCAGGCGATAGCAGGCTACAGGCCGGATGAAAGAAGAACCCTGACTCTGTCATTGTGGGGTTCATCAAACAGGTACACATTTGTGCCAAGGAGCCAGACAACAACCTTTGGAACCGTCAGTGACGCCTACAGGCTCTACGCCTTCTTCGAGGGAGGTGAGCGAGACAGGTATGAAAACGGCGGCGGAGCCATGACACTGAATGTCCGACACAGCGACAGGCTGACTTCGAAGATAATACTGTCAGCATATCTTGCTAATGAATACGAAAGCTACGACATACGCGGCGCTTACAGTCTCTCCGCTCTTGACCTCACCGAAGGAACTGAAAACAACCCTGATACGCTTCTTAACGCCGGGGCGGGCAGCTGGCTGTCACATGCACGCAATAAACTTCGAACAGGCATGATTGCCCTGTCATACAGAGGATCAAGCCACTCAGGCAGAGGAGGCCTCGAATGGGGCGCCACGGCCAAAAAAAGAAGCCATGACATTGATATCAATGAGTGGCTCCGGGTCGACTCAGCAGGATACACCCTCGGGGAAACGGGCGAAGGGCTGTCTCTGTCTTCATATTCCGACCGCAGCAGCACCGTCAGCAGCTTCATTGCCGAAGGCTGGTTCATAAGCAGGAGCACCTTCACCGTCGCGGGAAAGAGAATGGACATAAACGCCGGAATCAGGTCTGCTTATGATACATACAACTCAGAACTGCTGGTCTCCCCGCGAATATCACTTACAATGGCCCTTAATCAGCGGATGTCAGGCTATATAGCAGCAGGAGCATATCATCAGCCTCCCGGCGGACGGGAGATGATGCTGGAAACGGAAAACACTCAGTCCCTCCTGAAGGCTCAGCGTTCTTACCACCTTACAGCTGGCGTCCGTTATGACTTTATCGCATGGGAGAGACCATTCAGATTCACGGCTGAAGCTTATGGAAAACTCTTTGACAGGCTCGTGCCATATACAGTAGACAACGTCAGACTCATCTACTACGGAGGCAACATAGCGGAGGGCTATGCAGCAGGACTCGACATGCGGGTCAACGGAGAATTCGTTCCCGGGGTGGAATCATGGTTCAGCCTTTCCTTAATGAAATCTGAACTGAAAATACCCTCGTCCGCCTCCGGTTGGTACCCGGCTCCATTCGACCAGAGAGTGAATTTCAGTATCTTCTTCCAGGATTATCTTCCGGGACGCCCTGATTTCAGGGCTCACGTCAACATTGCATTTGGAACTGGCATACCGGCATCACCACCCGGTAAAGACCAGTGGGATATATGGTTCAGGATGCCCCCCTACAGGCGTATAGACATCGGCTTCTCCAAAGTCCTGACAGGCACCGGAAGGGAGAGAGAAGACTCCTTCATGAAGGAACTGATAGCAGTAATTGAGATTTTCAACCTTGCAGACATGAGGAACACAATATCCTATACATGGATCCGTACTGTAAGGAACAGCGAAGGTGTGACACGTGAGTTTGCAGTTCCGAACTATCTAACCAGACGAAGCCTGAATCTGAAACTGACAGCACATTTCTGACATTAAAGTGATGTCATACATGCAATTATTTATAATTTCGTACCCTGATGAACAGGTTTGAGATAACATTCACTGCAATAATGGCGACCATCATCGTCCACCTGGCTGTAGCGGTTATCTTCATGTCAGTAAAAGTCTCAGCCATGAAACGTGAGATCGCAGCAGAAATCATCCTTGCATTCGAGGAGGAGATGCCCGATCCGGACATGAAAAAAGCCCTTGAACTTGCCAAAAGCGAACAGTTTGAGAACGCCACGGCCGAAGAGCTCGTAAATATTATCAAGAACATGGCCGACAAACCTATTGACATTGACCCGAAGGAGTATGAGGATATGGTCAAGGAGGAGCTCATCAAAAGCGGTCTGCTGAATGAGAAAAACTTCATTGATGAACAGAAGATGCCAGAAGAGGCCGGGAGAGAGGAGATTGCCATTCCTGATGAAGAATTCAAGCCGCAGATAACCGAAAAAAAGGAAAAGCCGGAAGAGAAGGGGACATTCAGGGGACCGACGAGGATCTTTTATGATCTTGCCGGTCGAAGCCATGTCTTTCTTCCCATTCCAATTTACAAATGCGAGGGGGCAGGACAGATAACCCTTGCCATAGTTGTTGACCGTTCAGGTAATGTTTTGAAAGCAGAGCCCGCATCAGGACTATCAACCACAAGGGACGCATGCCTCACCGAAACGGCTGTAAGCCATGCTCTAAGGTCAAAATTCAATTCAGACCAGGGTGCGCCCGAAAAACAGGGCGGCTATCTGACATTTGTGTTTGTCTCCCAGTAGAGATCTGCTAAAAAAGCGTACCCTGAACCGGATAGCTGTAGGGCATTATAAGCTCAGGCCTGTTGCGGTCAGCCCGGATATTTGTAATAAGTGGACTGACAGTATGTGCTGCAAGCATCTCTGACGCAACAGGCTCCATCAGCCCTGCCAGTGCATCAACAGGCACACCCTCCCTCAGCCAGATCTTCTCTGCTGCCCGGGGCAGGATCACCGGCATCCTCTTCTTTGTGTTGTGTATCTCCTCCATCAGCTCATTGGCCCTCGTTGTGACCACTGAGAAGGTATCAAGGGTGATTCCACCGTGCATGGACCAGGAATCCCATATCCCGGCAAGAGAAAAAACCTCTTCTTCACGAAGTGTTATATACCATGGTATCTTTCTCCCTCCCAGGTGCTGCCATTCAAAGAAACCCCTGACCGGAACAAGACAACGTCGTGAGGCAAATGACCCGCTGAAAGAGGGTTTTGATGCAATGGTTTCCGAGCGTGCGTTGAAGGTCTTCATCATTATCTCGTTGGCCTCATTCTCATCTCCCACCCATGAAGGTATAAGGCCCCAACGCATTACCCTCAGGCCGGAAGAGCCTGAGCCATCAGGAGAGCCGGATGAGCCGGCAGAACATACCACAGGCATATATGGAAGACTGTAGGCATGAAAGTAAAAACTCGGACGGTATTTGTCGTGATCAATGAGCTCGGAGCCGAACCGCTCCTCAAGCTCCTCCCTGACGATATTTACATTAACTGTAAAACACACCGGGTAAATGTTTTATACATTATGAACCAAAATACATCGGTAGCGAATAGCTGAAAAGGTCTTCCTCAGGCCACTCAGTGACGCGGGTAAGAAACTTTGACATCATCTGGTCAATATCGGATGTCAGCTCCGGTCCGTTCCATGCGCTGCTGTTCATAAGCACCACCCACGCTGTTCCGTCGGGCATCCTTTTCATCATTGCAGTTGTTCCCGAGAAAGATCCGGTACGCCACCATGCGCCGTTGGTCATCGTCGCCCTCCAACCCACCGGTGCGTACCCGTTGTAAACATCTGTCATGAATTCGATGCTCTCGGGAGAAAGGAAATCCTTGGGCTGTTCAAAACCATCTATTGCCAGAAGCAGTCGCATCAGTTCAGGCGCCGTTGCGACCCATCCACCTGCAGCGCCAAGCGTCTCAATGTCATTTCCTCCACGGCTTGCAGGCACCATCTCACCGGTACCGTATATGGAGGGTTTCAGTGGTGCGTTGTCAACTTCGTAATATGAAACTTCAAGTGGCAGTGCCTCTTCAGGCAGGTTATGACCCAGAGCCATGTCATAGATCCCCAGAGGTTCCAGCACCTCTCTTTTGCAGTATGTCTCGTAATCAAGTCCCGAGGCCTCCTCAACCACAAGCCCGAGGATACTGTACCCCAGGTTGCAGTAAGACTGCCCGGCACCGGGAGTGAAATGAAGGTTTTTATTAAGGGCGAACCTGACAATTGTCTTTATATCCACAGGCATGGGGACATCAAGCGACTTTGCTATGACTTCAGGCATGAACATCTGGTCACCGTAACGCTGCGACCATCCACCCTCATGAGCCAGCAGATGTGCCACTGTGATATCAAAGACACGCCTGTCTTTTGGATGAGAGAAGAGAGTGTCATCAAGAATACCGTCAGGACCAAACACATGATCATGTACAGAGAGCCTGCCCTCCTCCTGTAGCTTCATCACTGCCACTGCGGTTATGAGTTTTGAAACGCTTGCAACACGGAACCTGTGATAAGGCTCCACCTGAACTGAGTCAGAAAGGGATGCGTAACCGAAGCCGCGGGCATAAATAAGCTTGCCTTCACGTGCTACAGCTACTGATGCCCCTTTAATGCTCCAGTTCTTCATGAACCACTCAACACCTTTATCGGCACTCTCGAATAAAACTCTGTCAGTAAAGGTGTTATCAATGCGAAGACTGGAGGCAGCATTGCCGCCATTAAGCATTACAACACTCTCCGTACCGACGTGCGGAACAAAGAGTAATGATGTAATGGTTATAATTATCAGGATGCGTATAGTCCTGTTGCGTAAATTCATTGGCTCTTATCTAATGCACTAACGTGCGCAAAAGTATAATATTATACATCTATGTTCCAAACCGTAGAGACATTTTCTTAACTGTTAAAAAAAAATATCAACAACATTGCTCCACACTGAAACAGAGACTATTTTTGTAATAATGGTTACTGCACTCAAAAGAATAGCCATATCACTGGTTTTTGTCCTGTTTGGATTATCAGCTTTTGCCCAGCCGGATTCATTGGCACTGGATTCAATAACTCAAAGGATCAGGGTCATTCTAGAAGGTTACAATGAGCGCGTCCTGTTCGTGGATACCTCGGATTATGCCCTGGAAGGCTATGGAGTTGATGACTTCAACCTGCAGATTGCAGCATCAAAAGGTGCCTGCAATGAAATACTAAGACTTTATATGAAAGGGGCCGATGTGAATAATTTTGTCGGCAAAACCGCCACCCCGCTTCATTATGCCGTCGCTTCTCTCAAAAAGGAGGCAGTTGAGATACTTCTGCTGCTCGGTGCCCGCACTGACGTGACTGACATGTACGGGAACACGCCACTCACCTCTGCAGTAAGGTCAAATGATCTTGATATGACCGAGATGCTCATAAGATTCGGAGCCTCCCCTGCAAAGGCTGACAGGGCAAAATCAACCCCTCTGCACCATGCAGCAGCCCTTGGTTTTTTTTATATCGCAGACATGCTGCTATACTACGAAGCACCCATGGAGTTGCCTGATAATGAAGGTAATACTCCAATAATGATCGCAGCGGGCTTCGGCTATTATGATATAGCCGACATCCTCCTGCAGGCCGGAGCTGACCCCGGGGCCAGGGACAGAAAGGGGTTCACCCCACTGATGGTGGCAGCACAGAATGGAGACACCCTGATGATGAAACTTCTGATTAACGCCGGTGCAAACCTCTATGCAGTTAACAATGAAGGCATCGACGCCCTTGGTTGCTCAGCAATAACCGGTCAGAAAGCGGCGGCAGAGTTCCTGCTTGACAATGGCAGCAGATGGATTTACAGCGGCATGGAGATGAGTGACCCGGTCAACCTGGCATTCCATTATGGCCACAGGGAGTTAGTACAGTTCCTCACAGGAAGGGGCCTGGCAGTCAGAAAGGGATTCTCCCTTGAAGAGATGACGCTGTCAGCTGGAGGTATGATAACGACCCACTACAAGATGGCCGACGTCTCTTTATCACTAACCGACCCAAAGATGCGAACGGGCATTAAACTTGGTGCATCGTTCAATCCCGCCAGCCAGAAAATGCTCATTGCGGGCGACGATGATATTATCTATCAGTACAGGCTAACCTCCTCCATAATTTATGCCGGACTCTTCAGGGAGTACCAGATCAACAATCCGGGTAGCGGCCAGACATGGAGCATAGTTCCCTCTCTTTCTGCGGGTTACCGCTTTCACTCTATGTATGAAGGAACGACCGACAGGCCGGACAATAAATTCTGCATTATACCGGCTGCAGAGATCAGGTGGAGCGGAAACAACCTCAGTATCGGATCCGGGCTGACATACCTCAATACTCCCTTCTACAAGGTTCTACCGGTATGGCTTACTCTCAGGGCTTCGTACACCCTGATCCGCGAGTCCAGGAAAAACACCGTTAAAAAAATCCGATTGTACAGTTATGAGTAAAAGCAGTTGTACCGTTGTGTTTCTATTGGCACTCCTTCTCTCATGTGAGGATAGCATAGTAAAAGATTGCGGGGATTGTTATCCAGAGGGGGTTGAAACAGCTACACTTATAATCTCATTCAGAAACACGGATTATATCCCAGTCAACCCGAAAGTGACATTGTATGAAGGGGCAATAGAGGATGGTATCATCCTTGCGGAGTATTCTATTGAAGATCCCTATTCATATACAGTCTACGATGCACTTCTTTACAAGGATTATACTGCAACCCTTGAGTTTACCCTTGACGGCCGCAGGTACATCACTACCGCAGGGGCATGCCCGAAGGTTGGCTACGATGATACCTCATGCGATGAGCCCTGCTGGTTTATATATGACAATGTCCTTGACCTGAAACTCAGATACCACTAACAGGGTGACCCTGCATCATATCTTGAGGGTAAGAAGTAGCTGCCGCAGTTCATTAGGTGTTACATCCTCATGCACCTTTCCGGCATCAGCCACAGAGATCCTGCCCCGCTCTTCAGAGACGATAATAACGACAGCATCTGTTTGCTCGGTCAGGCCAATACCTGCCCTGTGTCTCATGCCGAACCGTGCCGGAAGACCTGACTGATCAGTAGAGGGAAGAGGGCACCGGGCAGCAAATATTTTTCCGTTCTGAATGAGTACAGCACCGTCGTGAAGCGGAGACCCCTTGTAGAAAATTGTCTTCAGAAGTTCATCAGTGACGAGGGCATTAAGCAGTTCCCCACCGTCAGAGTAAATGTCAAGCATGCTGGTTCTCCCGACAGCAATCAGTGCTCCTGTCCGTGACTGTGCCATGGATTCAACAGCATGAACGATCTCTTCAACTATCTGGTTTGTTGTCTGATCAACGGCACCTGACGGGAAATACCGGTCGAATGAAAACCTGTTACGGCTAATGTATCTGTTGCCTATGGCAAGAAGAAAACGACGTATCTCCTGCTGAAACACGATTATCAGGGCTATCACCCCCACTCCTATCACCTGCCCGACAATGGCGCTTATCAGCTCCATGTTAAGTGCCTTAACAATAAGCCAGAAGAGATAGACAAAAAAGATGCCCAAAAATATACTGAAAGCGGCAGTACCCCTGATAAGACGATATAACTGGTAGAGAATAAAGGCTACCATGAATATATCAAGGATATCGAGAATGTTGAATTCGAGCATAAAAAGGAGTGCCGTGACCGACAAATTTAAGAATTATGATCGAATAGGATGCCCGCAGGATAAATCTTTTCAAAAAGGGTTATAACCTCCCTGGCCTCCCTTACATCATGGACCCTCAGTACCGAAGCCCCGTTCATCAAAGCAGCCATGTTGAGGGCAGCAGTACCTGTCAGGGCTTCGTCAGGCGTTACATTCAGGGTTCTCCAGACCATAGATTTACGCGACAATCCGGCCAGCAATGGCAGCCCGGTGATACGGAACTCCGCCAGCCTACGCAGAATCTCAAAGTTATGCTCCGCATTTTTGCCGAAACCAAAACCGGGATCTATTATAATATCCTTCACACCTGCCTCCTGAAGCCGTACAATCCTTTGCCCGAACCATAACAGGATGTCAGCCACTACATCATCATACTGAGGATTCTGCTGCATTGTCTGCGGTGTTCCCTGCATGTGCATCATTATATACGGTACATTGAGCCTGATGACCAGAGGGATCATTCCTGCATCCATATCACCGCCTGATACGTCATTTATGATTGCCGCTCCCGAACCCGCCACGGCAGCTTCGGCTACTGCTGAACGGTATGTATCAACTGAGATAACCGTTTCAGGATACCGGCCAAGGATCAGTTCTGCAGCCCTGCAGACACGTTCCTTTTCAATTGCCTCCGGCACTTCCGGAGCACCCGGCCGGGTGGAACAACCTCCGATGTCAAGAATATCAGCTCCCTCCTGCAGCATCCTTTCTGCCGCCTCAATGATTTCACTCTCACCGGTGTACCTGCTTCCCCGGTAAAATGAATCATTAGTAACATTTATTATTCCCATCACTCGCGGACGGGCAAGATCAAGTACTCTTCCTCCGGTATTTATCAACATTGATGTCTGATTTACGCCGATAAAGATAGTCATTGCATCGGTACACGGTTTTGGATCACCCCATCGATGCATCCAAAGTGCTATATTTGCGGACACATTATTAGCTATTAACTTAACTACATGAAAGAGATCAGCTGGGCCGGGGAACTGGATGTGGCAATAACAGTTTCCGATGCCACCGGGAAAATATTGTATATGAATGACAAATCCGCTTCCACATTCGCAAGGTACGGTGGACGCGGGCTTGAAGGCAGCAACCTGAAAGAGTGTCACAAGGAGGGATCATGGGAAAAGATCCTCGGCATTATGAATTCCGAAAAAAGCAATTGCTATACTATTGAAAAAGAAGGTATTAAGAAACTAATATACCAGGCACCATGGTATTCAGACGGAAAACTGGCAGGCCTGGTCGAACTCTCCATAGAGATCCCGTTCAACATGGAACATTTCATCCGGGGATAGGCACGACCGCCCTGCAATGGCCCACTGTGTTGATAAAATCAGCAGCCATGCTGACAACCTGATATTCATAAATATTTATCTTTAAAACCTACCAGTATGTGCCAGTTTAAACCTACAGCAAAAGGAGTTCAGAGATGAAGCTTATCGTAATCGAGGGGCTCGACGGAGCGGGAAAGTCCACACAGATATCGTTGCTGAAAGAGTGGTTCGATGAGAGGAACCTGCAATGCAGATATATTCACTTTCCACGGATGGATACTCCATATTTCGGTGAACTGATTGCCCGTTTCCTCCGGGGTGAATTCGGAGACATCAGCAGTGTTGATCCATACCTCGTTGCCATGCTATATGCCGGAGACAGAAAAGATGCCTCACCCATGATTGAAACATGGCTTGAAGAGAAATACTTTGTTATACTTGACCGTTATACTTACTCCAATGTTGCTTACCAGTGCGCTAAGCTGCACTCAAAGGCGGAGGTAAAAAAACTACAGGAGTGGATTCTGAAACTGGAGTTTGAACATTTCGGAATCCCGAAACCGGATATAAATATTTTTCTTGATGTACCATTCAGGTTCACGGAAGAGAAACTGAAGAACAGCCGTAAAGGCGAGGACAGAGATTATCTTATGGGTAACAGGGACATACATGAGAGCAGCCTTGACTTTCAGAAGAGAGTACGGGAAGTATATACAGAGGTGGCTGCGGAGGATGGGAGTCTCCAGGTAATTAACTGCTATAACACTGATAATGAAATACTGACACCTGATTTTATCTTCCGGCTGATAATTGAAAAACTCAAGGATAGAAACATTCTCAGATGAAGATTATAACTCAAACTGCCAGGATACTTACTGGCCTGCTTTTTGTTTTTTCAGGATTTGTCAAGGGGATTGACCCGATGGGTACAGCATTCAAGTTCGGCGATTACTTCACCGCATTCAGGATGGGCTTTCTTGATGACCTGGCCCTGCCCCTTTCAATACTCCTCTGTCTTGTTGAATTTGTCACAGGCATGATGCTTCTTTCAGGATCAATGGTGAGGCTTGCTTCATGGATGGCCGCACTTTTCATGGCATTATTCACTCCACTTACCCTTGTACTTGCAATATTCAATCCGGTATCCGACTGCGGATGTTTCGGTGATGCCATAATTATGACCAACTGGCAGACATTCTTCAAGAACGTGGTGATAACGTTACTTGTGGTCTACGTCTTCATCAAGAGGAATGACCGTACCGGCACACTCCCGGTCAGGGCCGGCCTGAACTTCACTCTTGTATTGATATTCCTGTTTCTGCTATTCATGAGATACAATCTCGCCTACCTGCCTATGATAGATTTCAGACCCTACAAGGTCGGGACCAACCTGCCGGAGGCTATGACTATTCCACCTGATGCCGAGCCCGATAAATACGATATAAGGTTCATTTATGAAAAGGATGGGGTAAGCAAAGAGTTCACACTTAACGACTACCCCGCTGATGACACAACGTGGAGGTTCATTGACCAGAAATCAGTGCTTATCTCCAGGGGCTATTTACCTCCTATACATGACTTCACTTTGATCAGCAGGGAGGGTATCGACATGACTGACGAGGTGACTGGTCATCAGGGTGACATTTTACTTATGATTGCACGCAGGCTGGAGACCTCTGACAGAAAAGGTCTCGTGAAGGGCTATGACCTCGGCATGGCTCTCCGCGAGAGAGGCACGAAGTTCTACATCATCACTGCCTCCACCCCCGGGAGTGCCGGCGAACTTGTAACCGGGTTCGATGCCCTTTTTGCAGATGAGATATTGCTCAAGACCATCATCAGGTCAGATCCCGGCTTTGTCCTCCTGCACAACGGAACTGTAATGGCGAAATGGTCACATCACAATCTCCCCGGAAAAGAAGAATTCTATGGTGATCTGAATTCTCTTGCTCTTAAGTTCCAGGGAGCCGCAAAGAACAGGCTGGTGGTGGCCGCAGCCTTGCTGGCACTATTGCTGGCCATCGCTCTAACGCTTCCTTTCAGACTGACATCAGACCCGGGTAATAAAAAAGAAACACTCTAAAAATCAAACATACAATGAGAAAAAAAATAGTTGCAGGGAACTGGAAAATGAACATGGATCTGGGAGAGGGCGTTGCTCTTGCCACAGGACTAAACAAGCACTTTCAATCCGAACCACTGGCAGGAAAAGAGGTGATACTATGTACACCATTCATCCATCTGGGCATTGTCAGCTCCCTGCTCAACGCTCACGGGCTAAGTGCAGGGGCACAGAACTGCAACGACCATAAATCGGGCGCTTATACCGGAGAGGTCTCTGCATCAATGATCAGGAGCACCGGTGCGTCAAGCGTAATTATCGGGCACTCTGAGCGAAGGACATACTACGGAGAGAGTGATGCCCTTCTGGCTGCCAAGACTGCCGAAGCGCTGCGAAACGGCCTGCGTGTAATCTTCTGCTGCGGTGAGGTGCTGACAGAGAGGGAATCAAAGATTCATTTTGAGGTTGTGAAAAGACAGCTTGAAGACGGACTTTTCGTTCTCGCGCAAGAGGAGTTCAGAAAATGTATCATTGCCTACGAGCCCGTGTGGGCTATCGGCACAGGCGTCACCGCTTCACCGGCACAGGCTCAGGAGATGCATCAGCATATCCGTGATCTGGTAGCAGAGAAGTATGGAAAGGAGCTGGCGGAAGAGACTACAATTCTCTATGGCGGCAGTTGCAAAGCATCCAACGCAGCCGAGCTGTTTGCCAATAAGGATGTCGACGGAGGCCTCATCGGCGGAGCATCACTTGTCATGGATGAGTTCTGTAACATTGTTAAAGCCCTCTGAAAAGGAGATGAAGAAGATCCTCCTCACTCTTCTTGCAACAGCTGCTCTCTCAGCAAACCTGACAGGGCAGGGTCCCCCGCAGTTCTCCGGTGATACAGCAAAATTCACCGCAGAGATGACTGCATTCATGGGAACCCTTGTGAGCAAGCCGGAGAAGACTGAGGTGGATCTTTTTAACTCACTATATGACAGTACATGTTTTGACAGGCAGGTCAAGGACAGGATAATAAATGTGGCCAGTCAGCTGAGAAGCCGCAGGGTCAGCCAGGCTCCGGGCTTTGTCTTTTATATGAGGACACTGACTGACTTCATTGAAACGGAGCAGGGACAAGATGAAATAAGTGCCTGGCTCGAGGGACTGAGTGAGATGGCCTTTGACCCGCGCTTCACAAACGCGTCAGTCGAAAAATTCATTGAAGTGACAGGCCTGCTGCTGGTTGACAACACAATCTACTCTGCCGGATCAGTGAAATGGAAAACAAGGGACGGCAGGGTGGAATTTGTGAGAGATACAGTACTGAAAATAGACATTAGGGCAGTCACTCTTAAAGCTTTCCTGGGAAAGGACAGCACAGAGATCTATGACTTCACAGGCACCTACTATCCGGATGCATTCCTGTTGCACTGCCAGGAGGGGAAAGTAACCTGGGAAAAAGCCGGCTATTCCCCCACAGCAGTCTATGCTATCGTATCCGGTTTTGATATAGATGTAACTAAAAGCGAGTTCACCTGTGATTCCTCCCTACTGACACATCCCACCTACTTCCAGCAACCGGTATCAGGCAAACTGACAGACAGGGCGGTGGAGATACTCTCACCGGAGAAGGCCACAATGCCACGGTTTGAAACTTACGAGAACAGGTTCTTCATTGAAGACATTTATGAAGGAGTAGACTATGAGGGTGGCCTGGCTCTCGAAGGCGCAATTGTCAGGGGGACAGGCACCAACTGGTTCCCTGCAAGCGTGAAGCTCTACAGGAAAGATACACTTGCCCTGAGCCTGTCATCACGGAACTTCATCCTGTCACAGAAGACCATCAGCAGCTATGAGACATCAGCAACACTGTACCTCGGGACAGATTCAGTTTTTCACTCAAATATGGGATTCTCTTATAATACTGATACCAGGGAGGTCAGTATGTTCCGCACAACCAGTCCTCTTTCCAGAAGCCCATACTATGATTCATACCATAACCTTGACCTCTATTTTGAACACCTCTCTTGGGACATGGACAACCCCTTCGTGACCATGTCACGAACCAGGGGATCATCTATCGGTGCCGCAAAATTCGAGTCAATCTCATTCTACAACGAAGCCAACTTCTTCAGACTCATGAGGATGGATGACGTACATCCTCTCTACCGGGTCAGGGACTATGCAAAAACCTATGGTTCTGACATCTTCCCGGTGGAGGGCTTTGCAAAGTGGATGAGGATGCCAATAGAACAGGCAACAGCACTCTGCATTGAGCTGTCCAACAACGGATTCCTCTTCTATGACAGGAATTATAACGAGGTTGCTATCAAAAAGAAAGTCGATGACTACATTGCCTCGTTCGCCAAGAAGAAAGACTATGATGCCATCTCCATCAACAGCGAAGCCAGGGATAATGAGGAAAATGCCATCCTTGATCTGAAGAACTATGATCTCAGGCTATCCGGTGTCAGGGCTGTGTCACTGAGCGATTCCCAGAACGTAGCGATAAGACCCTATGGAGGCCGATTGACAATTGGTAAGAACCGTTCCATTTCATTCGACGGTGTAGTCCAGGCAGGACTATTCACCATTTACGGCCGTCAGTTCAAATTCGACTATGATACCTTCCAAATCAGGCTGGAAAAAATTGACTCCATCAAAATTGCAGTTGAGACTGAGGAAAGAGATGCTTACGGAAGACCGGTAATAAAGAGAATTGATAACATGATTGAGCTGGCTTCAGCCTACCTGTATGTTGATGATCCAAGAAACAAGTCGGGACTGAGAAGTCTTAAACAGTATCCGATCCTCAGTGCATTAACCAATTCTTATATCTTCTATGATGATATACCGGGTCTGGAGGGACTATATGCCAAGGAGAAGTTCTTCTTCAGGCTTGACCCGTTTACCTACACCAATATTGACCATTATACCAATGCCGAGATAGCCCTGGCCGGGGAGTTCGTAGGAGGTGGTGTCACCGAGCCAATGAGGCAGACACTGACTGTACAGCCGGACACCTCTCTCGGCTTCTCCATGACAATACCTACAGAAGGAATACCCATATTCAATGGCAGGGGAAGATTGTACAATCATCTCAGCATGAGCAACTCTGGTCTGATTGCCAGCGGAAGGATCGATCATCTTACCGCCACTGTCACAGCCGATACCTTTCGCCTGTTCCCCGATTACATGTTAACCAGGGCCCTGACATTTGACATGGATGCAGACTCGCTGCACAGGTTTCCTGAACTGAAATCATCGGATGTTGATATACAGTGGCTTACCGGTCCTGATGAGTGGTATGCGGTTAATGCGGAGGGAAAGGACTTCAGTATGTTTGGTAACGGAACCACCCTTGACGGGACCCTGATCCTGACTCCTGCCATGCTTAAGGGCAAGGGGGAAGTTAACATGGCTGACGCCCGTATTACCTCAGAGACATTTGCATTTGGCCAGAATACGATTGAAGCAGACACCTCCGACTACTACCTGAAAGCTCTCCGGGGTGACGGGTACGGATTTGTAGCCAACAACACAAACACCCATGTTGATTTTGTCTCTCAGAAAGCTTCCTTCAGCCTAAACACTGATTCCTCACTCGTGGTCTTCCCTGAACTGGAGTACATCTCAAAGATGACAAACTTCGAGTATGATATCAGGAATAAGGTACTCGAATTGTCACAGAGGGGAAGGGACCAGACAGGACTGATGACAACTGAGGAGTTGCTGAAAGTACCTCCGGGCAAGGTTGAAAAACCGACTTTCTTTTCTACCAACAACATGAAAGACACCGTTAAGTTTCAGTCCGGATCTGCCTCATACTACCTTCAGGATGAGTATGTCATGGTCAAGGATGTAAACTATATCCCTGTGGCGGATGCCCTTATTCAGCCGGGTGACGGTATCCTCTACATCGGTAAGGGGGCCAGGATCAGGGAGACAGACAGCGCACTCGTGGTCATCAACAACAGGCACCTCCTTCACTCAGCAAAAATCAACATTGAGAGCAGCGCAAACTATTACGGATCAGGAAAATATAATTACAGGGACGAAACGGGGGAGAGTCAGGTCATAGAATTTTCACAAATTAAGGTTGACACAATGGCCACCAAAGCCCAGGGATACATTCCTGTCACCCAGAGTTTCACCCTTAGTCCGGCCTTCACCTATACGGGAGACGTTAGCCTTCGCTCCGGTGAGCCGCATCTGAGGTTTACCGGTGCAGCTGGCATTGTCACCGGGTGCCCGGGTATCAAAAGCAGTCGTGTCAAATTCAGTGCGGCCATAGACCCGCAGAACGTACTGATCCCGATTGACGACAAGCCCAGAGACATAAATGATAACCTTCTCTTCTCAGGTACATTTGTAACGCTTGACTCTTCAGGTGTTTACGGTACATTCCTCTCCGAGAGACAATCATGGAGTGATAATCCGATGATCAACGCACAGGGATACCTGTTCCACGACAAAGGATCAGGGAGGTACCGGATCGCATCACTGGAGAAACTGTCGGACCTCAAACTACACGGCAACATGGTCTCCTTTGACAGGAACCTGTGTCTGCTTGAGAGCGAAGGCACCATCAACTTCGGAGTCAATTATGACCTTCTTACGATGAGCAGTTCGGGAAGGATTGTCAATAATACCGACTCCGCTCTCGTAGAGGCGAGGACAATCCTCGGCTTCTCTTTCTACTTCGATCCTGAGGCCCTGAAGATGATGGCCGATGACATCCGTTCAATACCGACACTTAAAACCGTCAACCTCTCTACTGAGTTCAATACAAAGGGTATGCGCGACCTTCTTGGAGAGCAGGCGGCGAGGACTCTCAATGAAGAGCTTCAACTGTTCGGTGTTGCCCGGTCGCTGCCAAAAGAGTTAACCTCACAGATACTGCTTAACGATGTGACCCTGAAGTGGAACCCAAATACAATGTCATTCATTTCAACCGGAAAGATCGGTGTCGGATTCATTGGCCAGCAGCCTTTGAATATCTACGTTGACGGATGGGTTGAGCTGCAAAGGAAACGGTCCGGAGACCTCCTTGACATCTACATCAAGGCAAATGACAACGTATGGTACTGGTTTTCCTATTTCAGGGGTATGATGATGAGCTATTCCTCAAACCTTACATACAATGACCTCATAAGCAATACCAAGGAAAAGTTGAGGCGAGACCCAAAAGCTAATTCCAGGGTTGATTATATGTACATGCTCGGGCCTTCTGACAGGCTTCAGAGATTTCTGCGGAGGATGGAGAGCGGAGGCATGGATGCCGACAATTACATTGATGACGGTCAGTAATCTGTACTCTTGCCCCTGTTACCGAATTCAATTACTTCCATGTCGCTCAGTTTGTCATCCTCAATTGTGAACCGAAGCATAGTCATCACTTTGTGTATACCGGTACGTCCGGCAGAGCCGGGATTTATACAGAGCATGCTCCGGGGCTTGTCATAGATGATTTTGACTATATGCGAGTGGCCACAAACAAATATGTCAGGCTTCAGTTCATCTATCAGTCCCAGGGCCCTGGGAGCCCAGCGGCCCGGATAGCCTCCGATGTGGATGATAAGCACTTTCCTTTTACCCGCCATGAAAAACAGGTATTCCGAGGTAGCACTCCTGACCTCGAAATCA
>JBFYPM010000173.1:0-10969 GCA_041303295.1 Bacteroidales bacterium
GGGACTATTGCCACCAGGACAGCTACAATGATATTTCCAAGGAGGAATTGCCTCTTATAAGTGGCAGAATAAAAATAGAGCAGGCCGGTGATGAGTATGAAGAAGACTCCCAGCCAGATAAATCCTATGCGTGCCGAGACGTAGGTGCCGCCAATGACGCCCAGGATGTTCAGGACAATATGGTACATCATAGCCGTGCGCCTGGTGACTGTATTACCGACGATGATGGAACCCCTGTTGATCAGGTCGGCGCGGATGTCAAAATAATCATTGATCACGTATCCGGCGGCCGTCAGGAGGCAGGTTGAGACGACAAGGATAAGAAAATCAAACCATCCCAGCTGGAACATCATTATGGAGAAGGTCTGAGGATCACCGTCGATGGTGACGGGCATGGCATTCAGCAGGGGTCTGATGACTGAATACCTCATGAGCATCATTGTCACTGCCACCACCAGCAGATTAGGCAACCTGACAAGATCCATCAGGTCCGTTATCCTCTCACCACGCAAAAGCTTCATGATCCATCCAGTTATTATGTAGTCTGAGCGCCTGCTCAATCACATCACGAACGCATCCTTCTCCTCCGCGTTTGTCGGAGATATATACGGCTATCTGTTTAATCTCACTGTCTGCATCAGCGGGACAGGCAGGCAGACCAACCATTTTCATCACATTGAAGTCAGGTATGTCATCACCCATATAGAGGACATTCCTGGGATCCATATTCCATCTGGCGAGCAGCTCCTTCATGCTCTCGCTTTTTGTCCTTGAGTTGAGATAGATATCATTAACTCCCAGCGTTTTGAGGCGCTTAATGTACTCTTTTGAATTGGCTCCGGAGATCACTCCCACGTTATAACCTTTTTTTACCGCCAGCTGTATGGCATAGCCATCTCTCAGGTTTACGGTACGCAGGGGAACTCCCCAAACTGAGAGTGCTATTGTCTGTGTTGAGAGGACCCCGTCAATATCAAAAACGAATGCTTTCACACCCCTGAGTTCTTCCTTGAAATTGGTCATCAGCTGTTCTTCTTATAGTGATCGGCTATCATTTTGGTGACAAGCCGGTACAGTTTCTGGTATTCAGGTGAGAAAGATAGCAAATCGATATGACTTTTTATTGTACCGGCATCATGTCTCACAGCAGGTCCGGTCTGCGCTGCGCCCGGACCTGTGCGCATTACTTTCCTGAATGTCTCTTCAAGCAGGGGATGAAGCAATGAAGGGTCGAAACCTGCTCCTGCAGCAATGGCTTCGCCAGTGGTCACCATGAAATTCGAAAAGTTATTTGTAAAGACAGCTGCCACATGAAGGTGTTTCCTCTGCACTGAGTCACAGTCCCATGCTCCTGCTCCGATACTGTTGCCAAGCTCTCTCAGCACCTCAAGTGAGTGGTTGTCAGTGGCCTCGATAAAGAAAGGCACCTTCCTGAGGTCCGGGGGGAAGCCAAGGGTGAAGGTCTGCAGAGGATAGAATACACCTGCATCAACCTGTCTGCCCAGGGCCGAAAGCGGTACGCTGCCGGCAGTATGTACAACCAGGGTGCCTGCAGGTATTACAGCGGTGGATGCTATCTCTGACACAACAGTGTCAGTGACGGCCAGTATAAGGATGTCACAGTTGGCAGGCACCGTCAGATCATGGCGCCATCCGGCCCCTACAGATTCTGCCATGGCCCTTGCACTCTCTCCCCCACGAGACGCAACAGACAATATATTGTGGCCCGCTGCCTTCAGTCCCGCTGAGAGAGAGACCGCCACATTGCCTGCTCCGATGAAGGATATGTTATATTTCGCCACGATGTTTGAGGCTTGAGCGGTTCGGCACGGAACATCACTTACCGAATTCGTATGCCGCTACATGTGTTACCTGTATCTGGTAGATCTTCATGTAACTGTAGTATGGTGAGTTACTGGCACTCATAAGGTAGTTGCACTCATAAAAATAGGGACCGGTAATGAGTATCTCCTCACCCTGGTTGAATTTTGTCAGCTCGCTCATCCATTCTGAAGGATTGCAGAAATAGTATACTGAATAAGTATCCCATATCGGGGTGAATCGTGCGCTCTTGGTATCAGCATCGTACGTGATGTAGACGTGCATCTGTTCAAGGGTGTCAAGTGCATCGCCATCGCAACCGCACTTGGGTTGCTTCTTACAGCCGCCTGCCAGAACTACTCCGGCCGTAACCAGAAGTGCAAGGGTTATATTAGCAATTATCCGGTTTCTTTTCATCTCTTTGCCTTTTATCGACATGCAAAATAACGCTTATTTTCCGTCTCTGCAAAAAAGAAAGCCGGTTGAATCTTCAACCGGCTCATCATAAAGATGTTCAGATATCATGCCTGTGCTGTCGGGCCGCCAAATGTGACCGGCATCACCGGTCCTGAGCCTTTGACCTCGCGTATCGGTCCGTGAACGGCCTCATACTTCGAGATATTGTCACTGAGAGCTGCCACAAAGCGTTTGGCATGCTCCGGCGTAAGGATTATCCTCGACTTGACCTTAGACTTGGGTACGCCGGGCATAATCCGAATGAAATCAATGACAAACTCAGCCGGTGAGTGAGTGATGACCGCGAGGTTCGAATAGACGCCCTCGGCCACTTCCTCACTCAGTTCAATATTGAACTGGCTCTGATTCTTGCTGTCTGACATGACACTGTTGTTTAATCCTGTTCAACCTCCGAGGTGCTCTGTCCGGCATGAACCAGTGATTCATAGTCATCAAGAGAACCCACGATTATATTATTGTACTCCCTGAGACCGGTACCGGCCGGGATAAGATGACCAACGATAACATTCTCCTTCAGTCCTTCAAGGAAGTCTATCTTCCCTAAGATGGCGGCTTCATTCAATACCTTGGTTGTCTCCTGGAATGAAGCTGCTGAGAAGAAGCTGTTTGTCTGGAGAGCAGCACGGGTTATACCCTGCAGCACCTGCTGCGAGGTTGCCGGCACAGCATCCCTTGCCTCTATCAGCTTGAGGTCACGGCGCCTGAGCAACGAGTTTTCGTCTCTCAGTTTACGGGCGGTGATCACCATTCCTGCCCTCAATGTCTGGCTGTCACCCGGTTCAAGCACAATCTTCTTGCCGTATACCCAGTCGTTCTCGTCCATGAACTCCAGCTTGTCAACAACCTGACGTTCGAGGAATTTTGTGTCACCCGGATCAATGATCTCGACCTTGCGCATCATCTGTCTGACGATGATTTCGAAATGCTTGTCGTTGATCTTAACCCCCTGGAGACGGTAGACCTCCTGTATCTCGTTGACAATGTACTCCTGGACTTTTGTCGGGCCCTTGATGGCAAGGATGTCAGAAGGCGTGATGGCGCCGTCAGACAGGGCTATGCCTGCCCTGACATAGTCATTCTCCTGAACAAGGATCTGTTTTGAAAGAGGCACAAGGTACTTCTTCATCTCACCTGTCTTGGAGGTGATTGTTATCTCCCTGTTGCCTCTCTTGATCTTGCCGTAGGTCACCTCGCCGTCGATCTCGGTCACAATAGCCGGGTTTGACGGGTTACGTGCCTCGAAGAGTTCGGTGACACGCGGCAGACCGCCGGTGATGTCACCTGATTTGCCTACTGCCCTGGGTATCTTCACTATTGTGTCGCCTGCCTCAACCAGCTTGTTGAGGTCAGTGACAAGGTGTGCTCCTACCGGCAGGTTGTAAGACTTGATCTCTACACCCTCAGGAGACATGATCTTTATGGCAGGGTTCTTTGTCTTGTCCCTGCTCTCAATGATCACCTTCTCCTTGAACCCTGTCTGTTCATCAGACTCCTCACGGAAGGTTACGCCTTCAATGAGGTAGTCAAATGCCACCTTACCTGTCACTTCGGAGATGATGACGGCATTGAACGGGTCCCACTCGCAGATCAGGTCACCCTTCTGCACCTCCTGGTTCGCCTTGATGTACAGCCTGCTTCCGTAAGGTACGGTGTGTGTCGTCAGGGCTATTCCTGTCTTCTTGTCAATTATTCGTAGCTCACCCAGACGGCCGATAACGATATCTACCTTGCCCTTCTCGGGATCTTTCTTCTGTACGGTTCTCACCTCCTCGATGACGGCTATACCGCCGTATCTGGCAACAAGGCTCGATTCTGTGGTGATGTTCGAGGCAGTACCCCCGACGTGGAACGTACGAAGGGTAAGCTGGGTCCCGGGTTCACCGATACTCTGTGCAGCAATCACACCGGTAGCCTCACCCTTCTGAACCATACGGCCGGTGGCAAGGTTACGTCCATAGCACTTAGCGCAGACACCCTTCTTCGATTCACAGGTGAGCACGGAACGGATCTCAACCTGTTCTATGGGCGACTGATCGATGCGGTTTGCGACCTCTTCAGTAATCTCTTCTCCGGCAGCGGTGATGAGCTCGCCGGTGAGAGGATTATAGATGTCATGGACGGTTGTACGTCCGAGAATCCTGTCATATAATGACTCAACAATCTCCTCATTATTCTTGATGGCTGTTGCCACCAGTCCGCGAAGCGTACCGCAGTCTTCCTCGGTAATGATCACATCCTGTGATACATCTACCAGACGGCGGGTAAGATAGCCTGCGTCAGCAGTCTTGAGGGCGGTATCGGCAAGACCCTTACGTGCACCGTGTGTTGAGATAAAGTACTCAAGCACCGATAGTCCCTCCTTGAAGTTCGAGAGGATCGGGTTCTCGATGATCTCTGAGCCAGAGGATCCGGACTTCTGAGGCTTGGCCATAAGGCCCCTCATGCCTGAGAGCTGACGGATCTGCTCCTTGGAGCCCCTTGCACCCGAGTCAAGCATCATGTAGACTGAGTTGAAGCCCTGCTTGTCTGTTGACAGCTGCTTCATCAGGCTCTGTGTGAGGCGGGCGTTGACATGTGTCCATATGTCAATGATCTGGTTGTACCTCTCGTTGTTTGTAATGAAGCCCATGCTATAGTTAGAGAGCACCTCGTCAACCTGTTCATAACCCTCCTGGACAAACATCTCTTTTTCCTCGGGGATGATGACATCATCAAGGTTGAACGAGAGACCACCGGTGAAAGCCATGCGGAAACCGAGGTCCTTGATGGCATCAAGGAAGTCAGCCGTCTTGGCCGTTCCGGCCTTCTTAAGCACATTACCAATGATATCCCTGAGAGATTTCTTGGTCAGAAGCTCGTTTATATAACCAACCTCCTCCGGGACGAACTCATTGAAGAGCACCCGGCCAACAGTTGTCTCAATAATATGATTTACCCGCTGTCCGTCAACAACGTCATCAACTTTAACCTTGATGATTGCATGCAGGTCTATCTTGTTCTCATTGTATGCTATTCGTACCTCTTCATGCGAATAGAAAGTTGATCCTTCGCCCTTGACTTTGATAGTCTCCGTGCTCTTGCGTGCCTTTGTAATATAATAGAGTCCGAGGACCATGTCCTGTGAAGGAACTGTTATCGGCGCGCCGTTAGCGGGGTTAAGAATGTTGTGCGAAGCGAGCATCAGCATCTGGGCCTCAAGGATGGCGGCATTGCCAAGCGGCAGGTGCACAGCCATCTGGTCACCGTCGAAGTCGGCGTTGAAGGCGGTACATACAAGCGGATGAAGCTGGATGGCCTTACCCTCGATGAGCTTGGGCTGAAAAGCCTGGATACCAAGCCTGTGAAGGGTCGGGGCACGGTTCAGCATGACGGGATGGCCCTTGAGAACATTCTCAAGTATATCCCATACAACCGGGTCCTTGCGGTCAACAATCTTCTTTGCACTCTTGACTGTCTTGACTATTCCGCGCTCAATGAGCTTGCGTATCACAAAGGGCTTATACAGCTCTGCTGCCATGTCTTTCGGGATACCTGTCTCATGAAGCTTGAGTTCGGGACCTACGACGATCACCGAACGGGCAGAGTAGTCAACCCTCTTACCCAGAAGGTTCTGACGGAATCGTCCCTGCTTGCCCTTAAGGCTGTCGGAGAGAGACTTGAGGGGCCTGTTGGCGTCAGTCTTGACAGCATTCGCCTTGCGGGAGTTGTCAAACAGTGAGTCGACAGACTCCTGAAGCATCCTCTTCTCATTGCGAAGGATCACCTCGGGGGCTTTGATCTCGATGAGTCTCTTGAGACGGTTGTTGCGTATTATCACCCTGCGGTAGAGGTCGTTGAGGTCGCTTGTTGCGAACCGTCCGCCATCCAGCGGAACGAGGGGCCTCAGCTCAGGGGGTATGACCGGAACAATCTTTACGATCATCCACTCAGGCCTGTTGATGTTCTTTGACTCCCTGAAGGCTTCCACAACCTGCAGTCTCTTAAGAGCTTCGCTCTTGCGCTGCTGAGATGTCTCAGAGTTGGCACGGTGACGAAGTGAATAAGAAAGCTCATCGAGGTCAAGCTTGTTCAGAAGCTTATAGAGGGCTTCTGCCCCCATCTCTGCAACAAACTTGTCGGGGTGGTCATCATCAAGATACTGGTTCTCCTTGGGCAGTGTCTCCACTATCTCCATATACTCCTCCTCAGACAGGAAGTCGAGGTATTTGACGCCATCAACGGCTTTCACGCCGGGATTGATGACTACGTATCTCTCATAATAGATGATGCTGTCAAGTTTCTTTGTAGGTAGACCCAGGAGGTAGCCGATCTTGTTGGGCAGCGACCTGAAGTACCATATATGAGCAACGGGAACCACCAGTGAGATGTGTCCCATCCGCTCGCGCCTGACCTTCTTCTCCGTAACCTCAACGCCGCAGCGGTCGCAGACGATACCCTTGTAGCGTATCCTCTTGTATTTTCCGCAGTGGCACTCATAGTCCTTGACCGGTCCGAAGATCCTCTCGCAGAAGAGGCCGTCACGTTCAGGCTTGTAGGTACGGTAGTTTATTGTCTCAGGCTTCAGGACCTCGCCGCTTGACTTGTCAAGGATCTCTTCGGGCGATGCCAGCCCTATCGAGATTTTCGTGTAGCTGGTCTTCTGTTTGTTATCCCTTCTGAATGACATATAGTTTTTCGTTTTTAACTTTTTTCGTACTCGGCTTAATTACTCAAGGTTGATGCTCAGTCCCAGCCCGCGCAGTTCATGCAGGAGCACGTTGAGCGATTCGGGGATGCCCGGCATGGGCATCGGTTCTCCCTTGACAATAGCCTCGTATGCCTTGGCTCTTCCAATCACGTCATCAGACTTGATTGTGAGTATCTCCTGGAGTATGTGTGCTGCACCGAATGCTTCCAGTGCCCATACCTCCATCTCTCCGAACCTCTGGCCACCAAACTGTGCCTTACCTCCGAGAGGCTGCTGTGTGATGAGCGAGTAGGGCCCTATCGAACGGGCGTGCATCTTGTCATCAACCATATGTCCCAGTTTGAGCATATAGATCATACCCACCGTTGCCGGCTGGTCAAACCGTTCTCCGGTACCGCCGTCATAGAGGTAGGTGGTTCCGTTGCGCGGTATGCCTGCCTTTTCCGTCAGGTCATTGATCTCTGACTGCTTCGCGCCGTCAAATATCGGGGTTGAGAATTGCATTCCCATCTCTTTTCCAGCCCATCCGAGAACAGTCTCATAGATCTGTCCCAGGTTCATCCTTGAAGGCACACCCAGCGGGTTAAGAACGATGTCCACCGGTGTTCCGTCAGCCAGGAAAGGCATATCCTCAGCGCGGACGATCTTGGCAACGATACCCTTGTTACCGTGACGACCGGCCATCTTGTCTCCAACCCTTATCTTACGCTTCTTGGCTATATAAACCTTGGCAAGCCTTACTATGCCTGCGGGCAGCTCATCGCCAATTGTGATGTTGTATCTCTTCCTCTTGTAGACGCCGTCAACCTCTTTGTATTTGATGACATAGTTATGGAGCAGCTGTTTGATGCTGTCGTTTTTCTTCTTGTCTGTCGTCCACTTGTTGGGGTTAATGTTCAGGTAGTCAATCTCCTGAAGCTGTTTCAGGGTAAACTTGGCACCCTTGGGGATGACGTCCACGTTGAGATAATCCTTCACGCCCTGCGAGGTTTTGCCGTTCACCAGTATGAACAGTTTGTCAACCAATCTTGCCTTGAGGTCATCAGCCGACCTGTTGAAGTCAGCGTCAATCTTGTCAAGAAGAGGCTTCTCGGCTGTCTTCGCCTTGCGGTCTTTGATAGCCCTGGTAAACAGTTTTTTGTCGATGACAACGCCTTCGAGCGATGGTCCGGCCTTGAGTGAGGCATCCTTAACATCCCCGGCTTTGTCGCCAAAGATAGCCCTGAGGAGTTTCTCCTCGGGTGAGGGGTCTGATTCGCCCTTGGGGGTGATCTTGCCGATGAGTATGTCTCCCGGCCTGATCTGTGCACCTATACGGATAAGTCCGTTTTCGTCGAGGTTCTTTGTAGCCTCTTCGCTGACGTTAGGTATGTCAGAGGTAAGCTCTTCCATTCCGCGCTTGGTATCGCGCACCTCGAGGAGGTACTCGTCAATATGCACAGAGGTGAATACATCTTCCTGAACAACTCTTTCGCTGAGCACTATGGCATCCTCGAAATTGTATCCTTTCCAGGGCATGAATGCCACCTTCAGGTTTCGGCCCAGAGCCAGTTCACCGTTCTTGGTGCCATAACCTTCGGTAAGCACCTGTCCCTTGGAAACCTTCTCTCCCTTTTTCACAATTGGGATGAGGTTGATTGTGGTGTTCTGGTTTGTCTTATGATATTTGGGCAGTGTGTAACGCCTGACGTCGTCGTCAAAACTCACGAACTTCTCTTCGTCAGTGCGGCTGTACCTTATTACGATCTCGTTGGAGTCAACAAACTCAACCAATCCATCACCTTCGGCAACGATCAGTATTCTTGAGTCTCTGATCACCTGTGCTTCAAGGCCGGTGCCCACAATGGGAGCCTCGGGCTTCACCAGAGGAACTGCCTGGCGCATCATGTTTGATCCCATGAGTGCGCGGTTGGCGTCGTCATGCTCAAGGAAGGGTATCAGTGATGCGGCAATAGATGCAATCTGGTTAGGTGCCACGTCCATCATCTGAACCTTGGTGACCTCCTCGTAGGGATAGTCTGCACCCAGCCTTGACTTGGCCCTCGGGTTCGTGAAGGTGCCGTCATCATTCAGCGGTGCGTTGGCCTGGGCCACGGTGAGGTATTCCTCATCCTCGGCGGTAAGCCACTTTACATTATCATTGTTCAGATCCACCTTTCCGACGGTAACGTCACGGTAGGGTGTCTCAATGAAGCCAAGGGTATTAATTTTGGCATATACGCAGAGCGATGAGATAAGACCGATATTCGGACCTTCAGGTGTCTCTATAGGGCAGAGACGGCCGTAGTGCGTATAATGCACGTCGCGCACCTCGAAGCCTGCACGTTCGCGCGACAGACCGCCTGGACCGAGGGCTGAAAGACGACGCTTGTGGGTCATCTCCGCCAGCGGGTTGGTCTGATCCATGAACTGTGACAGCTGGTTGGTGCCGAAGAATGAGTTGATGACTGACGAGAGAGTCTTTGAATTGATCAGGTCAACGGGGGTAAATACCTCGTTGTCTCTAACGTTCATGCGTTCACGGATGGTGCGGGCCATACGGGCCAGACCGACACTGAACTGTGCTGAGAGCTGTTCCCCTACTGTGCGTACCCTCCTGTTGCTCAGGTGGTCAATATCGTCAACATCCGTCTTCGAGTTGATGAGCTCGATCAGGTAGCGGATAATTGCAATTATATCTTCCCTGGTGAGGATCTTGGTGTCCATGGGAATCTCGAGGTTCAGCTTGCGGTTGATGCGGAAGCGGCCTACCTCGCCAAGGTCATAGCGTTTGTCTGAGAAGAAGAGTTTGTCGATCACATCACGGGCGGTAGCTTCATCCGGCGGTTCTGCGTTGCGCAGCTGCCTGTAGATATAAAGTACAGCCTCCTTCTCAGAGTTGCATGGATCTTTCTGCAGTGTATTGTATATGATAGCGAAATCGGAGAGGCTCATATCCTCGCGATGAAGCAGGATTGATTTTGCCCCTGAGTCTACTATCAGGTCAACATGTTCATTCTCAATGACGGTCTCCCTGTCGAGCACAACTTCATTACGCTCGATTGAGACAACCTCGCCTGTATCCTCGTCAACGAAATCCTCGACCCATGTACGCAGCACCCTGGCTGCCAGTTTGCGGCCTACGAGTTTCTTTATGCTTACCTTGGAGACCTTATGTTCCTCAGCGAGGTTGAATATCTCAAGTATGTCCTTATCCCCCTCAAAGCCGATGGCCCTGAGAAGAGTGGTGACAGGAAGCTTCTTCTTCCTGTCGATGTATGCGTACATCACGTTGTTGATGTCGGTGGCAAACTCGATCCATGATCCCTTGAATGGAATTATACGTGCCGAATAGAGTTTGGTACCATTGGCGTGGACGCTCTGTCCGAAGAAGACACCCGGTGATCTGTGGAGCTGCGAAACGACAACCCTTTCTGCGCCGTTGATTACGAAGGTGCCGCGCTCGGTCATGTATGGGATGACACCCAGGTAGACATCCTGTATGACGGTGTCAAAATCCTCGTGCTCCGGGTCAGTGCAGTAAAGTTTTAATTTTGCCTTGAGCGGGACGCTGAAGGTCAGGCCTCTCTCGATGCACTCATCAATTGTGTAACGGGGAGGGTCAATTGAATAATCCAGGAACTCGAGCACGAAGTTGTTCCTGGTGTCGGTTATCGGGAAGTTCTCCATGAAGACCTGGTAAAGGCCCTCTCTCCTCCTGTTCTCGGGTGTGGTGCCGAGCTGGAAAAACTCCGCGAATGATTTTAACTGAATCTCAAGAAAGTCAGGATATTCAAGCTGTTCTTTCTTGGAGGCGAAACTGATTCGTTCGATATTCTTAGAGGACATTGATTGTTGGATTAAGTGAACTTATGAAAAATGACAAAAAGGCTTAGCTCCGCCTGGTGGCGGAACTAAACCTGTAAACCCGGTAATCAGGTATAACTTATTTAAGTTCAACTTCAGCTCCTGATTCTTCCAATGTTTTCTTAATGTTCTCTGCCT
>JBFYPM010000174.1:0-26010 GCA_041303295.1 Bacteroidales bacterium
TGAAGCAGTCGTTTGAACTCTTCGAAGAGCTGGCAAAGCCTCACGCCGACGATCCTCTTGTAGCCAGGATACTTGCCGAACTCAACCCTGTGCGCGAATTCTATTCAGGTGTCGGCACCAGCCTTACATTAGAACAAATCGAGGCGATGAAGAAAGCCGTGACCGCGGTCAGGTCTGAACTTATTAAGTAAACAATCAAAAATAGATTAGGACCGCAAAAAAAACTTGCGGTCTTTTTTTGAGGTTATGAGGGAATCAGTATTACATGCACTGATACATATTTTTGCCATTATCTCTACCGTTAACCCGGCAGGGGTGACATCGCGCGGCAAGAAGATCCTTCGCGGTTACCTCAGGAGGTATCTCAATCAGGAGCTTGAAGAGGAATACTTTAAGCTATATGAGAACAACCTCCATTTTTATGAGCGTGAGCTTAAGGCGGTGGAAGAGGGGGAACTCTCTGATGAGAACTCCCTGATCACCTTTCAGATCACCAATATCTGCAGGCAGATCAAGAAGGGGCTCTTCATAGAGGAGAGGATGATCGTCTTTCTGCAGCTCCTGGAGTTTGTTTATGAAGACGGCACCATCTCCGACCAGGAGTCGTCAATAGTGGATATTGTTGCACGGACATTCAACATCTCGCGCAAGGAGAAGACCAATGCTTCTGCCTTCATGCTCGGGATGAGATATGATAAAATCAGTCCTGACAGTTTCCTCTCTATCGAGGGTGAGGAAAATATCGGTGATGCCTCCTCCAGGTATGCCAATTACCATGAATGGCATCATATGGTTTCAAGAGGACTGAAGGGTACCATCTATGTGCTTTATATCGGCAGCACCGGCCACATGCTCTTCATGTACGAGGGTAAGGCCCCTCTTCATTTCAAGGGGCGCAATGTGGTGCCCATGCGTCCGTTCCTCCTTGAACCCGGTGTGAACATCAGGGGGCAGGGTATGGCTCCTCTCTATTATACAACCATATTCAGGAAGTTCATCCGCTCAAATTTTGTCGAGGACATACTCTTTGAGGGGCAGAACATAGAATATCACTTCAAGGGTTCTGACAACGGCGTTCAGCCAATGAGCTTCAGTGTCAAGTCCGGCAACCTGGTCGGCATCATGGGAGGCAGCGGTGTAGGCAAGAGCACCCTGCTCAATATCCTCAACGGGAAGCTGAAGCCTGAAAGCGGATCAGTATTTATAAACGGCTATGACCTGCACAATGACCCTGAGGAGCTTAACGGCCTGATTGGTTATGTGCCTCAGGATGACCTTTTAATAGAGGAACTTACAGTTTACCAGAACCTCTATTACAATGCCCGGCTCACCTTTGGCGATTACGATGAGAAGAAACTCAATGACGTGGTTGTCGCGGTGCTTAAGGAGCTTGATCTCTTCGAGTACCGTGACATGCTTGTGGGTGATCCGCTAAACAAGAAGATCAGTGGCGGACAGCGCAAGAGGCTGAACATAGGCCTGGAGCTTATGCGAGAGCCGGCAGTTCTCTTCGCCGATGAACCTATCTCGGGGCTGGCGTCACATGACTCCGAGAATGTTATGGATCTCCTGAAAGACCAGGCAATAAACGGAAAGCTTGTCTTCGTCATCATTCACCAGCCGTCATCGGACATTCTCAAGATGTTTGACAGGCTATGGGTGCTTGACAGGGGAGGGTACATGATCTATGACGGTGACCCTGTGGATGCCATCGTCTATTTCAAGACCGAGACCTCGCAGGCTAATGCAGCCGAAAGTGAATGCCCCACCTGCGGCAACGTGGAGACTGATGAGATTCTCCAGATAGTTGAAGCCAAAGTGGTTGACCCGGATGGCAGAAAGGGACAGGAGAGGCAGGTGTCACCGGTGGAGTGGTACCACCGGTACCGACAGAAGATGGAGCCCTCACTGAGCGGCAGGCCTGAGATGAAACCCCTGCCGGCAAGCAACTTCAGGATCCCGGAGAGGGCTAAACAGGCACGCACCTTTATCAAGCGAAACCTGGTAAGAAAGTATGCCGACAAGCAGTACATGGTCATCAACCTGCTTGAACCTCCGCTGCTGGCTTTCGTCCTGGGCTTCGTCTCAAAATACCTTTCCAACGGCGTATACCTCTTCTCTGACAACAAGAGCTACCCGGTCTTTCTCTTCATGAGCGTGGTGGTGGCCCTGTTTCTCGGACTGACGGTGAGCGCCGAGGAGATATTCAGGGACAGAAAGATAATTGAGCGGGAAAAGTACCTGAACATAAGCCGCTCAAGCTACCTCCTTTCGAAGATCACATTCCTATTCTGGCTCTCCGCAGTGCAAACTCTTATGTATGTACTCATCGCTCACCAGATCCTTGAGGTGGAAGGGATGATTTGGAGACACTGGCTTATACTTTTTACTACCTCCTGCTTCGGGAATATGGTAGGACTGAATATTTCCGCCGGCATGAAAACAGTTATCAGCATCTACATCCTCATACCGCTTGTGCTTGTTCCCCAGCTGCTGCTGGGCGGGGCGATGGTAAGGTTTGATGACCTGCACCATTCGCTGACCAAAAAGATATATGTCCCGGTCATCGGCGACGTCATGACAATTCGGTGGGCATATGAAGCCATGGCTGTTGAACAATACAGGGCAAACAAATATATGAAACCCTTTTTTGAGACGGAGATGATGATCAGCCAGTACGACTGGCAGTCGTCATTTCTCATTCCCGAGCTGAAGAAGAAAAGCAATGAGTGTGCTTTTACATCTGGCAAGCCCGAATATACTGATATTTATAAAAGCAATCTTGAAAAGCTGAAGTTTCACATCGGTGAGCTCAGCAGTGCTGCGGGCCTTGACCCCTGGCCTGCTATCAGGGTGATAGACAGGGATCCGTTCAACTCTGATGCCTCCTATATAGTAAATGACTTCCTCGATTCGTTACAGAAAAGCATCCGCTCAAGGTATCTTGAATATTCCGCGGTCAAAGACCGGATAACGGACAGCCTCGTGCGCAAATCGGGACAGGAAGAACTGGTTCGGCTCCGCACTGCCACACATAACAATGACCTTGCCGATATGGTACTGAACCGCACCGTGCAGAAGAAAATCTATGAGACGGAAGACCGGTTGATACAGAAGTCTGACCCGGTGCTCATGAAACCCGGATCACATGCAGGGAGGGCCCATTTCTATGCTCCATTCAAGATGATTGGAAGCCTGAAGATCAGCACCATATGGTTTAATATGATAATTATATGGCTCATGAACAGTCTACTGTTTGTGACACTCTACTTTAATCTCCTCAAGCGACTGATGAACCTGTTGGAGAGGATACACATTCCGGGATTCGGATCTGACAGACTGGTGCCTCCATGGGAGCTTTTAAAGTAAGAGCCAAGAAGCATCTCGGCCAGCATTTCCTGAAGGACAAGCGGATAGCCGCTGCTATCGTCGGCGCACTCCGGGCTGACGGCTGTGACACAGTCATTGAGGTGGGCCCAGGGATGGGAGTGCTCACAGAGTACGTTGCAGAAAGAAAATTCTCCTCTTTCAGGGTGGTGGAGATAGATACCGAGTCTGTAGCTTTTCTCCGTGAAAATGTTACGGGAATCGATGAGATCATTGAGGGCGATTTCCTGGAGCTTGACCTTGTGCAATTGGGTGGAAGAATAGCCGTGATAGGCAATTTCCCATATAATATTTCAAGCCAGATATTCTTCAGGGTGCTTGAGAACCGTGACAGGGTGAAGGAGGTGGTTTGCATGGTGCAGAAGGAGGTGGCAGAACGCATATGCTCTGCCCCAGGGAGTCGTGTCTATGGCATTCTGAGCGTCCTCCTCAGGGCCTGGTATGATATTGAATATCTCTTTACGGTGAGTGAGAATGTCTTCTCACCGCCTCCGAAGGTGAAGTCGGCAGTGATACGACTGACACGCAACGAGCGGGTTAGGCTCAACTGTGATGAGGATTTGTTTGTCAGCGTTGTAAAGCGGTGCTTCAACCAGCGCCGCAAGATGATTCGCAACCCGCTCAAAATGATGATCCGGGCAGATGCCGGTGACATGCCCTATCTCTCAATGAGGGCCGAACAACTCTCTGTGGAACAGTTTGCAGAGCTTACAGACTGGGTGGCAGCCAACAGGTAAGATCCGGGAGATCCCCCGGGAAAGTCATGAAGTAGTCGCCTGTAAGGTCAGAATGTATACCCGATAGCTTCAACCGGATTCATCCTCGAGGCGGCTGACGCAGGTGCGAATCCCGCAATAACCCCGATGGTACCCGAGATTGCAATGGCAAGGATGATGTTTCCCGCAGTAAGGAACATGTCAAGGGCAAAAAAGTAGTTGACAAAAATGGTTCCCAGGAAGACGATTAACAGTCCCAGGACTCCGCCTGTGATCGAAAGAAGTACGGATTCCGTAAGGAACTGAAGGAGAATCCACCTTCGCTTTGCGCCAAGGGCCATCTGAATCCCGATGATGCTTGTACGTTCGCGAACTGAGACGAACATTATATTGGCGATACCGAAACCCCCGACGAGTATTGAGAAGCCACCGATAATCCATCCCGCTACGTTGATCCCCCTGAAAACAGGCTCAAGGGTGCTTGTGATCTGGCTGGCTTGATTGATTGAGAAGTTATTCTCCGCACCTGGCCCGATACGCCTGACAGCACGAAGGATCATCACCACCTCGTCACTTAGTTCCTGTACTGAGACTCCCACTTTGCCCCTGATCATGATGTCTGAGTTCAAAAAAGGATTACGGAAGTTTATGAACTGCCTGCTGAAATTGATGGGTATGAGGAGGGTCTCATCCATGCCGCTGTCGCTCAGTCCGCCTTTACCTTCCTTTCTGAACACACCTATCACCTGGGTCTTGTGCCCGGCAACAGTGATCTCCTTGCCCAACGGCTCAACGTTGTCAAACAGCTTGTCAGCAAGCTCTGCACCAATTATTGCCACTGGCTTGCCAGAAGCCGATTCTGACTGGGTGAAGTACCTTCCCTTCTCTATCTCAAGAGTCCGCACGTTCTCAAAATCATGCGTAGCCGCAGTCACATATGTATCACTGACTGAATTTCCACGGAATTTGATCGTCTCTCCGGAAAAAACGGTATAACTGATGGCTCCGGCAGTCTGCGACTTCCTGGTTAAAGCTTCATAGTCTTCCGCTGACGGAGGAGGCCATTTCATTATGTCCCACCACTTTATATTCGGGTCAGGGGTCCAGGGCCATTTTTCAACATATATTGTATTATTGCCAAGCGACTCAATGTTGTTCCTGATTCCGTTCTCCATCCAGTCGAACACTGTAAACACGGAAATAATTGATACTATGCCTATTGTGATGCCGAAAAGAGACAGAAACGTGCGGAGTTTATTGCCTGCTACAGAGCTGAAGGCAAACAAAAAACTCTCTCTGAACATTTTTAACCACATGATCCCTTCTTTGATTTCCGACCAAAGATAGTCAAATAAAAAACATCCAAACATCCGCAATAATTCATCAATTCAATTATTTGGGCACCATTGCCAATCAAAAAAAATATCTATTTTTATCCGATTGCACCAGCCTTGGCATCGTTAACCTAACTTATTGATGATGAGTGATATAAAAATAAGGAGCGCCTTTATTTCGGTTTATTGTAAGGAGGGCCTCGAAGCTATAGTTAAGAAGCTCGATAGTCTTGGTGTCACCATTGTTTCCACAGGAGGGTCATATGATTATATTACCGGTGTCGGGGTCAAAGCAGGAAAAGTAGAGGATATAACAACATACCCATCTATACTGGGTGGCAGGGTCAAGACACTGCATCCCGGTGTTTTCGGAGGTATCCTTGCGCGAAGGAACAATGAGGTTGACATGAAGCAGGTGGCAGAGTATAATATTACTCTTTTCGATCTTGTGATTGTAGATCTTTATCCTTTTGAAGAGACAGTAGCCTCAGGGGCGACCGAGCAGGAGATCATTGAGAAGATAGACATCGGGGGGATCTCGCTTATCAGGGCGGGTGCAAAGAACTGGTCAGACGTACTTATTGTCTCGTCAAGGTCTTTGTATGGTGATCTCCTGCAGGTTCTTGAGACCGGAGGAGGAGCTGTCCCGGAAGGTGACCGGTACCGTTTCGCCCTCGAGGCGTTCAACATGACCTCTCACTATGACACGGCCATATTTAACTGGTTTAACCGCAAGGAGGATCTCTCCGTGTTCAAGCAAAGTCTGACGGTGTCACACACCTTGAGATATGGTGAGAACCCACACCAGAAGGGTCTCTTTTTTGGCGATCTGGACAGAGTCTTTGAGCAGTTGCACGGGAAGGAGATCTCCTACAACAACCTCCTGGACATTGATTCGGCCATCAACCTTATAGATGAGTTTAACGATGTCACCTGTGCAATAATGAAGCATAACAACGCCTGTGGCGTTGCATCACGTTCTGACCTTAAGGGTGCATGGGGGGATGCGCTGGCATGTGACCCGGTGTCGGCCTATGGCGGAGTGGCGATAGTCAACAGGGAGATAGATGAGGCGGTGGCAACGGAGATGGACAAAGTATTTCTTGAGGTTGTTATTGCACCGGCATTGACCGCCGGGGCCGTTGAGATACTCAGCTCAAAGAAGAACAGGATAATACTTCGCCGCAGGAGCAATGAGAGCGGTGTGGCCTCATTCAGGTCAATGCTGGGAGGAGTACTCTGGCAGGAGCGTGACATGGCCACCGAGACTGCCTCGGACATGAAGCATGTCACTGACAGGAAACCTTCTGATGAGGAGCTTATGGACCTTGTATTTGCTAACAAGATTGTCAAGCACAGCCGGTCAAATGCCATCGTTCTGGCACATGGACGCCAGTTATGCGCCAGCGGCATCGGACAAACCTCAAGAATTGATGCGCTGAAACAGGCTATTGATAAGGCCCGTGCCTTCGGATTTGAACTCAAGGGTGCTGTGATGGCATCGGATGCGTTTTTCCCCTTTTCTGACTCCGTTACAACGGCTCATGAGGCAGGAATAACTGCTGTTGTGCAGCCCGGAGGATCAGTCCGTGATCAGGAATCGATAGACTACTGCAATAAAAATGGGGTTACGATGGTTTTTACAGGTATAAGACATTTCAAACACTAACTTATAACAAGAATTAGCATAAAGGACCTATGGGATTATTTTCATTTCTTTCACAGGAGGTTGCGATAGACCTTGGCACTGCCAACACAAATATTATTGCCAATGACAAACTGGTTGTCGATGAGCCGTCGATAGTGGCTATTGACAGGAACACGGGCAAGCTGATAGCGATAGGAGAGAAGGCCCGCCAGATGCATGGAAGAACCCATGAGAACATACGTGTCATCAGGCCTCTCAGAGATGGGGTTATTGCAGATTTCAACGCAGCCGAGCTGATGATAAGAGGCATGATCAAGATGATCAATACAGGTCCCAGGTTCTTTTCACCCTCTCTTAAGATGGTTGTAGGTATTCCCTGTGGCAGTACTGAGGTCGAGATCAGGGCGGTGCGTGACTCTTCTGAGCATGCCGGCGGGAGGGATGTGTACCTGATCTATGAACCCATGGCTGCAGCAATAGGGATAGGACTCGATGTGGAGGCTCCCGAAGGATGCATGGTGGTTGACATAGGCGGGGGAACGACGGAGATAGCCGTAATAGCTCTGGGCGGCATCGTCTGCAACAGGTCAATACGTGTCGCTGGTGACGGCTTTACGGCAGACATACAGTCATATATGAGGCACCAGCACAACATTAAGATCGGAGAGAAGACAGCTGAGGATATAAAAATAGCCGTAGGTGCAGCACTGCCTGACATTGAAAACCCGCCTGCTGACTTTGTGGTTCGCGGACCTAACCTCATGACGTCACTTCCCATTGAGATACCTGTTTCATACCAGGAGATAGCATACTGCCTTGACAAGTCGCTCACCAAGATAGAAGCATCTGTTTTGCAGGTCCTTGAACAGACACCTCCGGAGCTCTATGCTGATATCGTCAACAAGGGTGTGTTTCTTGCCGGCGGTGGAGCACTGCTCAGAGGGCTTGACAAGCGCCTCACCGACAAGATAAATATCCCGTTCAGGGTATCGGAAGACCCGCTTCACGCTGTTGTCAGAGGCACCGGTGTCGCCCTGAAGAATGTCGAGAAGTATCCTTTCCTGATGAGATAAACCAACTCATTGATGAGAAGCCTGCTGAACTTCCTGCTCAGATTTAAAACCCTGATCCTGTTCGTTGTGCTCGAAGCAGTGGCTCTGATCATGATCTCTTCTTCGCATAACTATCACCAGACAGTTCTATATGGTGCTGCACGCAATGTGTCCGGATTTGTGGGAAAGGGACTGGCCAAAGGAACAAACTACTTCAGGCTCCGGCAGGTAAATGAAGAGCTTGTGGCGGAGAACTTGGCACTCAGAAGGCGCCTGGAACGACTGATCTCAGCTCCTCAGGATTCTCTGACGGCAGTCAGGGATACAATCAGCGGAATTAACTATTCCTATCTCAATGCCCGGGTAATCAATAATTCAGTAAATAAACAAAAGAATTTTATCACTCTTGACCGGGGTTCAAAGCACGGGGTCATAAATGGTATGGGCGTTGCCTCATCTGAAGGCGTGGTAGGTGTCGTGGTAGGTGTCTCCCGCAACTACTCGGTGGTCATGTCTTTGCTTAACAGCGAATTCAGGCTCAGCGCAAGCATAGAACGAAACGATTATTTCGGATCACTGGCATGGGATGGAATCAACTACCGGTATGCCAGGCTCTCGGAGATACCGCACCACGTTACAGTCACCGAGGGTGATACAATTGTTACAAGTGGTTATTCAGCAATATTCCCTGCAGGACTGATGGTTGGTGCCCTTACCGGTGAACAGAAACGGGGAGGCGACTTTGTCTCGTTAGGGGTGTTGCTCTCTGCTGATTTCAAGAAGCTTACCAATGTATACCTGATAGGCAATCTGACCAGGGAAGAGAGAAACAATCTGGAAGAGGAGGTCGGGAAATGAACAGTCTCCTTCGATATTCAGTTGCCTTCATACTCCTGATCGCACTCCAGCTGCTGATCTTTAACAATATAGAGTTCAGCGGCTATGTCAATCCCTATGTTTACGTGATGTTCATCCTGATCCTGCCGGTCGCCCTCCCCTCATGGATACTTCTTCTGTTATCCTTTCTGGCAGGATTTGTCATTGACCTTTTCTCAGGTACAATCGGCGTACACGCGTTCGCCTCCGTTATGGCCGGTTTTGTGCGGCCGTGGGTCCTTTCCCTCAACGTGACAGCTGAGGCCTCCGAGCCTGACATGTCGCCCTCCGCATACAGGAGCGGGTTGAGATGGTTCCTTATCTACTCACTGACGGTTGTGCTTGTTCACCATCTGGCACTCTTTTATATTGAGCTTTTCACCCTGAGGAACTTTTTCCATACCCTTTTAAGGGTGTTGCTCAGTACTGCAGCCACAACATTCTTTGTTGTCCTCTTCGACTTCATCAGACCCCGCAGATGAGGAGACAGTCATGAAGGACCGCTACGCAAACAGGAAATACTTCATAATGGCAGTGGTATTGGTTGCCGCTCTCATTCTTATTGTCAGGCTGTTCTACATCCAGATTGTTGACAAGACCTATCGGGTATCTGCGGCCAACAATGCGCTCAGGCCAGTCACGCAGTATCCGGCCCGAGGGCTGATATATGACCGCAACGGGGATCTTATTGTCTATAACCAGGCTGCTTATGACCTCCTGGTGATACCGGTGCAGACCAGTGCTTTTGATACGGCCAGGTTCAACCAGATACTCGGAATAACCATTGAAGATTTCAGGAACCGCATGAGGACAGCCGTCTCCTACTCACGAAGGGCTCCTTCGGTCTTTATGAAGATGATCTCATCGGAGACATACGCCCTCTTGCAGGAGGAGCTCTACAGATTCCCTGGCTTTTACGTACAGGCCAGAACACTCAGAAAATACACCCGTCCTGTTGCATCACACCTGCTCGGGTATGTAGGTGAGGTTGACAACAAGCTGATCTCCCGCGACAGGTACTACAGGTCAGGCGATTACATTGGCATCAGCGGCATTGAAAAATCCTATGAGGAGCAACTGAGGGGCCGGAAGGGAGTAACCATATTCCTTGTAGATGTCCATAACAACATCAAAGGCTCATATGCTGACGGCCGGTATGATACTGTTGCCGTGCCGGGAGCAAACCTCTGGTCTACAATCGACCTCAATCTCCAGGAATACGGTGAGAAACTGATGCTCAACAAGACAGGCTCCATCGTTGCCATAGAGCCAGCCACAGGTGAGATACTGGCCCTGGTCTCCTCGCCAACCTATGACCCCGGCCTGCTTGTAGGCAGGGTCCGGTCAGAGAATTTTACGATGTTGCAGGCAGATACTGTCAAGCCCCTCTTTGACAGGGCGCTGATGGCATCTTATCCTCCCGGTTCGACCTTCAAGATCATGAACGGACTCATCGGTCTGCAGGAGGGTGTCATCCGACCCTCATCGCTGTTCAGCTGCAGCATGGGTTATCATGCAGGCTCACTGACCGTGGGGTGTCACGCACACAGCTCCCCGCTGAATCTTATTCAGGCGGTAGCACAGTCGTGCAACGCCTGGTTCTGCAACGCCTTCAGAAGCACCCTGGAAAATAGTAAGTATCCCCTGTTAGGTGAAGCCTTTGATCAGTGGAGGGAGTATCTTGTTGCATTCGGGTTTGGCAATAAGCTCGGGATTGACCTTCCCAATGAGCTCTCCGGTAACATCCCAACGCGTTCATACTACGACAGGTATTACGGCAAAGACCGCTGGAAAGCACTGACAGTCATATCGCTGGCAATTGGACAGGGAGAGATAGGGGCAACGCCTCTCCAGATGGCGAACATGGCTGCCGTTATTGCAAACAGGGGATCATTTTTCATCCCGCATGTTGTGAAGAAGATAGGTGATGATGGCTCCCCGGCACCACTTTATATGCAGAAGTACATCACCGGAATCTCGCCGGAAAACTTTGAACCGGTGATAGAGGGTATGGAGGGGGCCGTGAACGGTGGTGCGGGGTCAACTGCTCGTGGCGCCAGGCTCGACAGCATAATCATCTGCGGCAAGACCGGTACTGCGCAGAACCCGCACGGCAAAGACCATTCGATATTTGTTGCCTTTGCCCCGAAGGATAACCCTCAGATAGCCATTGCGGTGTACGTGGAGAATGCAGGGTTTGGGTCCACTTTTGCAGCACCTATCGCCAGCCTGCTTATAGAGAAATACCTTACCGGGGAAATAGAAAGAAAATACCTTGAGGATTATGTCCTGAAGCTCGTAATCAAACCGGATGCAAAAGAGTAGCAACATACTTGGAAGACTAGACTGGGTCACGGTGATGTTGTGGCTTGTGATGATGGTCATGGGGTGGCTGAATATCTATGCTGCCGTCTACAATGAGCAGCATACAAGCATATTCGATCTCTCTCAACGGTACGGCAAACAGCTGATGTTTATTATTGCTGCGCTGGTTCTCGCGGTCTTTGTCATGGTGACAGATAATAAACTGTGGTTCTTCTTTGCATGGTTCATCTACGGCTTTTTTATATTGCTCCTTGTGCTGGTTCTTTTGTTTGGCAAGGAGATCAACGGAGCAAGGGCCTGGTTCGATTTTGGCGCATTCGGTCTGCAGCCTTCCGAGTTTGCCAAGTTCGCCACCGCGCTGGCGCTGGCCTCTTATCTCAACTCTCAGCGGCAGGTATCGGGAATGAAAGTAATGCTGTTCGCCACTGCAATCATTCTTGGCCCCGTGCTGTTGATTGCCATCCAGCCTGACATGGGGTCCGTGATAACCTTCTTTGCATTTTTCATAGTACTCTATCGCGAGGGCATGAGCATCTATGTCTTCATTTCCGCCGTTCTTGCAGTGGTTTTATTCCTTCTCACCCTGATGCTTGGTAATGTGCCGGTGGCAACAGGACTTATCATAATGGCAATAATCACCCTGGCTGCAACCTCCGGATCATCGCTGACACTCAGGGCTGCTGGTGTGATGGTCGTAACCGGTGGCGTGGCTTTTCTTACGGGCAGGTACCTCCTTGACCTTGATACGGCAGGGATTATCCTTGCTGCCGTGGTGATGGCGGGCATTGTGTACCTGTGGTTTATTTACAGGCTTAAGCTGAAGATGCCCGCAGTCATTTATGCATTTCTTATCAGCGGGATATTGTACCTGTTTACGGTTGACTACGCCTTCCATAACATACTCCAGCCACACCAGCAGACAAGGATTAATATCATCCTGGGGATGGAGGCTGACCCTTATGGTGAGGGGTATAACCTTAATCAATCTCTAATATCAATAGGCTCAGGAGGGTTCCTTGGCAAGGGTTACCTGAACGGAACCCAGACCAAGTTCAAGTTCGTCCCTGAACAGAGTACAGACTTTATCTTCTGTACTGTGGGCGAGGAGTGGGGATTCCTGGGATCAGTAGTGGTAACCGGATTGTTTGTATGGCTTCTGCTGAGGCTTCTCATGCTGGCTGAACGGCAGCGGACCACCTTTATAAGGGCTTACGGGTACGGCGTCTTTGGTCTGTTTCTTGTGCACTTTTTTGTAAATATTGGGATGACAATCGGGGTGATGCCTGTGATTGGTATACCCCTGCCTTTCTTCAGCTACGGCGGGAGCTCGCTCTGGGGCTTCACCCTTCTGCTGTTCGTCTTCCTGAGGCTTGACGCAGGAAGGTCAGAGTACCTGGGATGATAATCAATTGAATCTGTGTGCCAGGGGGTCAGTATTCCTTGGATGATCAGAACGGGATACGGTTGCCCGGAAGTCTGGTTAACCTGGACCGTCAGAACGGGATACGGATGCCAGGCGAGAGTACTATTCCGAACTCGGTCTCGACATAATTGATCAGCTGCGGGAAAAACTCCATGAAGTCTTCCTCAATTGAATAATACTGCTTCTTCCAAACCCTCATTGCCCACCGCGTCTCCTTCGGGAGCGAGGTCATGGAGCTCAGAGTCTTGAGCACCCTCCTGATGCCGCTGCGGGTCTGGTAGGTCTCCAGCCAGTTGTCGATTATGAAGAAGGGCATTTTTTCACGCACATTCTCAGGCAGTATCTCGAAGTTGTTGACCATTGCCCTGTAGAAATTATATGTGACACTTTCCAGGGGACGCCTCGAGAAGAGGTCCCACTCGCGTGTCAGGTAGTGATCATAGAGGATGTCTGTTATGACTCCGGCATACTTGCGGTACCTGCCGGTGAAGTGAAGCTTGCTGCGGTGGACAACAGGATGCCTGTCAGTGAAGGCATCAATATGGCGGTGGATGATAATCCCCTTACGAATCCCCTCAGGATACTTCAAATAATCGCGCCCCTTCACATAATCGCCGATGTAATTCCCGATAATGATATTATCCGAGTCGCCTGAGAGATATATATGTGCCAGGACATTCATCCGGTGAAAGTTACTGCAAAGATTCGGCCAATAAGCTGTGGTTTAAAATATTAAGCCTGATTTTATTCAACAAAACCTTATGATTTATTAACTTGCATATTATCAAAATATTATGAGCTTAACAAAGATTGCCTTAAACTGACTATTATCACTTCCGATTTCAGTTACAAATTATAAATTTGCCGGATACGGTTACCATCAGAAAGAGATATTCTCGAAAAAAATAACTATAATTTAACAAGGAGGTTTTTATGTTAAAAAGGAATGTAATCATTATTGGAGCCGCTGGCAGGGATTTCCACAACTTCAATACCTATTTCCGCGACAACGAGCTGTATAATGTTGTTGCGTTCACTGCAGCTCAGATTCCGGATATCGATGGCAGAAAATACCCGGCCGAGCTGGCAGGCAAGTTGTATCCAGGCGGCATACCGATTTATTCCGAGAATGACCTGGTCAGGCTGATACAGGAGATGAAGGTCGTTGACTGTGTCTTTGCCTACAGTGATGTCACCTATCAGAAGGTCATGTCAATGAGTGCTATAGTCAATGCAGCAGGTGCCAACTTCGTTCTCCTGGGATGGAGGGAGACCATGGTTAAAAGTACCAAACCGGTAATTGCCGTGGGTGCAATCCGTACCGGATGCGGCAAGAGCCAGACATCACGCAGGGTCATAGAGCTGCTTATGAAAAAGGGGCTTAAGGTTGTTGCCGTTCGTCACCCGATGCCATACGGCAACCTTGTTGATCAGAAGGTCCAGCGTTTTGCTGTTGTAGCAGACCTCGAGAAGCATAAGTGCACCCTGGAGGAGATGGAAGAGTACGAACCCCATGTAGTACGTGGGAATGTAATCTATGCCGGCGTTGATTATGAGGCAATCCTTCGTGCCGCCGAGAATGATCCTGACGGTTGTGATGTAGTTCTATGGGACGGCGGCAATAACGACTTCCCCTTCTTTAACCCTGACCTGATGATTACAGTCACTGACCCGCACCGTGCAGGACACGAGCTGAAATATTATCCGGGCGAGGTGACCCTGCGTATTGCTGACGTGGTTGTCATCAATAAGATGGACAGCGCAGCTCCGGGCGACATTCAGACTGTCCGCGAGAGCATAGAGCTGGTGGCACCGAAAGCAATAGTGGTCGATGGAGCATCGCCGATCAGGGTTGATGATCCCTCTATTATCAAGGGCAAACGCGTTCTCGTTGTTGAGGATGGCCCAACGCTGACCCATGGCGAGATGAAGATCGGAGCCGGTGTGGTTGCCGCACGCAAGTTCGGTGCTGCTGAACTGATTGACCCACGGCCGTTCACCGTAGGCAAGCTTACTGAGACCTTCGAGAAGTATCCGAATATTGGTACTCTTCTTCCTGCAATGGGTTACGGCAAAGAGCAGCTGAAGGACCTGGAGACAACCATCAACAACACCGACTGTGATGCTGTTGTCATTGGCACTCCTATCGATCTGAACCGCATCATAAACATCAAGCGGCCTTCTACAAGGGTATGGTATGACCTGCAGGAGATCGGCAGCCCCAACCTGGAAGAGGTCATTGACGAATTCGTGAAGAAGCATAAGCTGGTGTAAGCTCAGTCTTCAGTCTTTTCAGGCAATAGGCAATAGGCAGTAGGCAATAGGCAGTAGTCGTATTTTACTGATTAACTGGTGAATATGGGCTGTTGACTCCTATTGCTCCCCTTCAAACCGGCTCCTTGCTATCACGACACCAAGTCGGGACTTTACGCCCCACTATTGCCTACTGCCTATTGCCTACTGCCTGATCTATACCTATCTTTAAGGCAAAATTCAACCAATGCCGGGAACAGGCCTTACAGACCTGAGAAGAGTCGTACCAGTCAGTGCGGGGATAACCGTTGTTGGCTCAGGGAGCTGGGCAACCGCGATGACCATGGTGCTCACCGCCAACGGGCATCGGGTTACATGGTATATTGACAGACCGGAGATATACAGGCATGTCAGACGTTACGGCAGAAATCCTTACTACCTTCCTGCAATTGAGTTTGACCTCGCGTTGATAAACCCCACAGACAATATCCATACAGCTGCAGAATCTTCAGAGGCCATAATACTGGTTACGCCCGCCGCCTTTCTGAAAGCTGCGCTGGAGGGGATGGATGATGATGAACTGAGAGGAAAAACCGTATGTTCGGGTATAAAGGGGATTATTCCCGGTGACAATTGCGTTACAGGGGAATATCTGATCAGGAGGTATCTGGTCCCTGATGAGAACATTGTAATTATTACAGGGCCAAGTCATGCCGAAGAGGTATCTACGGAGAAGCTGACCTATCTTACTTTTGCATCCCGGAACAGCGAAAGGGCAGCTGGAGTGGCATTACTTTTTTCCAACAGGTGGATAAGAACTTTAATCTCAGAGGATTTTATAGGAACAGAGTACGCGGCTGTCATGAAGAATATTTATTCAATTGCTGCCGGCATAGCCAACGGACTGGCGTACGGAGACAATTTTATTGCAGTGCTTCTGGCTAATGCTGCAGGCGAGATGAGCAGATTTGTGAACGCGGTGTCACCTCTGCCGCGTGATATTACCGAATCACCTTATCTGGGCGACCTGCTCGTCACAGGATATTCCCAGTTCAGCCGGAACAGGAACCTGGGATTTATGATAGGCAAAGGTTATACTGTAAGGAACGCCCTCCTGGAGATGAACCAGGTAGCTGAAGGATACTTTGCATCGTCTTGCATACATGAGGTCAATGAAAAACTCAAAGCGGATATACCGATCGCAGAAACAGTTTACAGAATTCTGTACGCCTCTGCGAGTCCCGTTCAGGAAATGAAAAGTCTGACAAAAAAACTAAAGTAGAAATGAAAAATAGCATCTCTGTCACAATCACAGGCACCGGTCAATTTATCAGCGATGATGAACTTACCCCCTATCTCGAAAGTGCAAAGGCCAACCTCATCACCCTGCGTGAGGGCAGGGGACGGGGGAATGAATTCACCGGCTGGCTTCATCTGCCTGACAAAACAGTCTCAAAGACAGGAGACATTAAGGAATGCGCTTCACGACTTCGTTCACAGGCTCCCGTCACGGTGGTTGTGGGCATAGGAGGCTCATATCTTGGCGCCAAAGCGTTGACTGAAGCATTGAAAGACCCGTTCGGGAGACAGGAGCATACACTTGTTTTTGCAGGACACACTCTCAGTGAGGACTATCATGCTGCACTGCTCAGGTTTCTTGACACAACACTATATAATATTGTTGTAATATCCAAGAGCGGCACAACAACCGAACCAGCCATCGCTTTCCGCGTTCTTCGTGATCACCTGAGGGATAAAGTCGGGGAGAAAGGAATGAAAGCACATATCGTAGCCATCACCGACGCACAGCGCGGAGCACTCCATGGACTAGCCGTCAGCGAAGGCTATCAGACGTTTGTAATACCAGATGACGTGGGTGGACGGTATTCTGTTCTGACTCCGGTGGGACTCCTTCCGCTGGCGTTGGCAGGGTTTGATATTGATGTATTCGCCTCCGGCATGAGAGACATGGCGCTCTCAATACGTGACGGGAATGACACGGCCTCAAACATTGCCCTTGCTTATGCTGCCGCAAGGAATACCCTTTATCGTAAGGGATACACTACGGAGATACTGATAAGCTATGAGCCTTCTCTGGTATTCCTGGCAGAGTGGTGGAAACAGCTTTATGGCGAAAGTGAGGGAAAGGAGAGTAAAGGGATATTCCCCTCAGCTGTAACATTCACAACCGATCTGCATTCGATGGGTCAATACATCCAGCAGGGCGAACGCAAACTGTTCGAAACCGTTATCCATGTGGATGAACCTCATCACAAACTTGTGGTACCGGGTGCATCAGACGACTCTGACGGCATAGGGTTTATTGCGGGCAAAAGCCTTACAGAGGTGAACCACAAGGCAGAGGCCGGAACGCGAATCGCCCACATAGAGGGCGGAGTACCTGTCATCACAATCAGTATGCCGAAGATTGATGAGTATTATCTTGGTCAGTTGATGTATTTCTTTGAGCTGGCGTGTGCTATCAGCGGATATGTTCTGGGAGTAAATCCATTTGACCAGCCGGGGGTCGAATCTTACAAGAAGAACATGTTCGCCCTACTCGGGAAGAAGGGATTTGAGGCTGAGCGTAAGAGGCTGGAGGGGTTGCTGAAGGCGCAAGAGTAGGTAAGTCTTCAGTCGCCAGTCTTCAGCCGCCAGTTCCCAGTCCTCAGTTATTCAATATGTTAGCTGACTACTGACTGATTTTGATTGCCGACTGCTACTACTGCCTACTGCCTATTGCCTGGCCTGGCCTGGCCTGGTCGCAGGGACAAGCCTTTTTCATGAAGGTTTGTAGAGGCCGTTAATATCTGCACCGGCAAAACCGGCATCATAAAGATATTTTGGAACACCGTTCAGCGAAAGTGCCTGCTTTCTTGTGAGAAGGGGATAGTGCCTTACGGTATAGGTATAATCGCCAATGAATTCAAGGTCATCTTCAGTTGTTTCCCAGTCACGGTCGTCGAAACGAGACAGGTCCATCGTGCGCGAGTAGCTTCTCAGAGATTTATGGCCATTGAGATTATAATACAACTCGAAGTATGACATCGCCAGCTCACGGAGCGAGCGGTATACCGGTTCGCGGAACCGAAGGACCGTGGTGTTTGATTTGGCTATGGCACCCCAGCAATTATCTTCACGGAACACTGCGATTATATGGTCATCATCATTCTCGGCTGACAGGTCGACAATCAGTGGAGGGTATCCCAGCCGGCGAAGCGCTGATGCGGCCAAAAGCCCGCCATCCATGCAGTGGGCAATCTTCTCCTTCAATACCAGCAGGGGCGAAAGAGTGCGTTGGGTGGAGTTATATGGAATTGAATCAAGGTACTCCTGTATTTTATAAGGAGAATCGAGAGACTTGAGCATGTGAAGAAGCTCAACTTTATCGGATACTTGCATAAAAATGTTTCAGGCAAAATTGGGTTGGTCAAGACTCAGATTTCTGTGTGCTGCAGCCAACATTGGTCTGGCCAGTACTCCATGCGGGCAAGCTTTCTCACAAAAACCTTCGCAATTAAGGCAAATATCCGCTTTGTTCCCCCTCAACTCATTATAAAACTGAATGGCTACCTTTTCCTGTCGTTTTGCCTGGAAATAATAATTGTATCGTAATATCGTGTTTACCGGCAGATGGTTTGGGCATGAGGCTTCGCAAATATTGCATCCTATCCTACAGTGCATATTATTAAAATGTGACTTAAATGAGCCAAGCATTTCACTGGTTTGGGGTTCTAGTTTAGTGCCGGAGAGCTTGATATATTTCTTAATATCAGTGAAGTTTTGGAACAAAGCGCAGATTGTATTTGCATTATTGTTTGACAAAACAAATTTGATTGCTCCATCCTTCATCTTTTCAATTCCTGATATTCCGTACCTGGCAAAGAAAGCTTCAGCTAGTTCGCTCTGCAACTTATATTTTTCATAGGCGATCTTATATCGCTCACTGAGACCACCGCCCTCTTTTTCTGTCTTTTGCTTCTCTGCGCTGAAATATTCATATAAAATAATGGGAACGGATTTCATTATCATCGTTCCGATGTTCTTTTCACTACAGGCTTTCAATACTCTGGCTCCCATCTCAGGTTCAAAAAAGTTGTAGGGTAACATTATAATGTCAAACCGGCCATCTTCCACAGCAGTCATAAGCACCTGTTCAAATGTTTCCTCAGGATTATCCCACCAGCTGTGTCCGTGGCATGATATGCCGGTAAATCTTATTTTCCCCTCCTTTTTTAATTGATCAACAGCCTTATGGTAATGCTTGTTCCTGACTCTTTCAGAGTTTTCCGCACTGTGTATCATGAAGCAATCAACATAGTCAGTCTGAAGCCTTTTCAGGCTGGCATTAGCCCTTTCAATGATATCCTGTGCAGATTCATATTCCTTCACGTTATATGCCAGTTTGGTGACAATGAATAACTTATCTCTTTCAAGTTCCTTGATGACGTTTCCGATGAGGGTCTCATTATTGCCTCTGCCATACATTTCGGAAGTTTCAATTAAGTTCACGCCACATCCCAATGTCGCCCTTAGTGTTGACTCGCTAAAGGGATACCCGGTTCCGATATCAGAAACCCTAAAGTTGGTTCGACCGAGAGTACGGTATGAAGTAATTTTAGGAAATTCCTCTTCAGTTTCCTGTGTACCTGCTGATGGGGCCTTTGCCCCGAGAACGCCAGCTCCTATAATTCCTACAGAAGCGTTTCTGATAAATCTGCGTCGATTAAGATCATGTTTTTTCATTGCCTCAGGGATGAATTGTACCCGTAAGGTAAAACTTTACAAGACCTGAGTCAAGCAAATATTACTTGAAAGCAACAAAAGCCAGATATTCTTCTAACTCTCCGGTCTCATCTGCGGGAAGAAGAGCACATCCTGTATTGAGGGCTGGTTGGTCATGAACATTGTCAGTCTGTCAATCCCCATCCCCATTCCGGAGGTAGGGGGCATACCATACTCCAGTGCCCTAACGAAATCCATATCGATGAACATAGCTTCATCATCACCCTTCTCAGATAGGCGGAGCTGCTCCTGAAAACGATCGAGCTGGTCAATCGGGTCATTGAGTTCCGAGTAGGCGTTTGCCAGCTCCTTGCCGTTGACCATCAGCTCAAAACGCTCAGTGAGACCGCGTGTACTGCGGTGCTTTTTTGTCAGCGGAGAGGTCTCCTGCGGATAGTCGATGATGAACGTCGGCTGTATGAAGTGATGCTCACACTTCTCTCCGAAGATCTGGTCAATTAGCTTACCCTTTCCCATTGAGGGTGCGTGTCCTATGCCAAGCTTGTCGCACTCCTTCCTGAGATCATCCTCAGTCATCTCTGAAATATCGATACCGGCATATTCCCTGATGGCATCGGTCATCGAGAGGCGGCGGTAAGGTGCTGCGTAATCAATAATTTTGTCTCCCAGTGGGACTTTGGTCGTGCCGTGGAGATCCAACGCAACCTTCTCAAGAATCTTCTCTGTAAACTCCATCATCCAGTTGTAGTCCTTATAGGCTACATAGATCTCCATAACTGTAAATTCAGGGTTATGCGTCCGGTCCATCCCCTCATTGCGGAAGTCCTTTGCAAACTCATACACCCCATCATACCCTCCGACTATAAGCCTTTTCAGGTACAGTTCGTCCGCGATCCTGAGGTACAGCGGAATATCAAGTGCATTATGATGTGTTTTAAAAGGCCTGGCCGCGGCACCGCCCGGTATAGGCTGCAGCACAGGGGTCTCCACTTCAAGGTACCCGTTGGCGTCAAATAGCTCGCGCATCGACTTCATTATCTGTGTGCGCTTCCGGAAGACCTCCCTCACTTCGGGATTTATTATCAGGTCTACATAGCGCTGCCTGTAACGCATCTCAGGGTCAGTCACGGCATCATACAGCACCCCATCCTTCTCCTTTACGATTGGCAGCGGACGCAATGACTTGCTCAGCAGGGTCAGCTCCTTCACATGGACGGTTATCTCTCCCATCTGGGTTCTGAAGGCAAATCCCTTAACCCCGATAATATCACCGATATCAAGAAGTTTCTTAAAGAGTGTATTATATAAGGTCTTATCTTCTCCGGGGCAGAGGTCGTCACGCCGCACATATATCTGTATTCTTCCTGATGAGTCCATCAACTCGGCGAAGGATGCGTTGCCCATTATACGCCGGCTCATGATACGGCCTGCAAGGCATACCTCGAGGAAGTTGTTTTCCCCGTCCTTAAATCCGTCGAGAATCTCTACGGCCGATACATTGACCGGGTACATTGCTGCCGGGTAGGGGTCAATGCCCAGTTTGCGGATTTCTTCAAGCGATTGCCTGCGAACCTGTTCCTGTTCGCTGAGTTGGGAAGTGGTCATATTTTAAAATTTGTGCAAAGGTATAATATGAAAGGCAATAGGCAATAGCCAGCAGGCAGTAGTGAATTAAAGTCATCAGTCTACAGTCCACAGTCGGCAGTCATATCAGGCAGTAGGCAATAGTGAAATCCTCAGTCGGCAGCCGGCAGTCATCAGTCAGCAGTCAATCAACTAATTACGACTACAGTACCCTCCTGACGCTTCGGTCGGGATCTCCGCTTCGCTCCGACAAGACCGCAAGACCGCAGGACCGCAAGACTTTAGGACCTTCAGACTTCAGCCCTACCGTACCGGATTCGAGGCCTGGACCCGGTCTCTGAACAGCCCATGGATCTTCCTGGTAACCGGTCCGGGGTTGCCCTCGCCGATAACCTGGTCTGATATCTTCAGCACAGGAACAATCTCTCCTGTAGTGTTGCTGATAAATGCCTCATGCATGTACGGGATCATGTCTGAGGCAACTGCCTCACTGACCAGCGGAATGCCATGTTCTGCAGCAAGGGAAATGACTGTCTTTCTTGTAATACCGGCAAGGATATCATTTGTTTCAGGATGGGTATAAAGAGTACCATCCCTGACGAAAAAGATATTCGAATGTGCTCCCTCGGTTACGACTCCGTTCCTGACAAAGCACACTTCTGCAAAGCCTTTGTCATGTGCCTCCTGGTAGGGGAGTATGTTGGCTATCAGGGCGGTAGTCTTGATATCACAGCGGTTCCAGCGCGGGTCTGGTGTAAGCCATAAACTAACACCGCGCTCGCATGCCAGGGTATCAATACTGTGTCGGCGTGCAAAACCATAGACCGTCGGTTTTACAGGGGGCTTGGGGAAAGCGTGGCTGCGCGGTGCCGCTCCGCGTGTGACCTGGAAGTATACAATTGCACAATCGCCGCCGAGGCTATTACGGTGTATCAGCTCCTCTGATATCTTCTCGATGCTGCCAGCTTCATCCCATTCAATCCTTGTCTCTTTAAGGCTTCGCCGCAGGCGTGCTGCATGGCCTGGAAGGTCCAGAAAATACCCTCCGTACCACCGTGTCACTTCATAAACACTGTCTCCGAAGAGAAAACCTCTGTCATCAGGACTGATTGTTGCTTTGTCGGCGGGGATATATTGCCCGTTAAGATAAACTGTATTCATCTGGTTAGAATTTGATTTTGCTTAGTTCTGCAAGCTGGCTTTCGGTCAGACCTTCAGGGTCATATCCAGCCGAGCGGCATAGAAACCATATCGATGCTGATTTGGCAAGGAGGTCGATCATATCAAATGTCTCGAGGGGTGTGCGACCGGTGGCAAATATGCCGTGCTTTTCCCAGAGAGCTGCACTGTGAATCTCAAGCAGCTTAACGGTTGATTCCCCAATGGTTGTGGTGCCAGGAAGAAGATATGGAACGAACCCCACACCGTCAGGTATGAAGATCATGGTTTCGGGATGCATGCCCAGCAATATCTTATTAAGCTTATGCGGGTCACAAAGCTCCTTTATCTGTGTAAGCGCAATCAGCTCTGTGACATGAGTATGCATTACAACCCTGTGTGACGGTCTGTTTCTGACCATCATATCATGGATGCAAAGATGAGTTGATAGTTCACTGGAAGGCCTGAGTGTGGTTTTGCCTGAGGGTGACAGGATTTGATATCCTGTACCGGTGCTGTCAATTTCTATCAGCAGTACATTTTCAACAGGACTGGCGGCCACATCGCGCATTCTGGTGTTGGTTCCTGTCACCAGGAACAATTGTCCCGCCAGTCTTGGGAATGATTTTTGCAAGGGTATTTCCTGCTGCTCCGAAGATGTAACCGGTTCCTGCAGGCCTGCTGCATCAATTCGCACTGAAATATTCCCCGCGTTCCTTTCAGCCCAGCCTCTCTGCCAAAGCCAGCCAGCGACAGAAGCAATCTCAATTGTTGCTTCAGTCATAAATGATTCCAGTTCTTGTCCCATGGCAGCACCTGCAAAAAACATCTTTCAAAGATACGATTTCATTGTTTCGCGGGTGCAAAATTCCTCCCGGAGCTATAGCATTTATTTATACCTTTGTATATTAATTCAATTCAGGGGACAAATCCGGTATGTCAGGCAACAGGAGACTGCCATCATGGCTAAGAATGGAGAGGGCAAGCGGGGAGAGCTACACGATGGTCAAGCGACTTGTGGAGGATAACCAGCTGCACACGATTTGCACCTCTGGCAACTGCCCCAACATAGGCGAGTGCTGGAATGCCGGAACGGCAACCCTGATGATCCTTGGAGACATATGCACACGGTCATGCCGGTTCTGCGGAACCCGCAGCGGCAAACCGCTTCCACCCGACGGCAGTGAACCGGAGCGGGTGGCGCAGGCTGTCAGTACCATGAAGCTCAGGCACTGCGTCATCACCTCGGTTGACCGTGATGACCTTTCAGATGGCGGTGCAGGACACTGGGCGCAGACAATCAGAAGAATAAAAGAGGTGAATCCGGATGTAACAATAGAGACACTGATACCGGATTTTCGCGGAAATCTTTCAGATATTGATAAAGTAATTGATGCCGGCCCGGATGTCATATCACATAACATCGAAACAGTCAGACGGCTGACCCCGCAGATAAGATCGGTGGCAAAGTATGAGATTAGTCTCTCGGTACTGAGGCATATAGCATCAAGAGGAGTGAGACCCAAGTCTGGACTGATGCTTGGCCTCGGCGAGACGGAGGAGGAGGTGCTGGAAGCACTTCATGACCTCTTTGCAACCGGATGCAGAATTGTGACTATCGGACAGTATCTCGCTCCGAGCCTTGCTCATATTCCTGTTGTTGAATATGTTACTCCGGAGAAATTCGCAGAGTACCGTCAAAGGGGACTGGAGATAGGGTTTGAGTTTGTGGAGAGCTCGCCACTGGTAAGAAGCTCGTTCCATGCAGAGAAACACATCAGCGCCGGGAACGGATACAAGAGAGCCGGAACAGGAGCACCGGCCGGCGAGAAAGATTCATCCACTCCTGCCGGAGGGTCCAACACCTCTGGCATGCTCCCAGAACCAACATCACGGGTCATATTTGACGATCTCGGTCAGAAAAACTATAAGGAGACCTGGGAATACCAGGAACGGTTCTTCAATGCCAGGGTTGCGGAGAAGAGCAGTCGGGAACCTGGAGGCAACAGAACCCCGGACCGGCTCATCTTTGTTGAGCATAATCATGTGTACACGCTTGGGAAAAGCGGATCTGATCAGAACCTGCTGCTCGACTATATCCAGCTTCAGGCACGTGATGCCGAATTCTACCGGATAGACAGGGGAGGTGACATAACCTACCACGGTCCCGGCCAACTTGTCGGTTATCCTATCTTCGACCTTGAAGGGATGAAGATCGGACTCCGTGATTATATACAACTGCTTGAAGAAGCAATTATCAGGTGCATCGCCCGTTTCGGTATTGAAGGTGAGCGCCTGAAGGGAGCCACGGGAGTCTGGATTGATCCGGACAACGGTACCCGGGCAAGGAAAATTTGTGCCATAGGCGTACGAGCATCAAGATTTGTGACAATGCACGGCTTTGCTCTCAACGTCAGCACTGACCTCTCATATTTTAACCATATTAACCCCTGCGGCTTCACCGATAAAGGTGTGACAAGCATTGAGAAAGAGACGGGAAGGAAGGTGAGTATGGAAGATGTGAAAAATGATCTGCGAAACACAATGAGGGAGGTCTTCGGATATGAATATTATTAAAATAACATATAATGGAAAAAAGGTGGCTCTTGAAAGAGAGGGGCGACGAACGTGTCGCCACGATCCTGGCGACAGAGATGGCGGTGCCTGCCGCTGTCGCCAACCTGATGGTGCAGCGCGGCATCACAACAAAAAAACAGGCTGAGGATTTTTTTAACCCTTCACTGAGTTCGCTTCATGACCCGTTCCTGATGAAGGATATGAACAGGGCTGTGGATCGTATCAGCACTGCAATATCAAGGAACGAAAGGATACTTGTGTACGGCGACTATGATGTTGACGGCACGACATCAGTGGCTTTGCTATACGCATTCCTGCGTGAGAGGCACTCGAGCCTTGATTATTATATTCCTGACAGGTATCATGAGGGCTATGGTCTATCAATCAAGGGTATAGATTATGCGGCCGACAGTAACTGCCGCCTGATCATTGCGCTTGACTGCGGTATTAAGTCGGTGGACAAGGTTAAGTACGCACGGTCAAAGGGAATTGACATCATCATCTGTGATCACCATCTGCCGGGCGACGAGATACCAGATGCCACCGCGGTGCTCGATCCCAAGCAGCCTGGATGCAGCTACCCATACAAGGAGCTCTCGGGATGCGGTGTGGGGTTCAAGCTGATGCAGGCTATTTGCCGGGTGCAAAACATTCCTTTTGAAAAGATCATCCCATACCTTGACCTGGTGGCTGTGAGCATTGGATCAGACATTGTCCCTATGACAGGTGAGAACAGGATCCTTGCATATTTCGGACTGCAGCAAATAAACCGTTCTCCGCGCCTGGGATTTCAGAAGATCATTGAGAAAGCAAAGATACGGATGCCACTTGCAATTGAAGATGTTGTCTTCCGGATCGGCCCGCGCATCAACGCTGCCGGGCGTATGGAGTCGGGCAGCAAGGCGGTGGAGCTCCTCGTCTCCCAGAATCC
>JBFYPM010000175.1:0-18905 GCA_041303295.1 Bacteroidales bacterium
TGGATATCAAGGTAGACGGACTCTCATTCGAGGTGCTCAAGCAGGCGCTTGACCAGGCACGCAAGGGGAGACTCCATATACTTGACATCATGGAACAGACCATTGCTGAGCCAAGACCGGAACTCAAGCCTCATGCCCCGAGAATAGAGAAGATCTATATCCCCAAGGAGATGATTGGCGCAGTTATCGGTCCCGGTGGAAAGATCATCCAGGATATACAGGCAACAACAGGTGCTACAATCGTTATCGAGGAGATCAACGGTCAGGGTATGGTCGATGTCTTCGGCGACAACTACGAAGTGATCAGGGCTGCCCTCGACAGGATCAATGCCATCTGCGCTGTCCCCGAGGTTGGTAAGGTATATACCGGCAAGGTGAAGACAATCACCCAGTTCGGTGCTTTTGTGGAAATACTTCCAAATAAGGATGGTCTGCTGCATATCTCAGAGATGGACTGGAAGAAGGTCGGCACCGTGGAGGAACTCTTCAAGGAGGGTGATATCGTTGAGGTTCAGCTGATTGAAGTTGATCAGAAGACCGGTAAGCTGAGACTCTCACGCAAACCCCTTATTCCAAAGCCGGAAGGTTATGTGGAACCACCCAAGCGCGAATATACCGAAAGGCGAGACCATCAGGGCTCACGCGACGGCGGAAGAGGCGGCCATGACCGTGACCGCGGTGATCGCCGCTCAAATGACCGCAGGAGGGATGACAACAGGTAATAATATTTAGTAATAACATAAGGCGATGCACCCATCCGGGAATCGCCGTGCTTAAGAAGGAGAGACGCACAATTTGTGGCGTCTCTCCTTTTTTATTTGTAATGTGACCTTCAAATGCTATTTTTGATATTGATTGCAATGAGGGAATGGAATGGAGACCGTAAGGTATAACTATATTGTCATTGAAGGAAATATCGGTGCGGGGAAGACTACCCTGGCTTCAATGATCGCCAGGGATCACAACGCAAAACTGATCCTCGAAAGGTTTGCAGACAACCCTTTCCTTCCTAAATTCTACAGCGACCCCTCCAGGTACTCCTTTCCCCTGGAGCTCTCCTTCCTGGCTGACCGTTACAGGCAACTGAAGGAGGAACTTGTGGAGCAGGACCTGTTCAGAAGCTTTACCGTAGCAGACTATTACTTCATGAAGTCACTGGTGTTCTCCTCCAAAACACTGGAACAGGATGAATTCAGCCTCTACCGGCAGATTTTCTACATCATATACAGCTCATTACCAAAGCCAGACCTATATGTATACCTGCATGTGCCCCCGGAGAGGCTCCTGAAAAATATTGCTGCCAGAGGCAGGGAGTACGAGAAGTCAATCACTGCAGATTACCTGACAGGAATACAGGAGAGCTATTTTAATTTCTTCAGGCAGAATCCGGAGAACCGCTATCTGGTACTTAATGTGTCTGGTATCGATTTTGTGGCCAGCCACGAAGATTACATGAAAGTGACGAATATGATCTTTCATGAGCCTGTGGAGCTGGGAATTAATCTTCGCGATTTCTGAATATTTAATAGGACGATTGAGGATATTGACTAAAAATTATCTTAAATTTGCAACCAAATCATAAATTATCGTATAATTGTTATTATACAGAAACTGATCGCAACTAATAAAAAACAAATTATGAAAAATTTCACCAGACTTTTTGTCATTCTGCTTGCTGCTGTACTTGTATCAGGTTGCAGCAGTCTCGACAAGATGAAGAAAAACGCGAATTTTGTCGAGTATGAGATCACACCCAAGGTACTTGAGACCCATGCAGGAATTGTTGCTGCACAGGTAAAGGCTACCTATCCGGAGAAGTACTTTGACAAGAACACAACACTTAAGATCACCCCCGTCCTCGTTTATGAGGGTGGTGAAACAGCCTTTGATGAAATCCTTTATGCCCAGGGTGAAAAGGTTCTGGCTAACAATAAACCGATCAGCTGGGAAGGCGGTAACATCAACTGGACCGGTGATGTCAACTATATACCTGAGATGAAGGTATCTGAGTTCATGCTCCGCGTTGTAGCAACCAAGAAGGACAAGTCACTGGCATTTGATCCTATCAAGCTTGCTGACGGCGTTATTGCCACATCCACACTGGTTGAAGATCATGCTATGCCTATTTCGTTGAAAGACAAGTATCAGCGCATTGTTCCCGAACAGAAGATGGCTGATATTCTCTATAGCATCAACAGGTCAGATATCAAACCCACAGAACTCAAGGCTGCCGATGTCCAGGCTCTCAAGGATTATGTCACCCTCGTCATGCAGAACGAGAGAATGGCAGTGAAAGGCGTCACCACAAGCTCCTATGCTTCACCTGATGGTCCGCTCACACTCAACGAAAAACTGTCAGAGCAGAGAGGCAAGGCTGCAGAGAAGTATCTCCAGAAGGAGTACGCCAAGATGCCCGAACTGACTGAACTGTTTGCAACTCAGACCACAGCTGAAGACTGGGAAGGTTTCAAGACCCTCGTGCAGGAGTCTTCAATGGCTGACAAGGAGCTTGTACTGAGAGTCCTCTCAATGTACCAGGATCCCGTCGTCCGCGAACAGGAGATCAAGAACATGGCTACAGCTTATGAGACTCTCGCAGAAGAGATCCTTCCCCTGCTTAGAAGGTCGAAATTCATTGTCGACGTAGACCTTATCGGCCTCAGCGATGATGAGATCCTCACAGCAATCAAGGGTGATGCCTCAGTTCTCAGCCTCGAGCAGATGCTCTACGCTGCCACACTGACTGAAGATCCCAAGGAGATGCTCAAGTTCTACCAGTTGGCTACCGAGAAGGAGCCCAAGTGCTATCGCGCATGGAACAACGTAGGCTGGACCCTCCTGAATATGGGCAAAGCCGAAGAGGCTATGGTAGCCCTTGAAAAAGCAAAGGCTCTGAAGAATGATGATGTTGTGAAGAACAACATGGGCTTCGCTGCTCTTCTTAACGGTGACGTCAAGGCTGCTTCGGAGTATTTCAATTCAATGTCAGCTGCCACTCCCGAATCAAAATTCGGACTTGGCACCATCGCTATACATGAAGGCAAATATGACCAGGCAGTCAACCTGCTCGGTGACAAACCCACGATGAACCTTGCTCTTGCACAGCTTCTGAAGGGTGACATCAACAAGGCCAAGACAACCATGGAATCAGTGAAACCATGCAAGTGCGGCGCTCCTTCATACTTAAATGCTGTCATTGCGGCTCGCCTCGACAATAAGGACGGCGTTCTCAACGGTCTCCGTGAAGCTATCGGCTACAACTCTGACTGGAAGAATTACGCTCAGACTGATCTCGAGTTTGCGAAATTCTTTATGGATGACACATTCAAGTCAATCACGCAGTAAAACGGCGTTATAAATACAGAACCCCGTTTGCCGGATGGCAAACGGGGTTTTTTATTACTTCCCGGTGATCCTGCCTGCCAGCTCCCATAAAACAATACCTGCGCTGACAGCAACGTTGAAAGAGTGCTTTGTACCGTACTGGGGTATCTCTATACAGACATCCGAGAGATTTACCACCTCCTCACTCACCCCCCTGATTTCGTGCCCGAATACCAGAGCAAAACTCCTCCCTGTTTCGGCAACAAAACAGTCAAGCGCAACTGCCTCGTCAGCCTGCTCCACAGAGACTATCAGATACCCTTTCGCCTTTAACTCCCCTACTGCTTCCTCTGCAGTGGCATAGTATCTCCAGGCAACCGATTCAGTAGCTCCCAATGCAGTCTTGTGAATCTCCCTGTGGGGAGGAGTGGCTGTTATACCGCACAGGTAAACAGCCTCAACAAGAAAGGCGTCTGCAGTGCGGAAGATCGATCCTACATTGTTCAGACTCCTTACATTGTCAAGCACAATGATGAAGGGCGACTTGGCAGATGTCCTGAACTCAGATACACTCTTACGGTGCAACTCATCATTGGAAAGCTTCCTCATTCAAAAGAATTTTAGCGAAATTAATTATAAAAAAGAGTAAATTACATACCTAATTGCTAAGAGAGACTTTTGTAACCCCATACCAGATACACAGTCATGAATATTCACGAATACCAGGGAAAATCAATCCTGCAGGCTCACGGCGTAGCCGTACAGGAAGGATTCATTGCCGAGACAGCCGGGCAGGCAAAGCTTGTAGCCGAGGAGCTACAGAAGAAGTATGGCACGGAGATTTTCGTCATCAAGGCTCAAATCCATGCCGGTGGCAGAGGAAAAGGAGGAGGGGTGAAGATAGCCCGTTCCCCGGAAGAGGCTGCGGAGGTAGCCTCACGGATACTGGGGATGACTCTCGTGACTCCCCAGACCGGCCCTGAGGGGAAATTGGTGCGAAAAGTACTGGTTGCCCGCGATGTATATTATAAGGGTGAGTCCGAAATCAGGGAATTCTATATGTCCATTCTGCTTGACCGCAGAAGGTCGTCTTACGTGGTTATCTATTCCACTGAGGGGGGAATCGATATAGAAGAAGTGGCTGCCAGAAACCCTGAGGCGATCTTTACCGAAGTTGTAGACTCAACCTGCTGCCTGCATGAATTCCAGATGCGGACCATCGCATCCAACCTCGGACTCCATGGCAAAGCCTACAAGGAGATGACACACTTTATAAGCGGACTCTGGGATGCGTTTGTCAGCTCGGATGCATCAATGATGGAGATCAACCCGCTACTTAAGACAAGTGATGACAGGGTCCTGGCAGTCGACTGCAAGGTCTCACTCGATGATAATTCACTTTACCGCCAGCCTGAGCTGGCTGCCATGCGTGACCTTACCGAGGAGGACCCTACAGAGGTTGAGGCTTCTGCCAGCAACCTGAACTATGTCAAGCTCGACGGCGACGTGGGATGCATGGTAAACGGCGCCGGCCTGGCCATGGCAACAATGGATCTTATACAACTATCAGGAGGCAAACCTGCCAACTTCCTTGATGTGGGCGGCGGCGCAAGCCCAAAAACAGTGGAGGCCGGGTTCAGAATAATACTCAAGGACCCGAATGTCAGGGCAATACTTGTCAATATCTTCGGCGGTATCGTCAGGTGTGACCGCGTGGCCGGGGGAATTATTGAAGCGTACAAGACCATTGGTGATATTGCCATACCCGTCATTGTAAGACTGCAGGGCACCAATGCCATTGAAGCAAAGGAGCTTATTGACAACTCGGGACTGAAGGTGATTGCGGCATCCACCTTCACCGATGCTGCCGAAAAAGTAAGAGCAGCCCTGAGTTAGCCGCATAAAACAATCACCGTTGATAAATTCCGGCCTGTGTGCCGGTACGTACAGCCATTTATTTATAATTTGTTGTCGTTTCAGCTAATGCAAAACGAGTTCGCAGATATAATCATACCTGTCGCCGTAGGCGCCAGTTATACCTATGGCATACCACAGGCACTACGGGCAGACCTGCGACGGGGAAGCATTGTCACTGTGCCGTTTGGCCGAAGTAGTAGTGTAACAGGCCTTGTCATCAGCATGCACAACATCCCTCCTGAAGGATTTGTCCCGAAGGAGATAAGCGGATTACTGCCGGAAGGAGCATCGGTCAATGACCGCCTCACTGATTTTATCCTCTGGGTAGCTGATTATTATATGGCTTATCCCGGAGAGGTGATGAAGGCAGCAATTCCCTCGGCAGAGGATCTTCCGGGAGTTAAGGTAACGAAAAAGAAGCCTGGATCGGCCACAGCTATCTATCGCGAAGTAACCGCACCAGCAAGCCTTAATGAGGTCCAGACCATGGCGTATGACACAATCAGGGAGCTGTTCATGGAGCGCGAGACAGTGCTTCTTCACGGGGTCACCTCCAGCGGCAAGACGGAGATCTATATCCACCTGATGCAGGAGGAGCTTGCCCGGGGCAGACAGGTCCTGTATATGCTGCCTGAAATAGCCCTGACAACACAGATAATCGAACGTCTCCGGCGGCATTTCGGGAATTCTATCGGTGTTTTCCACTCCCGACTGACGCCTGCCGCACGCCGCGAGGTCCGGAGAAAGGTCAGCGACGGCACCCTCAGCGCCGTGCTGGGGGTAAGATCCTCTCTCTTCCTTCCCTTCAGGGACCTCGGCCTGATCATTGTCGATGAGGAGCATGACTCATCATATAAGCAGTATGACCCGGCACCCCGTTATCATGCCCGTGACGCGGCTATGATGCTATCACGCATCCATGGCGGCAGGACCCTGCTCGGTTCAGCCACCCCCTCTCTGGAGAGCTATCATAACGCCTCTGCCGGCAGGTTCGGGTATGTTGAACTCATGACCCGCTACGGTGACGTAATGATGCCTGAAATGATAGTTGCCGACACACGCACCTTCGGTAAGAAGAAGAAGATGGTTTCACACTTTTCTCCCCGGCTCCTTGAGGCCATTGAGGAGGCGCTGGGAAAGAACGAACAGGTGATACTCTTCCAGAACAGGAGAGGGTTTTCTCCTTATCTGATGTGCCCTGATTGCGGATGGGTGCCGGGCTGCACCAACTGCTCGGTCAGCTATACTTACCACAAGAGCATTGGCAGGATGGTCTGCCACTACTGCGGCCGGAGCACGAAACTGCCGTCAGCATGCCCGGATTGCGGATCCGAGGCGCTGACAACAAAAGGATTCGGCACCGAGAAGATCGAAGAAGAGATCAGGCTGATCTTTCCATCGGCCAGGGTGGCACGGATGGACCAGGATACCACACGGAAGCGAACAGCCTCATCAGAGATACTATCCGGATTCGCCGCAGGCGAGACGGACATACTTATCGGAACACAGATGATCTCCAAGGGGCTTGATTTCGAAAGACTGACAGTTGTGGGCATACTTGATGCCGACAACATGTTGCATTTCCCTGACTTCAGGGCCTTTGAACGCAGCTTCCAGCTGATGGAACAGGTCAGTGGCAGGGCCGGGAGACGCACCCGCAGGGGCCGGGTGATCATCCAGACAGCAGACCCAGCTCATATCATCCTGAGACAGGTACTTAAACACGACTATAAGGCCATGTGCAGCAGCCAGCTTGAGGAGAGGTCGCTCTTCGGTTATCCTCCCTTCACAAAGATCATCAGGCTCTCCGTCAGGCATCGCGACCAGGATGAACTGATCCTCTCGGCAGAACGCCTGGCAGCGAGCCTGCGCAAGCAGCTCGGCAGCCATCTCCTGGGACCGGAGTTTCCCGTGATAATGCAGGTGCAAAAGTGGTACATAAAGACAATCATGGTCAAGATTGACAGCAGCCTCTCTCCGTCAAAGGTGAAGGAGCTGTTGCGCCGTGCCATGGATAACGAGCTCAAGATGCCAAGGAAAGGATTCCTGCGCATCCATGCCGACGTTGACCCGCAGTGACAACGGTTGCCCATTCATTTTAAAAGTTTATTTTTACAGGTTCAAAGAGCTCTTCATGAAGATAGAGGTATCAAACGGAGAAATAGCTGACAAACTGACTATCATAGAACTTAAGCTGGAGAAAATCACCGATCAGGGAAAGCGGGTGAACCTGGATAAGGAACACCTGGTACTTGAGGAGGCTGTGGCCACCTTCCTGAAGAAAAATGGCCCTCTCTACCTCGATCTGTACAGGGTTAATGCCGAGCTGTGGGATATTGAAGACAAGATCAGGGACCTTGAACGCAAAAAGGATTATGGCCATGATTACATTGAAACTGCCAGGGCAGTTTATTTCAAAAATGACGTTCGTTCAGAGATAAAGAGCCGGATAAACCTTGCCACCGGATCAGGACTGATGGAAGAGAAATCTTACGAAAAGTATTGAGATGAGCCATCTTGTGATACGCACATCATCAATGGGTGATGTGATAATGACCGTGCCTCTTCTCCGTTTCCTTTTCCGCATGGGAGACTGCCGGCGGGGCGACCTGGCATGCCTTGAGTGGCTCACCCCGGAGATGGTGCTGAAGAAAATTCTGAACAAACTCAAGAAAGAGGACAAATGACTGGTCTGAATGATTTTCCAAACCGCATGGCAAAGAGAGCCACAATGGTCCTGATCATTGTTCTTGCTCTTTCCGGTTGCACTCGTCAGGAGACGGCATCAGAAGAATTGGCAGACCTGGTCAGTCCGCTGATGGGTACCGACTCGGAATACCTGCTCTCACATGGCAATACATACCCGGCCGTTGCACTGCCTTTCGGGATGAACTTCTGGACACCGCAGACCCGTCGCAATGGTGATGGCTGGGGATATACATATGATGATCATAAGATTACCGGAATCAAACAGACCCACCAGCCCAGCCCCTGGATCAATGATTACGCTGCCTTCTCATTGATGCCTGTCACAGGCGGCAACAAAATCACAGAGGAACAGCGGGCCTCATGGTTCTCACACAAGGCCGAGGTGGCACGGCCTTACTACTACAGCGTTTATCTCGCTGACTATGATATCACTGCAGAGGTAACACCAACAGAGAGATCTGCCATATTCAGGTTCACCTTCCCTGAAAACGATTCATCAGCAGTTGTAATTGATGCCTTCGCCGGAGGCTCAATGATAAAGGTGGACACCGCCGGTAACAGGGTGATCGGTTACTGTCGCAACAACCACGGAGGGGTACCGGAAAACTTTCACAACTATTTTATCATCGTCTTTGACCGCAAGATCGACTTCTACTCGGTATGGCTCGATGGCAAGCCAGTGCCCGACACCGCAGAGCAGGAGGGAGATCATGCAGTTTCCGTTATCGGATTCCGTACAACCAGGGGAGAGGTAGTCACTGCCAGGGTGGCATCCTCCTTCATATCCCATGACCAGGCGCTCCTTAACCTTGAGCAGGAGATAGTTGATAGCAGCTTTGATATGGCGCGCCACGTAGCCCGTGAGATATGGAACAATGAGCTCGGGCGTATCACGGTGGAGGGCGGAACAGATGATCAGGTTCGGACATTCTATTCAACATTGTACCGTACCATGCTGTTCCCCAGGACTTTTTTCGAGTATAACGCCGAAGGGAATATTATCCACTACAGCCCCTACAACGGCCAGGTGCTGCCCGGCCGGCTCTATACTGACAACGGCTTCTGGGACACATTCCGGGCCGCCATGCCCCTGGTCACACTGCTCTATCCGGAGATGAGTTCCCATATTATGGAAGGATTGGTCAATGCGTACCTTGAGAGCGGCTGGCTTCCAGAGTGGGCCAGCCCGGGCCATCGTAACTGCATGATTGGCAGTAACTCCGCCTCACTGATAGCTGATGCCTGGCTCAAAGGCATCAGAGGCTATGACATCGACACCCTCTGGAGTGCCATGGTGAAAAACACCATAGGACAAGGTCCTGTCAATTCCGTAGGAAGATACGGGGCGGAATTCTATAACAGCATGGGGTACGTGCCCTATGACGCTGGCATCAATGAGAATGTTGCACGCACACTTGAATATGCCTACGCCGACTGGTGCCTCTGGAGACTGGCACAGGAGCTGGAAAGACCACAGGCAGAGATCGATCTTTATGCGGTAAGGACACAGAACTACAGGAACGTGTTTGACAGTGAGAGGAAACTCATGCGAGGCAGAAACCTCGACGGCACCTTCCAGTCGCCCTTCAGCCCCTACAAGTGGGGCGACGCCTTCACCGAGGGGAACAGCTGGCACTATACATGGAGCGTGTTTCATGACGTGGCAGGACTTTCAGAGTTGATGGGCGGAGCGAAGATGATGGCGCAGATGCTCGATTCTGTTTTTATCGTACCGCCAATATTTGATGATTCGTATTACGGGTTCCCCATACATGAGATTCGCGAGATGCAGATCATGAACATGGGCAACTATGCCCACGGCAACCAGCCGGTGCAACACATGATATATCTCTATAACTACACCCCGGAGCCGTGGAAAACCCAGATGAGGGTGAGGGAGGTGATGGACAAACTCTATAACTATACGCCTGACGGTTACTGTGGTGATGAGGATAACGGGCAGACATCGGCATGGTATGTCTTCAGCGCCCTGGGGTTCTACCCGGTGACGCCGGGAACAGGAGAGTACGTGTTGGGCTCCCCGCTCTTCCGTAAGGCTACGGTCACCCTCGCGGATGGCAAAGAACTGGTGATAAGTGCCCCGGAGAACGGCAGGGAAAATATTTATGTGAAAGAAGCCCGGCTGAATGGCAAGCCATTGGATGTGAATTATGTCAGGCACGAACAGCTCACCGCCGGCGGGACTCTGAAATTCACCATGAGCCGTGAGCCCGAACGGGAGAGGGGAGTCAGCCGGTTATCCCGGCCTTATTCAATGAGCAGTCAGAAGGAATAAAAACAAACAACGCAGACAGATACCATGGCCACACTCAATTTCAGCGGGATCTTCCCGCCCCTGCCAACATCATTTGATAATAATGAGAACCTTCTGCCAGATAAGATCAGGTTTAATATTGAGATGCTTTCACGCTATGATCTTTCCGGTTTCCTGATCCTGGGCTCCAACGGCGAGCAGGTGATGCTCTCTGAAAAGGAGAAGATTGCTGCCATAGAGGCTGCCCGCGAGGCGCTGCCCGCTGACCGGATCTTACTCGCGGGCACCGGATGCCAGTCGACCCGCGAGACAATCTCCCTGACAAGGGCCGCCGCCGCAGCCGGAGCAGATGCTGTCCTGGTCCTCAACCCTTTCTATTATAAGGGTAACATGAACCAGGCTGAGCTGGTAAGGCACTATTTCGATGTGGCGGATGCATCGCCGGTGCCCGTGCTGATTTATAACATGCCGGGCAACACCGGGATGGATATGACGGCGCGCATGATCATCGCCATGGCAAAGCATCCAAATATCATCGGTCTGAAGGAATCGGGCGGCAACGTTGTAAAGATGGGTGAGGTGCTCGGCAATGCAAAGGCTGGCTTCCAGGTACTGGCCGGAGGAGCGGGTTTCCTTCTGCCGGCGCTGGCCATGGGTGCCACCGGCGGCATACTGGCAAGCGCAAACATCGCACCTGATCACTGTCTCGGCATCTACAGGGCTTTCATCGCCGGCGAACAAAACCGTGCTAAGGAACTGCAGCATAAAATTATACCACTCAATGCTGCGGTGACGTCACGATGGGGTGTGCCGGCACTCAAGGTGGCAATGGACCTGCTCGGATTATATGGCGGACATATCAGGAGACCATTGCTGCCTATGGATGAGAATATGAGAGAGGATCTTAAGCATGTGATGCAGGAAGAGGGGCTTATACTTTACCAGGGCAAAAATATACTACAATGAAAGGCAGAAGACTATTGATGATACCGGGTCCGATAGAGTTTGAACCGGAGGTTATGATGGCTGTTGGAATGTCAACGACAAGTCACGTGGCGCCTGATTTTATCGACTCATTCGGACATGCACTGGAGATGATGCGTGAGGTATGGATGGCACCTGGCGGTCAGCCTTTCATTATGGCAGGCAGCGGAACTCTGGCAATGGACATGGCCGGGGCAAACCTGATTGAACCGGGCGACAGGGCCCTGGTGCTTTCAACCGGCTACTTCGGGGAGAGATACGCTGCACTGCTGAAACGTTACGGCGCCGAGGTGACCATGCTTGCTGCAGAATCGGGAGAGGTAGTCAGCCTCAGGGCGGTGGAGGACGAATTGAAGAGATCCCGCTACAAGCTCATGACCTTTACCCATGTTGATACATCCACCGCGGTGAGGGTTGACCCGGAACCGCTCGGAGCGCTTGGAGAAAAATATGGCGTCATTACCGTACTTGACGGGGTCTGCTCCGTCGCCGGAGAGGTCATCAGGCAGGATGAGTGGAAGATAGATGTGGTGCTTACAGCCTCGCAAAAGGCGGTTGGAGTGCCCCCGGGGCTGGCATTGCTGGTTGCTTCCGGCAGGGCCATGGAGACATGGCAGAAGAGAAAGAGCCCTGTGGGCAGTTATTACAGTGACTGGACGCATTGGCTGCCAGTAATGAAGGCTTATGAGGAGAGACGCCCGGCCTACTTCGGGACACCCGCCGTCAACCTGGTGCAAGGCCTGGAGGTGAGCCTCCGCCTGATACTTAAAGAGGGGATGGAGGCACGGTTCAGCAGGCACAGGGAGCGAGGTATCGCTTTCCGTAAAGCGATGAGAGACCTGGGCCTGAAGATGATACCCGTAAGCGAGGAGGTGAGCGCAAACACCCTCTCTGCGCCTTTCTATCCCGAGGGGGTCAGGGGTGGAGAATTCATGAAAGTCATCGCATCATCAGAAGTGATACTGGCAGGCGGATTGCTGCCCGGAATTAAGGACAGCTATTTCAGGGTGGGACATATGGGCTCCGTGACCGAAGGTGACATCCTGACGACCGTTGCAGCCATAACCGGAGCCCTGGCCGCATGTGGTCACAGGCGAGGCTAAAATGATGTAAATTTGGTATCGATTTTTGTAAAACAAAACTATCAGCAACATGTCACTTTCAGAGAAAATTGCAGCCGACCTGATGGCTGCCATGAAAGCAAGGGACACTATGTCTCTTGAAGCACTGAGGGCAGCGAAGACGGCCTTCATCCTTGCCAGGTCAGAGAGAGGCCAGGATACCGTCCTTACACAGGACGAGGAGATAAAGATCATCCAGAAGCTCGTCAAACAGAGAAAGGAATCAGCAGCTATCTACAGGGAACAGAAGAGGCCGGACCTGTATGAGAAAGAAGAAACTGAAGCCGCAGTACTGGAAAAGTACCTTCCAGCCAGGATGAGTGATGACGATCTTGGCAAAGCCCTGAAGGCCATCATGGACCGCGTGGGTGCCAAAGGACCGTCAGACATGGGGAAGGTGATGGGTATCGCCACTAAAGAACTGGCAGGCAAGGCTGACGGCAGGGAGATATCAGCGAAGGTTAAGCAGCTGCTAGGCTGAAACCGTTACAGAAAGTTCAGGCATTGCTCTTCTCATCGTTGTGCCTGTCGTTTTCAAGCATACGAACGATCCTTCTCCTTTTTGCCACAAGGTCAGTAAGTTCAATGAGCATGTCGGCATTGACCTGCCTGGCCATCGGGATTACATACTTTTCTGTCTGGTCAAGATAATCTGAAATCTTCTGTTCTGTCTGTATGTCGCGGTGCAGGTCCGTGAGATTGCTTATCCTGTCAGCACACTTGAGCAGCAATGCATTCTGAGATCCCTGTTCGAGTACCCGCTGGAGATATTGTGACTTTGTCTCATCCTTCCTTTTAGTCACCTCAAGAACGAGCTCCACCACGGCAGTCCCGTCACCGTCTATCCACCTTATCTCATCGACCTGTGTCTCGGGCATGTCTTCGAGCAGGTCGTGAAGCAGGGCAGCTTTCAGGAGGATGCTGTTGGTAAAGAATTTATAATCAAGCAGAATTCCAAGAGTGGAGAAGCAGTGCCGGAACTGGTTGCCACCAACAGCACGTTGGACACTGATCAGGGCTGTCGCCTTCAGTATATATGGTGCAAGTACGAGGTTTCTCAGGCTTTCAAGGGCTGTCATATGTGTCAAAATACCACTTTAAAATTACAAAAATAGTGATTACAGGGAGCAGGATGGGAGCATCCTACTTATAAACACTGTTTTCACACAGGGAACAGTCTGCCCGATGCCGGGAGGCGGAAGTTTTATTGACCGGCAGTGAACATTATGACCTATATTTGCATTTCTTGTGATACAGAGAGATCATAATGTCTGAAACACCCATTAATAGTCCGTCATCTTCGGGCCTGAGGCAGCTTTTAAAGCTGTACAGGTTCCTCCGGCCGTACAGGTGGAAGTTTGCGTTGGGTCTGTTGTTCCTGTTGCTTTCGACGGCTGCCAGCCTCATGTTCCCAAAGCTTCTCGGCGATATGGTCGATATAGCCAACAGGGGGCTGGTTACCGGGGAGATACACCGCACCGGGATACTCCTTCTCGCCATACTCACAGGCCAGTCTCTCTTTTCATACACTCGCACCAGGCTGTTTGTCTATGTCACAGAGAAGACACTTGCTTCCATCAGGCAGCATATTTACAATCACCTGATCAGGCTGCCGATGTCATTCTTTTCATCCAGGCGGGTAGGGGAGCTCAACAGCCGGATTTCCTCTGACATATCCCTGCTGCAGGATTCTCTTACGAATACCCTTGCTGACCTGCTCTCGCAGATGCTTGTCATCATAGGAGGCATAACGCTGATGATGATCAGTTCGTTCAGGCTTACCCTGTTCACACTGGCAATCATCCCGGCCATATCACTCCTTGCCTTTTTCTCCGGGCGGGCTATCCGCCGCTATTCAAAGAAGGCACAGGCACATGTAGCCGAATCAAATACAATTGTTGAGGAAACCCTTCAGGGCATTCAGAATGTTAAGGCCTTCACCAACGAGGCTTTTGAAAGCGGGCGCTATCGCGAGAAGACCGAGGAGGTGGCCAGGGCCGGTATTAAGGGAGGCAAGTACCAGGCGGCAGTATCATTCATTGTTCTGGGCTTTTTTGTCTCCATGGCAGTAGTCATCTGGAGAGGGGCCACGATGATAGCAGGCGGGCAGATGGAAGCCGGGCAGCTCTTTTCATTTGTCATTTACACAGGATTCATCGGCGGGAATATTGCAGGCATGGCAGGTGTCTACACCCGGCTTCAGAAGACAATAGGAGCCTCGGAGAACCTGCTGCTGATCCTCGATGAAAAGACGGAGGAGATTGATCCGGGTTATGAGGCTGAACCATCCCATGCCCTTCACGGGCAGATAACATTTGACAGGGTTGGGTTCCGGTATCCATCACGTGATGAGATGGTGGTGCTGAGGGAGGTCAGCTTCACCGTTGAGCCGGGTCAGCAGATTGCCCTGGTGGGGCCGAGCGGTGCCGGCAAATCGACTATTGCATCGCTTCTGCTCCGGTTCTATGACCCGGTTGACGGGCAGATCCTGTTCGACGGACGTGACAGTGCCGAATTTCCTGTGACGGCTCTGAGGGCACAGATGGCGGTTGTGATGCAGGATGTCTTTCTCTTCGGGGGGACCATTCGTGAGAATATTGCTTACGGTAAACCTGGCGCCGGAGAGGAGGAGGTCATTGACGCAGCAGTACAGGCCAACGCGTGGGATTTTATTCAGTCATTTCCCGACAAGCTGGAAACCGTGGTGGGAGAGAGGGGCGTCCAGCTCTCCGGAGGTCAGCGGCAGCGTATTGCCATTGCACGGGCAGTGCTTAAGAACCCCAGGATACTGATACTTGATGAAGCAACCTCCTCTCTTGATTCAGAATCTGAGAGGCTGGTACAGGAGGCCCTTGAGAAGCTGATGAAAGGCCGCACCTCACTGGTTATAGCTCACCGGCTGTCAACTGTCAGGAAAGCTGACATGATCATTGTACTGAGTGACGGAAGGATAGTTGAACAGGGCACTCATGCCGGGCTGCTCTCAAAAGGAAGCGGGCTCTACAAAACTCTCACGGAATTGCAGTTCAGCAACTGAAAGCGGTCATACTTAGGGGAAGAGCAGGCGTATGATCCAATCATTGCCGCCGCTGGATTTAACATATTGCAGTCTGTCATGCAAACGATGCTCCCTGCCCTGCCAGAACTCAATATTCTCAGGAGTCAGGTAGTATCCGCCCCAGTTGTCGGGCCTTGGTACGGGTCGATCCCTGTATTTTTCATCGATTCCGGCAGCAGTCTTTTCAAGCAGCTCCCTGTCTTCAAGTATACGGCTCTGCTGTGATGCGAGCGCACTAATCTGGCTTTCCCGGGGACGGCTTCTGAAGTATGCATCAGATTCGGCTGCCGGGAGCTTGTAGACACGGCCGCCTATCCTGATCTGGCGGTAGAGTTCACTCCAGAAGAATGTCATTGAGGCCTGGTTGTTCTGTTCGAGGTCATCTCCCTTTCGGCTTCCGTAATTGGTAAAGAATGAGAAACCACGTTCACTGAAGTCGCGGAGAAGGACGATCCTTCCCGACGGCCTGCCGGTGGCATCAGCGGTTGCGAGATGAACTGCATTTGGCTCCTTTACATTATGGGTAATAGCCTCTTCCATCCATCGCTCAAATTGCACTATCGGATCCTCGGCAAAATTGCCCAGATCCATTCCTCCGCCATGGTACTCATTCCTGAGGATGCTGGTCATCCTGCGCGTGTGGTTCATCTTGAGATATTGATTACGGGTTTACTAAGAAATATTAACAACCGGCACATAATTATGTTTAACTTTTTTTAAGCAGTGGTTCAATTATATGAAAATATTACCTTTGCTTTAGAGAAAACGCCTTTTTATGTCGGAAATACGCATTTTACCGGTTTTAGCATTAGTTATTGGTTTGTTATTACCCGTCGCCGTCAACGCCCAGGTGCCGGTTGAGGTATCAAATGAAAAAATGATCTACGGGGGAAAGGTCTACCGGATGCATGAAGTGCAGAAGAATCAGACCCTCTATTCAATATCAAGAGCCTACAAAGTAACTATTCCCGAGATTGAGCGTGAGAATGTGATTCCTTCAAGCGGCATACAGGCCGGGCAGGTGCTCCGGATCCCATCGCGGGAAGACCTGGCTGACTCAGGTTCACCATCACGAGCTGTGGAGCAGCCTTCATCACGGCCGTCTCAACATGTCACCTCCGGTGCCGGACCGTCATTCGATCCGGCTACTGGCATACGTATCTCCGGGGAGAAGATAGTCTACTCCGGTAAAAACTATTATATGCATGAGGTGCTCAAGGGGCAGACACTATATTCTATCGCGAAGGCTTACAGGGTAACGATCCTGGATATTGACCGCGAGAATATGATACCCGCTGGAGGAATACAGGCCGGACAGGTCCTCAGGATTCCGGTGGCATCATCAATGGTTGCACAGGAAGAGGTTGCTGCGCCGCCGGCAAATGTCCGGACCAGAACTGCCGCCGCTGGTAATCGCCCTGCTTCAACGCCTGAAACGGCGCAGCCTGCGCAGGTTAACGCAGAGTCGAAGGAAACTCCCGGAAACAGAACGCAGCCAGTGGCCGGACAGGACCCTTCTGTCACAGGTTATCAGGCGGCTCCTACAACACAGGCCGGTACTGCAGCAAAACAACCGGAGACAAGTTCGCAGGACGCTTCTGCTGTGAAGCAGTCCGGGGCAACAACACGGCCTGACGATGCCGGTAACCAGACAGAGACGGTCGCTCAGGGCCCGGAAGCCACTCCAAAGCCTGAAGCCAGGAAGGCACCACCTGAGAAGAAGAAGATACATAAGGTGCAGAAGGGCGAGTCATTGGCCGACATTGCAAAAAAATATGGCCTTTCAGTTCAGGAGTTGAAGCAGGCAAATAAGGGTGTGATCTTCGCCATGCCTGACATGCGCCTTGTAATTCCTGTAACAGAGAACCAGATGCCGGATAATCAATGACATCCGTAATAAGATATACCCCGCTGACGGAACAATCTGTCAGCGGGTTTTTTGTTTTACCGTAAGTGCTGATGGTAAGATCGGGGAGTCCAGTTACTTTTCTTTACCCCAGGTCAGGATTATCACCAGGCCGACAACAGCCATAACGACAGTTGATACCACTATGTCTGTTACCATCGCCCCTGCATTCAGGTACATTGTGCTCATCGACCAGTATGAGAATGAGATTCCCGATCCGAAGAGCAATCCGAACAGTGCCCCATACTTCAGGCCGTCAAGGATGCTCTTAGCCTTGGCCCAGTGCAGGATCAGGGTCAGCAGAAGGGCCAGCACCAGGTTTGACAGGATGATTGCCCACCACACCATTTCATCTTCTGGCCTGCCGGCACATTGATTCATGTTGGCTGAAAAGAAATCCATAAGAAGGATTCCCCATACAAGCCACCCAAGGAGGAAATAGGCAATTCCCCCGAAAACAGTTCCTCTGAGAATTTTCATAGGTCTATTTGTTTTAGTTAAACCAACGATGTTATAAATTACAATAATTCAATCGGATAATGTCATTTGGAGGGCAGATCGTTTCCTGCGTCAACCAGTTGTTGAATGTTTAATTTTACCATTCTAAGCATCGCCTCTGTCACTCTCGACAGTTTTACCCTGTCATTGGTGGCCATCATCTCATCCATGATTTCAGGCACTATCTGCCATGCAATACCGAACCGGTCCTTAAGCCAGCCGCAAGCCTGCTCCTCACCTCCGTTTATTGCCATGAAGCGCTGACCATGCAGCTCAAATGTTATGATATCAGTATCACCTGAGGGTGTTCCGCTGTTCATGGTTTCCGAAACAATTTTTGAATCCATGAAAAGTGAGATATAAAATCTCACTGCCTCCCTCGCATTACTGACGAACCAGAGGTGAGGTACAATATTGCTTGATAAGTCTTTCATCAAGAGAGGGTATAGACTGTATTAAACAAATCTCAATATGAAGTTGTTCAGGGCAGGATTTATCAGAGTTGACTTCTTTTTATCCACAGTGCCTGCAGTAACTTTTTTCAAATGTTGTTATTAGAGTTCGTCGAGCACTTCAGACTTGCACTTATCGCTTTCCCGGAGGGTCGTAGCTGCTTTGAGCCGGAATCCTCCTTCATGGTTGTCGACCTGACCACTGGCAGGACTTATGTACAAGATATTGCAGGGTTTAGGAAGATCCATAATCTTCGTGCCAGGATACAGAAGACAGGAATGCCCCGCAGCTGACTTATTTTTCAAGCCAGGATCTGAATTCAGGCGATTTTGGACCGCTGACCATAACCTCTGCAGAAAAAGGAGGATCCAAAGTCAGCTTAATCCTGCTCTTTGATAAAATATCGATTTTGGTTATTGCCTTTATACTTACCAGGAAGGCCCTGTTTATCCTGAAAAAATGCTCCTTATTGACCATTCCCTCAACAGAATCGAGACTGAACTCAACCGGGTAGTGCTTATTATCGAAGGTGCAAAAAAAAGAAGATTTTTCCATTGAATAAAAAAAGGCAATCGATCCGGTTTCAATGATCCTTATCCTGTTGGCAACATTTACTATAAACCGTTTTTTATATTGCTCTTTCCGCTCTTCAATACTCTT
>JBFYPM010000176.1:0-5598 GCA_041303295.1 Bacteroidales bacterium
GAGAAGAGGAGGTCGGCCATCATATGGCAGGCCTGATAAAGGCAAAGTTCGGACTTACTGATGACGACTTCAGGGAGAAGTACCTCCCCGGGCTGGAGACCGTCAGGCTTGAGAAGCCCACCCTGCTTAAACCGCACCAGCATGAATTCCTCAGGAATGTCTGCGGCAGCGAGAATTTCCTGACCGATGATCTCTCGCGTGCCCGTTACTCCTGCGGCAAGTTCTACGGCGAGCTTCTTGACCTGAGGCTCAAACATGTGCCGGATCCCCCTGACGCCGTCGTCTCCCCGCGAAGTCATGATGAGGTTGTGAAGATCGTAGGCTTCTGCAATGAAGAGAAGATAGCCATCATCCCCGCAGGAGGTCAGTCGTCTGTCACCGGAGCCCTGAGGGCCCCGCACGGGGGCATCGCCCTTGATCTGACGAAGCACCTGAACCGGATACTGGAGATAAACAGCGTCAACAAGACCGTGACCGTTCAGGCCGGTATCTTCGGCCCGGCGCTGGAGGAGGAGCTCAACAGGCAGGGTTACACCTGCGGCCATTTTCCGCAGTCATTTGAGTATTCAACCGTCGGAGGATGGATCTCGGCCCGGGGCGCCGGGCAGGCATCAACCGGGTATGGCAAGATCGAAGATTTGGTTGTGGCGCTGAAGGCAGTCACTCCGGCCGGGGTGATAGAGACAAGGGATTTCCCGAGGACAGCACAGGGATGGGATATCTTCAGACTATTTGCCGGAGCAGAGGGGACCCTGGGTGTGCTGACAGAAGCAACCCTTCATATCTTCAATCATGCTCCTCAGAACACCACGTCAGCAGCTTTCATTTTCAGATCGTTCGGGCAGGCGGTAGAGGCCATGCGCAAGGTTATGCAAAGCGAATATGGCAAGCCTCACCTCTTCAGGATCTCCGATCCGGCCGAGACTGACGTCGCCTTTACAACAAGTGGCTTCGACGGCACGCTGGCGGATAAGGTATTGCAGATGCTAGGTTTCAGACGAGGCAGCAGTTGCCTTATGTTTGTCGCCGTGGAAGGAGAGAAGGATTATGCCAGGTTCGTCGTGAAAAAAATAAAGAAGACTGCCCGGGCTTGGAAAGGGATGTTTATTGGAAGCGGACCGGTAAGAAAGTGGCTTTCCCAGAGATACTCGAGCGCATACATGCGTGATCCGCTGATGGACCTGGGCATCATGACTGACACCCTCGAGACGGCGGTGACATGGGAGAACCTGATGCAGGTCTGGACAGCAGCACATGAATATGTCAACCGGAGGCCGAAGGCATTCCTGATGATACACATCTCGCATGTCTATGAGAACGGCGCGAACCTCTATTTCACCTTCCTCAGCCCCATGGAGAGGGGGAACGAGCAGCAGGATTTTACTTATTTCCACAGGGGACTGGTCGACACCATTGTTGAGCATGGTGGTTCCATCTCGCATCATCATGGGGTTGGGAGGGCGCTTGCCCCATGGATGGAGAGGCACCTGGGAAAGAACTCAATGGACCTCATGCAGGCAGTAAAGAGACATCTTGATCCGAAAAATATCATGAACCCCGGCGGAACGCTGGGACTGTTATAACCGGCATATGAAATCTACCGACGAACTTATACTTGCCATCGACTGCGGCACGCAGTCGGTCAGGGCTGTTTTTATCGACCTCAGCGGCAATGTGCACCAGCTGACAAAAACCGAAATCGAACCCTACTTCTCTGTTGCACCGGGGTGGGCAGAACAGCACCCGGAATACTTCAGGGACAAGATGTTCGAAACCCTGCAAAAGCTGTTCAGTGAGACTGAGTTCAGCAAGGAGCAGATAAAGGCAGTCACTATTACCACCCAGCGTTCAACCCTTATCAACCTCGACAGTGAAGGACGGTCACTGAGGCCGGCCATCACCTGGCTTGATCAGCGGCAGTGTGCTGTTGGGAGATACCCCGACAGACTGACGCAGCTGGCTCTCAGGATCGTGGGTATGAGGGAGGCCGTGATGCATACAGTGAAGCAGGGCGAATGCAACTGGCTCATGCAGAACACCCCGGAGGTATGGGAGAAGACAGATAAGTTCCTGCTTCTTTCCGGGTACCTCTCGTGGGCGCTGACGGGTGAGTATACAGACTCGGTAGGATGCACGGTGGCATACCTGCCATTCGATTATAAGAAGCAGCAGTGGACCGACAAAAGCCACATGAACTACAAGATGTTCCCCGTTGACTGGGAGAAGCTCCCGAAGATTGTCAGGCCATCTGAAATACTTGGTTACATCAGCAGGGAGGCATCAGAGAAGTCTGGTATTCCGGAGGGACTGCCCCTCATTGCTGCTGCTGCCGACAAGGCCTGTGAGGTTCTTGGCTCTGGTGTCATCACGCCTGAAGTGGCATGTCTCAGCTACGGAACCACGGCCACGGTGCAGACAACACATGCAAAGTATCATGAGGTGATTCCTTTCTTCCCTTCATATCCCAGTGCAGTGCCTGATCATTACAATACTGAAGTGCAGATCTACCGTGGTTACTGGATGATCAGCTGGTTCAAAAAGGAGTTCGGGCTGAAGGAGATCCAGTTGTCAGAGCAGACCGGCCGCCATCCCGAAGCCTTCTTTGACGCCATGGTGGATGAGGTGCCCGCAGGATCGATGGGCCTCACGTTGCAGCCCTACTGGTCGCCCGGACTGAAGGTACCCGGTACAGAAGCCAAGGGTGCCATCATCGGGTTTGGCGACGTTCATACGAGAGCCCACGTGTACCGGGCGATACTAGAGGGACTTACATATTCCCTGAAGGAGGGTCTTCTCCGAACAGTCAAGCGGACAGGGGTGCCGGTCAGGAAGGTTGTTGTCTCCGGCGGGGGATCGCAGAGCAGGCAGGCGATGCAGATGACCGCCGATATCTTCAATATGGAGAGCTGCCGGCCGCATACATATGAGACCTCCTCTCTGGGTGCCGCTATCAACGCTGCCGTGGGGATGAAGTTCTTTGAGGGCTATGCTGAGGCGGTGAAATCAATGACAAGGACCGGTGAACAGTTTGTTCCTGACAGCAGGAATGTTGAGATCTATGCACAGCTTTATGAGAAGGTTTATTCAAAGATGTACAGGCATCTGCAACCTCTCTATGAGCAGATAAGAAATATCACCGGTTATCCTCAAAAGATCTGATTATCCTGTGGTTGCACGAGGATTGTCTGTTCTAAATAATTTTTACTTCGAGCTTTCCGCCGAGGGCCAGTTTGTCACCTGCAATTATAACCACTGACATTATCTGAGGCTGACACAGGGCTTTCTCAGTAATTTCATGCACCATTCCTGCATTTTTGACCTGGTTGCAGAAGGCTGTGGCGAAGGCATCGGCCTCCGCTCCCGAACGGCAGCCGATCATGCAGGCGTCGGCCATTCCGAAGCTGAGCGAATGCCCCACGGTGCCGGATGAGCAGCAGAGCGACAGCGGGGTCTCGTCCGGTTTTATCTGCAGCGCGATCTTCTCCGACAGAGGTGAGTTGCCTGCATGGACGGCAACAGAGACCGGCGCCGTCAGTTTCATAAATATGTCGCCTCCGTTCTCAATGATAACCTCATCGGCCTCATATTCGGCAAGCAGGTCGCGGCAGACATATTCAGCCACTGTCCCGGCCACCGCACTCATGGGTCCGGTGCCTGCCTGCATGGCTGCCTCGCTCATCCCGAGTATCAATGGGTGGATTCCTCCCGGGGCTACCACCGGTGTCAGGGAATCACGGAATTCCGGGTGATCTGCTATGTGCTTCTCAAGGATTTCGCGGTAGCAAAGGATACGGTCCATGGTGAACCGCACAGCCTCCTGTCGGTAATGCTCCCTGTCGATAGCCACCCACAGGTCCGTCTCCCTGTATGCCGACCTGAAGCTGGTCCACCTACTGTTTCCCATGGCCTCACGGTAGAGGCGGGGCTGGTATGACGGGCTTTTAGCCAAGGTCTATCGAGAAGAGCTTGAGAGGACAGGCAGTGAGACACAGCTCGCACACAACACACTTCTCCGGCTCGAAAGCGAGCTCAGCTGTCTTCTGGTTCATTGTCAGCGCCCCGGAGAAGCAGACAGCCGTACAGGCGCCGCAGTGGATGCAGAGGTCCTCACGGTAGGTGATGGTCCGGTCAATAGGCACACACTCCACATTCTTCTGCTTCATGTATTCCATCCCCTCCTTCAGTATCTTCGCCGGTGCGGTCATCTCCATCACCAGGTGGCCTATCTTGCCGGGTGATACATCTGCCTTGACGATGTTCACCATGATGTTAAACTTCCGGATAAGATTATATGTTATGGGTTCGCCCGTTGCATCAGGCGGGAAGGTCAGCACAAATCTCCTGCTTTTCATTCTTTTGTAATTAATGGTTAAATTCTGATATCCAGGCTGTTCAGTCCGGTGGTTTTCTGAAAGTATTCGACCGGTTCCGTGATGAGGAAACGTCCGGAGGTGATCTCCTCCCTGAGAATCTCCGCTATCTCTCGCGCCACTCTTATGCTTGACAGGGGCGCTGTGCGCATCTTCCGGCCGTTGAGGGTTATCTCTCCTGAGAAGAGCGACTGGTAGTCTATGCGGCCAAGTATGCCGTTTTCGGGTGCTCCGTAGTCGATTATATTCGTCTCTATCTGACTGTTGCGTATCATGACCCTGCGTGCCATATCCTCATCCAGAATCGGGATGGGTATACCGACGCCGACGAACATCGAGACACCGTATTTCTCAAAGTAAGCGGCACGGATGAAGCGAGTGCTCATACGGGCCGCATCGCCTATCAGGGCGAGTGTGGCCGAGTTACCGACCGGGGTGCCGTGCCTGTTGACAGGCTTGCCCGTGTTGAACTGTGTCCCGTGCCATGCCACATAGCCCGTGGCGCCGCCGAAGAAGATGCGCGTACCTACACCGATGGTGCGCATCTCGGGGTCGTTGAGCAGGGGGCTCAGCTCGCCGGAGGTGGAGAAGTTGGCATTGCCGAAGTCAGGCAGAAGGGTCCCCATATATGTGTATTTCATCTTCGACGTGCTGTTCACCGCCACGTTATAGTTCTGGTAGGCATTTCGGGGGTTGAACATGATCATCTCATTGACGGTCTCCTTGTTGATATATGTCTTTACCTCGGTGCGCGGATAGCAGTCGGTACCCTTGCCCGTGGCCTGAAGGAGCACGTCCTTTCCTGCAATCAGTTCTTCAATGACATGAGCTCCCCCATACTCATCATGGGGCAGCGCCGTCTCGGTTGCGCCGAGGTAGGCATCCACGGCTGCTATGCCTCCGTAAGCCGGAACGTTATTGAGTGTGATCTTCTCCATTCGCATGGCAGGGGAAGTATGACCGAAGTTGATGAACAGACCTGACGAGCACATTGGTCCGAAAGTACCAGTGGTTACTACATCCACTTTGCTCATCACCTCGGCCGGCGAGCTCTCACGGCCCATGGCCGAGACCTGTTCGGCGGTCAGCACCACAGCCTTGCCGTTACGGATCTTTTCGTTGATCTCCTCAATCGTTCTTTTCTTCGACATAACAGAAATTATAAAGTAACTTTAGCCTTTTTAAAAATAAACTCCAAAGATATGCGCAGATCCGTTATCGCAATCGC
>JBFYPM010000177.1:0-5584 GCA_041303295.1 Bacteroidales bacterium
TTGACTGTTGATGAACCGTTACCTTTTTTCTGTTTGCCCATCGTGAAATAAAATTATTTTTCCCTCCCTGAAAGGCGGTCTTTAAAATGATTAGCAAATGTAAGAAAAATGGTTGACCTGCAGGAGCATATTTTCAAAAGGAAATCATTTTCAGGATGAGCGCATCAAGGAACTTTGCCGACACCTCCTTGTAGTTCTTTTTCTTTTCGAACTCCTTGTCAGGTATCTGTTTCACAAGCACTTCGTCGGCCGTAAACTGCATCTCTGCCTTACCGATGATATAGAAAAAATCCATGAGTACTCCGTCAATTTCCCTGTAAGGGGTCATCCTGTTTGGCTTCTCAACCCTGATCTCGTTGGTATACCAGATGTAACGGGTAGTTTCTGATTCCGGAATTTCAACCCGGGCCTGGCGGCAGTTGAAGCCGCAAATTACTGACTTACGGCCGGTGTCATGCACTGTCATGCCCTTCATAGCAGAAAACCCCGGTTGCAGGTCTTTTGAGTTTCCTTTGAAATAGTATTTGAAAGAGAGGAGATTAAGGTATGTGTCGAAGATATTCTCCTTAGGATTTATTACCGTAGTGATACCGGAGTTGCCAATGGGTGTCCTGAGGCTTGTATTGAAGAGATCATTCCTGAAAGCGATGACCAGCTCCTTTGGCAGCAGATCAGATGAAAGAGAGGAGGGGTTGCTTATATATTTTATGTTGTAGTAGATCTCCCCCTCCCTCATGTTTTTGTAAGAACTGTCCCCCTTGCAGGAAGCAAGCAGGAAAATAAGCAGCAGAAGAGTAAAAAAGTAGAGGGTGCGGTTCTTCACGTAAAATTGTTTGGCTGTAAAAGTAATAAAATATGCAAAATATATTGATCATGGCTGGCCGTGACATATATATAACTCTTTTATATGCCATTATAATATTTACCATGAAATAATTTCATATAAAATTTTAGCTTTGTCACCTGACTTTAACTGAGAGGTATGAGTAAAAAACTGGCGGTTGTCGCCCTCGGGGGCAATGCACTCCTCAGGGGCGATCAGGTAGGAACCATTGAGGAGCAGGAGCAGAACACCACTGACACGCTTGAGAATCTGATCTTTCTGATCAGGGAGGGATATGACCTTGTCATCACCCATGGCAACGGGCCTCAGGTTGGGAACATCCTAATGAGGAACGATGCCGGTGAACAGATGTACGGTATTGCCCAGATGCCCATTGACATCTGTGTAGCCGATTCTCAGGGAGGTATCGGGTATATGATAGAGAGAATGTTCAAGAATGTGCTTAACAGGCACGGAATGGAGAAGAATGTTGTCTGCCTTATCACAACGGTGCTGGTAGACAAGGATGACCCGGCTTTCAGTGACCCCCAGAAGAGAGTGGGCAAGGTTTATACGAAAGCGCAGGCTGATGAACTGGCCCTTGCGAAGGGCTGGGTATTCAAAGAGGAGGTCAAGACTGAGGGAGGTTTCCGCAGGGTGGTGCCATCGCCCAGGCCTGCCGGTATCATGAATCATGGTCTTATCCGTGAACTGGCACTTCGTGGCAATATTGTCATTGCTGCCGGCGGCGGTGGCGTCCCGGTATATATCGATGAGAAGAACGACGTCAGACCGGCCGAAGCAGTCATCGATAAGGACCTGGCATCATCGCTGCTGGCCTCAACAATTGGCGCTGATGAGTTTTATATCCTTACCGATGTCCCGTACGTCTATATAAACTACAAAAAGCCCGACCAGGAGATCAAGGAGTTCCTTGATTATAAGGATACCATGAAGTATCTTAACGAGGGGCAGTTCACCAAAGGGAGCATGGCACCCAAGATCGAAGCCTGTCTCAACTTCATAAGGTCAGGTGGCAGCAAAAGCGTGATAACGGAGGCCTTCAAGCTGGAAGACAGAAGGTACGGGACCAAGATAACGATGGAGTACGATTAAGGTCCAAAGGTTATTAGTAGTTTGTACATCATGGGATCTTCATACCTTCAGATTGAGACCCGCAGGGTCGAACCGAACCGCCGAATGGCGGTGAGCTCGCCGCAGGCAAACCCCGTACACGAAGTGTCGGGGCCTTCAGACCTCGGACTTTAGACTTTAAAGACTTTCGACTTATAACAGATAACAGATATGGCATACAACTTACGAAACCGCAGTTTTCTCAAACTGCTAGACTACACACCGGAAGAGATAACATTCCTGCTTAACCTCTCATTTGACCTGAAGAAGGCGAAATACGCCGGCACGGAACAGCAGCGGCTCAGGGGCAAGAACATAGCACTCATTTTTGAAAAGAGCTCCACCCGTACCCGCTGCGCATTTGAGGTTGCCGCCTTCGACCAGGGGGCACATGTGACATACCTCGGTCCCTCCGGGTCACAGATCGGACACAAGGAGTCGATGAAGGACACCGCCAGGGTCCTGGGACGGATGTATGACGGGATTGAGTACCGGGGTTACGGGCAGGATATTGTTGAGGAGCTGGCTGCATATGCCGGTGTACCGGTATGGAACGGACTGACAAATGAGTTTCATCCAACGCAGATCCTTGCTGATTTCATGACAATGATGGAGCATAGCAACAAACCGCTTGAGAAGATAAGCTTTTGTTACCTCGGCGATGCCCGCAACAACATGGGCAACTCTCTTATGGTAGGTGCTGCCAAGATGGGGATGGACTTTCGCGCCGCCGCGCCAAAAGCATGCCAGCCTGCTGATGAGCTGGTGAAACAGTGCAGGGAGATTGCCCGTGAGACCGGTGCAAAGATCACACTGACGGAAGATGTGGCTGAAGCAGTTAAGGGTGTTGATTTCCTGTACACCGATGTGTGGGTATCGATGGGAGAGCCCGATGCAGTATGGGAGGAGAGGATCAGGCTGCTGAAGCCTTACCAGGTGAATGGCGAAGTTGTAAGACTGACAGGGAACCCAAAGGTTAAGTTCCTGCATTGCCTGCCAGCGTTCCATAACAGGGAGACGAAGATGGGAGAGGAGATCTTCAAGAAGTACGGCCTTGACGGGCTTGAGGTTACAGAAGAGGTTTTTGAATCTCCCGGGTCAATAGTCTTTGATGAAGCCGAGAACCGCATGCATACAATCAAGGCGGTGATGGTTGCCACCCTTGGAGCTTAGGTTACACAACAAGCGCCTTTACGAAATAGAAGGTCATCAGGAGTGAAGCGGCAAGCTTCAGTCCCACCCCCGTGAGAAAACCGAGCAGGCTGCCAAACCCGGCCTTAAGTGCATATTTTACGTCATCCTTGAATATGAGCTCACCCACCACGGCACCAATGAATGGACCGATGATTATTCCCAGCGGACCCAGGAATAGGCCTATTATCAGACCTACGGTGGCTCCACGCATGCCGTATTTGGAGCCTCCGAACCGGCGGGTGCCCCAGATGGGTACTATATAGTCAACAATTGTCACCACCACGGCTACAATTCCCAGTATGATGAAGAGGTTCTTACTGATGTCGGCAAAGCGGGTGAAATGCAGCACCACCAGACCGAGATAGCTCAGAGGGGGTCCAGGCAGTACCGGTAAAAGACAGCCGGCGATGCCAACAATCATGATAATAATGGCAAGTGCCAGGAGCAGATAATCCATTTATCCAAGGAATTTAAGTTAACTGAGGCAGGGTCTTACCTGGTTCCCAGCTCATCAAAATCAACATCCGAGAACTCAGTGGCGGGCATGGCGGCAACCGCCTCTTCGGTTTCTTCAATGACGCTCCGTTCGGTATGCATAACCTCACCGTTGCCAGCGAAGGTAACAGCCTCGCGCAACCCTTCGGTAAATTTTTCAAAATCCTCTTTGTAGAGAAAGATCTTGTGCTTCTCATAGAACATCTTCCCCTCTTTCCCCAGCCTCTTCTTGCTTTCTGTGATTGTCAGGTAGAGATCCTCATGTCTTGTTGACTTGACGTCAAAAAAGTAGGTCCTCTTCCCTGCCCGTACAACTTTTGTGAATACCTCCTCCTTATCACTTCTCTCATTCTGACCTTCAATGCTTCCTTTCTCGTCTTCCATCAGTAGCGAATGTTTTAGGGTTTCAACCGGTTAGTATGGTCAAATGTAACAATTATTTTTTCATCTCAAAATCGTAGAGATAAATTGTAAGACTTTTTTGGCAGGAGGCTATTATTCAGTGTTGATTTTTTTAACTTTGCTGCCTGAAAAAACCTGTTCTTTAAATGATAAGCAGACGACAATTAAGGATCAAGGCGCTTTCTGTGCTGTATGCGTGCAACAGGAAGGAGCTTGACGACCTGGAAACGGCCGAGCAGGAGCTCACGTTAAGCATCAGGAAGAGCTATGATCTCTACCATTATCTCCTGCTGCTGCTTATCGCCATGTCAGACGTAGCCCGGGAGAGGGCAGAGCTTTCGCGAAATAAGAAGATCCCTTCACCTGAAGATATTAACCCCAATACACGCTTTGCTGACAACAGGGTCATAGCTCAGCTGAGAAACAGTGAACAGTTGCATTCTCATTCGGAAGCCATGCCTGCTTTATGGACCAGGAAGGACAAAATCACCAGTTTCAGAAGCCTTGCAAGGTGGATGGGTACGCTGGGTCTTTCATGGGCTGGTCACCCTCAGGTGGTAAGAAAGGTTTACAATGATATGACGGCCTGGGATCTTTATACCGAATATATGTCTGCACCTGAAGGCAGCTATCGTGCTGATCAGCGTTTTGTCAAGGAGATTATTACCAGCCTTTTCCCTGCATCGGAAGATCTGTCATCAAGCCTTGAAGAGCAATCAGTCTACTGGAATGACGATCTCCCCTTCGTTACAGCAATGATCCGAAATTCACTTGGCAAGCTCAGGGAGCATGATGACGGACGTGAGATGGCTATGCCGGAAATTTACAGCAACAGCGACGATGAGCAGTTCGTGAAGGTACTACTGAGAAAAGCAATCCTGAACAGTGAGAAGAACAGTGCCCTGATTGACGCCCACACAACCAACTGGGAGGTTGAGAGAATTGCGCTGATGGATAAGCTTGTTATGCAACTTGCAATAACAGAACTGGTTGAGTTTCCAGAGGTCCCGGTCAAAGTTACACTCAATGAGTATATAGAGATCGCAAAGGATTACTGCACAGCTAAAAGCAGTACTTTTGTCAATGGAATACTTGACAAGATAGTCAAGGAGATGAGGGTTAGCGGAAGCCTTACAAAGGCAGGCAGAGGATTGATTGGTGAAACCCAGGACCAGGGCGGACCGCTCCGGGAGCACAAGGAAAAAAACAAGCGGAAAGCACCGGCGAACAGGGAGGTGAAGCCCGCAACAGAGGGAAGCCAGGAGAGTCCGGAAAAGGTCATCAAAGGACCGGTACCGGTAGTAAAAAAGAGAAAGAGAACATGAAGAGTGAGAGAACTTATTTTATTGCGCTGATAGTTACAGTAACGCTGTTTGCTGCATCATGCCAGCAGAGCGCCAGTGGAGGTACTGCGGGAAACCAAACGGATACCACGGGTACGGCAATCATTACCTTCCAGTCACCTGACCATGACTTCGGTAAAGTCAAAGCCGGTGAGAAGGTGGGGTGCATTTTTTCCTATACAAATACCGGTGA
>JBFYPM010000178.1:0-8527 GCA_041303295.1 Bacteroidales bacterium
CGCACCGACTGGCTATTCCACTCAAGCGCCTCATCAATCCTGCCCCTGACTATCAGAGAGAATGCATGTGACAGCCCGCATGAGGGACAGGGTTCACCGGTGATCTTTTCGTGAACACAGGGAACAGGGTATCTCTCTTCATCAGGGGAATAAAAAAAGGAGTAACCCAATATTAAAAGGATTACTCCGGCGAATATGATATTGAGTACTAAATAGGGTCTGCTGGAGGGATTCACTCTTACCACTGCCCTGAAGTAGTGTCCTTCTCAGTATCACTTTTAACCGAGTCAGCCGGACCTTCAAGCTCGTCGAGCCTGTCTTTCAGCTCATCACGCTTGGTTGAGGCTTTGATCTCCACGGTCTCATCATTGTTGTTGATGCGTATGGTAACCTCATTGTCGCCAAACTCGCTCTCGAGGTCATCAGTAACATCTTTAATTACCTTTTCGATATCCGTAGCCCAGCTGCCTGACTTATTGGCAATCTTGCCGATGACGAAACTCTGCGATACAGAGATCATCAGGGCGATTATGGCTACCACAAGTCCGCCGACGAGCATCCCATGGTTGTTGTTCGATCTTGACAGACCTATTATAGCCAGGACGATGGCTATCACTGCCGGTATCACGGCTATGAGGCCCAGGCATGGCACTATTGCAAGCAGAAAGGCTATTATGGCTGTCACGAGAGCTCCGACACCCACTCCTGATTGCTGATTGCTGCTTTTTACTTCTTCCATTGGTTCAAGTATTAAATGTTCCTTATTTTCCTGTCAGGATATTTCTGGTATCCTGTTCTAAAGACGTAACAGGAATCTCAATGATGCGTCCCTTCTCCGAATTATTTTCGTAAAAGATGAAGGTCGGGACCCTCTCAATGGCCAGTTGCTGGTAGTCAGCCAGGGGTGCAATCTTATTGATATCTACCCCAATGAATCTTATCTTCTCTACGGGGAAGCCCCACAGCTCCACTATCTTCATGAATCTTGGCACCTCTCTCCTGCTGTCGGGGCACCATGTGCCAAGGACTATTGTGATTGTCAGCTCATCAGTCTCCTTCTCCGCCAGTTCTGCCAGGAATGCCTGGTCCGGCTGGTATTCGCGGTACCCGTCAAGGTACCATACTGAGTGCGGCCGGTTAAGGAACATTGACGGGGCGATATCACCGAGGAGCCATGTGGTTGCATCGCGGAAATCCCATACGTGGGCGGCAGCGTCTTCCTCCTCTCCAGGCTTTCCTGCAAGAGCAGCATTGCCAAAAGGTGCCACCTCAGGATATGTTTCTGCCGGCGCTGGCGCTTCCGGGGCAGCCGGCGGGGCAGGCGCTGAGGGTGCGGTACGGGTTTTCCGGGCGCTGCTGCATCCGGCCATGACGGCAAGGGCTGCTATTAGGGTTATGATGGGGATTATTCTCATACAGTCTGCAACAGCAAAGATAATATCTGTTTCGCTGTTTTCGACACCGATGTTCCCGGGCCGAAGATTGCAGCCACCCCTGCATCATACAGGAACTGGTAGTCCTGCGGCGGGATAACCCCTCCGGCAATTACGAGGATATCCTCTCGACCCAGCTTCTTCAGTTCACTGATTACCTGGGGAATGAGCGTCTTGTGTCCTGCCGCCAGGCTGGAGACACCCAGCAGGTGTACGTCGTTTTCCACTGCCTGACGGGCAGCTTCTGCCGGGGTCTGGAACAGCGGCCCGATGTCCACGTCAAACCCTATGTCAGCGTATCCTGTGGATATTACCTTCGCTCCGCGGTCATGACCGTCCTGTCCCATCTTTGCAATCATGATGCGTGGTTGTCTTCCGGCTCTTGAAGCGAACTCTGCCGCCAGGGCTTTTGCCTCCTCGAAATCTGAATCTGACTTATATTCTGATGAATATACTCCTGAAATTGTTCTTATCACAGCTTTATATCTCCCTGCTATTTTTTCACATGCAAATGATATCTCACCAAGGGTGGCTCTCTTTGATGCTGCATCCACAGCCAGTTCAAGGAGGTTCCCCTCTCCTGTCTCCACTGCGCGGGTGATGGCATCGAGAGCCTTCCTGCACTCTTCCTCATTTCGTCCGGCCCTGAGCTGTTTCAGCCTTATGATCTGGGAGTCGCGGACGGCGCTGTTGTCAACTGTAAGTATCTCCAGCGGATCTTCTTTTTCAAGCCGGTATTTGTTTATGCCCACGATTGTCTGTGCCGCGGAGTCGATCCTGGCCTGGGCCCTGGCAGCAGCTTCCTCTATCCTCATCTTGGGAATGCCTGACTCAATGGCTTTGGCCATCCCGCCGAGGCTCTCCACCTCCTGTATCAGCTCCCATGCCTTGTGTGCCAGCTCCTCGGTGAGCGTCTCCACATAGTACGAACCCGCCCATGGGTCAACGGCCTTGACGATGCCGGTCTCCTCCTGGAGGAATATCTGTGTGTTGCGTGCTATCCGCGCGGAGGAGTCGGTAGGCAGTGCTATGGCCTCATCCAGGGCGTTGGTATGCAGGCTCTGTGTATGGCCGAGAACCGCAGCCATCGCCTCAATACATGTACGCCCCACATTGTTGAAGGGGTCCTGTTCGGTGAGACTCCACCCTGAGGTCTGGGTGTGGGTGCGCAGTGCCAGCGACTTGGGGTTCCTGGGGTTGAATTCACTGACGATCTTTGCCCAGAGCATGCGTGCTGCCCTCATCTTGGCTATCTCCATGAAGAAGTTCATCCCGCTGGCCCAGAAGAACGAGAGGCGCGGGGCAAAATCATCGATATTAAGCCCGGTGTTCACACCCGTACGAAGGTATTCAAGCCCGTCGGCAAGAGTGTAGGCAAGCTCCAGATCAGCTGTGGCACCAGCTTCCTGCATGTGATAACCAGAGATGGAGATGCTGTTGAACTTTGGCATCCGCTCGGAGGTGTACCTGAAAATATCCGCAATGATACGCATTGAGAAGGCAGGAGGATAGATGTATGTGTTACGCACCATGAACTCCTTGAGGATGTCATTCTGTATGGTGCCTTGTAGCTCCTCGAGCTTTGCGCCCTGCTCCAGGCCGGCAACTATATAAAAGGCCATGACAGGCAACACCGCGCCGTTCATTGTCATTGAGACCGACATCTGGTTAAGGGGTATCTGGTCGAAGAGAATCTTCATGTCAAGGACCGAATCTACGGCCACACCAGCCTTGCCTACGTCACCCTGAACCCTTTCGTGGTCAGAGTCATAGCCGCGGTGTGTTGCAAGATCGAAGGCAACTGACAGTCCCTTCTGTCCTGCCGCCAGGTTCCTGCGGTAGAAAGCATTGGACTCTTCCGCCGTGGAGAACCCGGCATACTGCCTGATAGTCCATGGCATCATGGCGTACATAGCTGAATAGGGCCCGCGAAGATATGGTGGTAGTCCTGCCGCGTAGTTCAGGTGCTCCATGCCATGCAGATCGTCATGCGAATAAACGCTCTTGAGACGGATACGTTCGGGTGTCTCCCAGGCAGGGCTGACACCATTCTCTCTCTCCCACTTCTGAATATTTCTTGAGGGCGCTGCAGCCCTGAAGGGGTCATGCTCTGCGAATTTCGGTCTTTTGCTCATCTCTGATCAGTTTATTCCCAGTGTCCTGTTAAACATCTGCAGGGTCTCAAGCACATTCGAGCGTATGCTGATGAAGTGTTCAATACCTTCGGCCCTGAGTGCATCAGTGCATGGCGGGTTTCCGGCAACAACCACTATAGCCCTGCCTGTCGCCATCCTGAAGATCTCGGGTGCTATTATCGCATATTCATCATCCGAGCTGCAGATGACGATTATATCAGCTTTGGATTCAAGTGCGGCATTGACGCCTTCGGATACTGTCTCAAAGCCGTTATTGTTTCTCACCTCATAGCCTGCCACGGCAAAGAAGTTGGAGGAGAACTGCGCCCGGGCACTGCGCATGGCAGGGTTACCGATAGTAAGCATGAAGGCCAGGGGCCTGTGTTGAGAACTTTCGGTTGCCAGCCTGAGTTTCTCGAACTCCTCAGCGCCACGTGATGGTTTGATGGGTATTACCTCTTCATCCTCCGCTGAGGCGGTTGCGGTTGCGGTGCCGGTTGCGGTGCCGGTTGCGGTGCCGGTTGCGGTTGCGTGGAAAAGTCTGCCGTGATCATGTGCCGGTGCGGTATGCTCACCGAAGGCCGGGTACTGGTTTGTACCCAGTAGGATTTCCTTTCTTCTTGCTACATCGCCTTTGCGAAGGTCTGCTGCAGCCTTTATTTTGTTCTGGATGGTTCCATTACGCAACGACTGCAGGAAGCCACCCTCGTTCTCAATCTCCAGAAATAGTTTCCATGCCTCGTGTGCCATCATCGAAGTAAGCTCCTCGATGTAATAGGAACCTGCAGCGGGGTCAGCCACCTTGTCAAGGTGTGACTCTTCTGCCAGGAGCAATTGCTGGTTGCGGGCTATCCTTTCGGAGAATTCGTCGGCGTTGCGGAAGACTGCGTCAAAGGGTTCGACGGTGACTGATCCGGCGCCTCCCAGCACTGCTGACATGGCTTCAGTCTGTGTCCTGAGCATATTGACATAAGGGTCATACAGTGTCTTGTTCCATCTGCCGGTGACCGAGTGAATATCCATCATTGTATCCTGCTCCTGCTTCGGGCCCCAGGCTTTGACAATCACTGCCCATAGCATCCTTGCGGCCCTCAGTTTGGCTATCTCCGGGAAGAAGTCCGGGCCTATACCGAAGGTGAATTTCATTGTCCTTGCTGCCGTTTCGGGCTTGATGCCCCTGGCTGTCAGCGCGGCCATGTAGTCATTCCCGAGTGCCAGGACGAAGGCAAGCTCTGCCACGGGTCCTGCACCGGCGTTGCTGAATACCGTTCCGGAGGGCTCCAGGCACTTCATCCCCGGTACCTTAACCGATTCTTTTACAAGGTCGGCAAGGTAGTCGAGACCCTGTTCAGCAGGGATGCACAGCTTGCCATTTGCAGCCAGCCGGCCGAGAGGATCGGTGGCGATTGTCATCCTTACCTTGCTGGTGTCTGCACCTGCTGTCAGGAGGGCTGCAGCCACAGCAGCAAAGAGCTCCTTTGCCATGCCCGTGGTGATGAAGTTCACCTCCACGCTCTCAAGGTGGATGCTCTTGAGCAGTAGTGATATATTATCGGCAGTGGCTGATTGCGGTTCTGATAGCACAAATCCAAGCGAGGAGACCCCTCTCATCATTATGTTGAGGGCTGTGGCGTTGGCAGCGTCATAGTCAGTGACAGCGATATCCTGCCTGACGAGCCATCTATTGTCAGATATACGCGCTCCCCTGACATAGGGGTAGTCTCCCGGAAGAAATCCCTTGTGATTTAGCTTATCAAGATCCTCCTGCCTGTAGAATGGCATTACCTCCAGGCCGTCGCGTGTTTTCCACACGAGCTTCTTCCTGAAATCGGCACCCTTGAGATCAGCCGTGATCTTTTCCATCCATTTTTCTGTGGTGACGGGTGGAAACTTCTCAAATAACTTTTCTTTCTTGTCCATTGAGTATGCTGTTCCTGAAAGTGTAAATAAAAGGATTGTCAGGTGATTAAACCATGCTATTTATCATGAGGTGCCGTGGCTCCCGCCGAACTCCATGAGGTATGACTTGATGAACTCATCGATACCACCGTCAAGTACTGCCTGGGCATTCCCCACCTCGTATCCTGTACGCAGGTCCTTCACCAGCTTGTATGGATGAAGTGTATATGATCGTATCTGGGATCCCCACTCTATCTTTTTCTTTGCTCCCTCTATTTTAGCTATCTCTTCCTGTCTCTTTCTCAGCTCCATCTCATAGAGGTGCGATCTGAGCAGGCGGAGGGCGTTCTCCTTGTTCTGACCCTGTGATCGCGTCTCCTGGTTCTCTATGACGAGGCCCGTGGGGGCGTGTCTCAGGCGTACTGCTGTCTCCACCTTGTTGACGTTCTGACCGCCGGCTCCCGATGAGCGGAATGTCTCCCATGTGATGTCGGCCGGGTTGATCTCCACCTCTATGTCATCATTCACCAGCGGCGCCACATAGACCGATGCAAATGTCGTCTGTCTCTTGCCCTGTGAGTTAAAGGGGGAGATGCGCACCAGGCGGTGTACCCCGTTCTCGCTCTTGAGGAAGCCATAGGCATTCTCTCCCTCGAACTCCAGGGTGACGGTCTTGATGCCGGCCTCATCGCCCGGCTGGTAGTATGCTTCGGTGATCTTGTATCCGTTGCTCTCGCCCCACATGAGGTACATGCGCATGAGCATCTGTGCCCAGTCATTGCTCTCGGTGCCGCCGGCACCGGCGTTGATCTTCAGTACAGCTCCCAGCTGATCCTCCTCGCGCCGGAGCATATTGCGGAGCTCGAGTCTCTCAACGGCGACAAGGGTCTTATCAAACTGCTGTACCAGCTCGGTTTCGGTGGCCTCGCCCTCGCGGAAGAAGTCGTTGAGGACGATAAGGTCCTCGACGGCGGTGTCTACGGTAGCGAAGGCTGTGGTCCAGCTCTTTACGGCGGATATCTCCTTCATTAGCTCCTCGGCTTTTTTAGGGTCATTCCAGAAGCCCGGGGCGTGGGTGATCTCCTCTTTTTCTTTTATCTCCTTAAGTCGGCCGTCGACGTCAAAGATACCTCCTTAACGCATCCCGGCGCTCAATGAGGTCTTTTATCTGGTCATTTGTAATCATATTGCGGTTTGTTTGGCGCAAAGATAGTAAAAAGCAGGCAGCAGGAGTCAGGCTATAGGCAGTAGAGGGCCGATCCGCCAGCTGGCGGAGACGGAGCCAGCTTGCAGGGAGGGCCTAATGAAGTCTTCAGTCGGCAGTTTGAGGCTCCGACACAGGAGGAGACTCAATCCCGCATCCGCCGGCTGGCGGATCGTGACGGCAGTCTTCAGTCTTAACAGGCAATAGTGGGGCGAGCGTTAAGAAATGAGCCCGTAACAAAAACCTCAGTTCGTTGAATTTGCTACCATGAATCGGGGACCTAAAATATTTTGTCAAATATTCCTGAAAACTTGACATAAACGATAAAGGGGTGTAAATTGCATGGGAATTTTAAGCCTAAAGATCAATAATTTAATAAAATCAACTATCAAACTTCCCATTATTAACTAACGACCGAACTGATGAAAAGACTGATTTATCTCGTAGTATTAGTTCTCATCGCAGCTGCCGGCTGCAAGAAGAAACAAACCGATGCCTACACCAGGCTGGGCGACTTCACGCCAGTCTCTACTTTCCAGGAAAAACTGAACGGAAAGGTTGAATCTGTGGTTGAAAAGGGTTATTGGGCAATCCCGGATGGCGACTCATATATTAGGGGCGCAAGACTTACTATGCATGAAATTGACAGCATGAATATTTCCAATGACTACAGGGCAGAGTTTGATGCTGGCGGCAACCTGGTATCATGCACCACTATTGATGAGAACGACGGTATCATCACCCGGCGGGACATGATTAAGATCAGCGAGTTGATTACAAGGGCTGAACTAAGATCAGGAGACACACTTAAATCATATGTCATAATTAATCTGCAGGGTGATGGTCTGCCTACTCTTTATGAGAGCTTCGACGGGCTCACCGACACCCTCAGGCAGCGGTTTGATCAGGCTGGAACGGATATCAACGACACTATCAGGGTGCGGGGGTTCAATCCCGCGGGAGAGTTGCAGGGCTCAGCCGAATACGTATATAATGATCTCGGCCTGCTGACCTCCACAGTCGGTTATGGGCCTGACGGTACACTGGAAGGCAAAATGGAGTTAGAGTATAGCGAAACAGGGTTCATGTCGAAAGTAAACTACACTGACGCCGAAGGGAAAATCAAAACCCTGTACACTATCACAATCGAACAGGTAGACAGGGGCAACTGGGTGAGGGCTATCTTCAAAGATCACGACTATGACAGGATATTCATAACTGAGCGGGTTCTCACATATTTTGAATAGGCTTTGCCGCATTATCAGGTCAGATAGGATGTAAGGCACACAGAAGTCCGGAAACAGGAGAAAATTATGGGTATTATATGGATTTGTATCGTTCTCTGCACGATTATCTGGTTCGCTAATGGTCTGTGCATAGTCCATGCAATCAAAAATAATATAACCAGTGAGTTGTATATGCATACAGGGTTAGCTCTCTTTTTCAGCGTGCCGGCCCTTGAACTGACAGTTGGCATTTCTGGAGCCTGGAACCATTATGATATCGCCTGGTTAGAGGTTATTGGATGGCTGCTCTATGTTCCTTCAGCTATTCTGGTGATCAGTTCTATAAAAGGACTAAGTCGTAAGGGCGAGCCCAAAGGCAATGATTTCACTGATACTACGACAATAATAAAGAGTGGTATTTACGGGTTGATCCGCCAGCCTATGACACTCGGGCTGGCAATATGGAGTCTGGCAATGACTATGGTCTTTCAGTCTGTTGTTTCACTGACCCTAAGCCTCTTATCACTTTTCTGCTTCTGGATGGCAGCCAGGAAGGAAAGTGAATACAACATTAGGAAGTTCGGTAACGACTATTCAGAATACATGAAGAAAGTACCGATGTGGAATGTC